>DKBA01000029.1 GCA_002450985.1 Acidimicrobiia bacterium UBA6912
CTCGTACTCGACAACCGCCATGCGAGGTCTCCTCCCCGGGGATGCAACGACACCATCGAACCTACCGGATCGCTCCTGTCGGGGCTATTCAGGTTCCGCAATCTCCTGGGGACGCCTCTCGGTCGTTCATCCCGGTTCGACGACCGACCCGGAGGCCTCGACTCGGGGACGCTCGCGCGAGAACCACCGTCCGTACCGGTCGGCGAGCGGGGTACCACTGAGGCCGTGGGCGAACACGCTGAGCAGCACCGTCAGGCCGATCGTGGCGAGGACGGCGCGGTGCTCCGCCGACAGCACTCCCTCCTCGTCGCCGAGCTCCTCGATCGACAGGAGGGCGAAGATGAGGGAAGCGAGGCCGCGCGGCCCGAACCAGCCGATGAACCACACCGTTTGCGGACGGAGCCCCGAGCCCAGGAGAGCAACGGCGACCGGCACCATGCGCAACGCAGTGAGCGACAGCACCGCAAAAAGGATGGGTTCCCACCCTGCGATGTCGGCGACGATGGGGCCGATCGTCGCCCCGAACACGTACCACACGGCGGCGCCGAGCCCGTCGGCCAGCGATTCGACGACGATCCCGGCGTCCTCGGCGTGAGCGAGCGGTGCCGCCACGGCGGCAAAACCGATCCCGGCAACGAACGCGGCGATGAAACCGTTGGCCTCGAGCAACGACGCCGTGAAGTAGGCGAGGAAGGGGAGCGCCACCATGGCGACGGCGCGGCCGCCATTGGTCGTCCAACCGTGGGCATCTGCCCACGTCATCCACCTGCCACCCACGATGCCTACCGCCGCGCCCGCCACCACGCCGATCACGAGATCGATGACGAGCCCTCCCGGCTCGTAATGTCCGGCCACGAGGGCCAGCGCTGCGAGTACCACCGGGGTGGCGAGCCCGTCGTTGAGTCCGCTCTCGACGTTCAGGACGCTGCGCACGCGCAGCGGCACGACCGGGTTGGCGACGGTGGCTGCGCCCAACCCTGCGTCGGTGGGAGCGAGCGCAGCGGCGAGCAAGAGGAGCAGCCCGGTCGAGGGTACCGGGAGGAGTAGCCAACCGACCGCATAGCCGGCGGCGATGGTGATCGGTAGTCCGATCACCAGCAGACGGCCGACGATGCCCGATTCCGCGCGGAGGTCGGCGAGGTGCACGTTTGATGCATCGTGGAACAGCAACACGACCAAGACCGCCTCCGCCAGGTGATGGACGGTCGACGGCGGCAGATCGAATCCCGCGGAACTCAGCTCTGCAACCAGGAATCCGGCGATCGTGAACGCGATAGGCGCACCTATCCAGACGCGTTCCAGACGCCGCGACGTGAGCGCGAAGGCGAGCAACAGCCCGCTGAACACGAAGAGGTCGACCATCCTTGCCTCGTTCCTTCCTGCTCCCAAGGTCCGGTCCGACTCCCGCCGCCCGAAGCGACCGGCTGTGGGCCCGGCGTCCTCCTCGGATCGAGTCCGAGAGATGGTGTCGGTGCGCTTCCGCCGCGGCAGGTGGTCGTGTCCATGATCGCAATCCTCCAGGCCCCGTGCGAGCGGCAGTCGAGCTGCCTAGCTAGCTAGCCGGTACGTCTTGGCACCGTTGAGCGGGGCACCGTCGGTTGGCGTCGTCGACGTAGTCCCACATGTTGGCGCCGAGCATGCCACGGCNNGGTCGAGCCTTTCGACGTCGTCGAGGGTCCACGTCCTCGAGAACGGTGCATCCCCCCGCCCTTCGGCCGGAGCAACAGGAGGATCTCCTCGGCGCCTTCGCCGTGCTCGGCGGCCCCTGCGATCAGAGGGCCGACTCGGCGGCACGGAGGGCGGCGAGGGCCTCCTCGGTCTCCTCGGCGGCGGCAGCGACGACCCCGGCAGCGGCGTCGACCGCGGCGCTCTCGACCAGCTCGGCGGCGACGAGCGCTTCGATCGCCTCCTCTGCCGCCGCATCGATGATCAACCCCGAGACCATCAACGCTTGCACCGTCTCGATCGCCGCCTGGGTCTTGATGTCCTCGGCTGTGGCCACCGCTGCCATCGCGTCGAGCATGGCGGCACCGGCGACGGCGTCGGCGAGCTCGATGGCGGCCTCTGCTTCGGCGATGGCCTGGACCTCGGCCCCGACCATCATCGCCGCCTCAGGCGTGAGGAAGCCTTGAGCGATCGGGTACCCCCCCGTCGTGCGGATGGCGGCCTTCAGCTCGGCGGCCCAGGAGTGCTCGAAGAGCAGGAGCCCGACGGAGTGGCCCGGCTCGAGATCCTCCGCCAGGGTGGCGAGCTCGTCCGGTCCGAGGCCGAACGAGCGGTCGAACCCATCATCGCCTGCGGTCCCCTGGCCTCCAACATCGGCGATGCCGATGAGGCGGTCGATCACGTCGCCGAACTCGGCAGCCTCCTGGTCGTCGAGGCCGCTCATCTCGAGGGCGGTGAGACCACCGTCGTGCTCCTTGGCGACGAATCGTAGGTCGATCACCCTGATGAGGCCGCGTGCGGTGAGGCGCTCGAGCTCGTCGAGTACAAGGCCTTGAAACTCGGCCTCGGGACCGAACCCGACCACGAGGAGCTGCAGCGGGCCGATGTCGTTGAAATCCATGGGTTGCATCCTTCGAGTGGTGATGGGGGCTGTGGGTCAGCGGCCCTGGTGGGCCATCATGTCGATGACGACGGTGATGGCGAGAATCAAGGCGTCGTCCTGGCCGGGAGCGATCTCGACTCCGTACGAGTCGCGGACCCGGAACCACTTCTTCGAGACGGTTGCGACCGTCGAGCCGCCTCGCTCGATGCGGTATTCGTGCTGAACGATGTTGCCCTGGGCGTTCAGGTCGGCACCGCCGGGCACGTCGATGGTCCAACGGTCGCGCAGCGGCGTGATCAACGCGTTGTGGACCCTGGCCGCTGCGCCGCCGTCGGTGCGCTCGATCGTCATCGAGTCGCGCACCCGCGCAAGCTTCTCCTGGATCTTGTACAGCTCACGACCGGAGGCGTCCTCGAACTTCAGCGTCGAGCGCACCCTGAGCGCCTTCCCATCGACCTTGAAGGCACGCCGGCCCTGCTCGTCCTCGATGTAGAAGTCGTCACCGATCGCGAACATCCGCTGTCGCATCTGGTAGCGGTTTCCAACAGGGGCGCCGCGCCGTGCGGCTCCGGCGGCTCCCGCCACCACGGCGCCGGTCGCCGCGGCCGCAACAACGGGTCGTCGCCCGGGGCCAACCCCTCTCCGTCCAATTCGTCCCGGCATCGCACAGTCCTCCTACTGAAGCAATCGTGGTCGTCCCGGCGAGGATTCCTGCCGGCCTCGACTCATCGACTTCTCGACTCCGATGACCCCCGGCGGCACGTGCGCCGGGGTGCCCGGTGATGCTCCAGCATCTGTCCCGTCCTCGCCATTCAGAATCGCCACGTTCACGGTTCGGCTCGATGTCGACCTTCGCGCACTGCGCCGGATGCCACCCATACCAGGTTGCAGCTCTCAGAGGTGGCCGGTGTTCTCCAACCACCTCATGGCGAAGAAGCCCTCACCCGCTGGGATGTAGAAGGTGGCGATCCGGAAGATCACGGCCGCGGTGAAGGCCTCCTCGGCGCCCAGGCCGGCGATGGTGAGGAGCGAGGTCAGCACGGCTTCGGCAACGCCGATACCACCCGGAATCGGCACAAGCCCGGCCAACAGATTCGTCGCAACGGTGACCACCAGCACCGTCACCAACGGGAGCGGCGTCCCGATGGCCTGGAGAACGCACCACAAGGTCACGGCGAGGACGACTCGGGAGGCGAGGTTGCTCCCGAGCAGCCCGAACGTTCGGCCCGGGTCCCGCAGGAGATTCCACAGCATGTCCCACGCCTTGTGGAGCGCGGGAAGCAGGCTCTGGCGGAGGCGCTCGATCCTGAGGACGGCGACGATCGCGCCGACGATGAGGACGCCGACGATCGCCAGGAGCAGCGGCCAGTTGATGTCCCCGGTGTCGAGATCCAGCATCAGGTCCGACGAGACCAGCGCGATGAGCAGGGTTCCCGCTTCGGTGACGAATCCGGCGAGGCCGTCGAGGACCCCCTGAGTGAGGGCGAGAGCCGGCTCGACGCCGTACTTCCTGAGGAACATGGTGTTCATCGCCACCCGCCCGGCGGCGCTCGGGACCGCCAGCCCGATCCACCTCGCCGAGATCTGGAGCACGACGAGGGGTTTGAGCGGGAGCGGGTAACCCGTGGCGTAGAGCATCCCGGTGGCGTCGGGGAAGAAGACGGCTTGACCGATGCCGAACCCCACGACGATCCAGGCCCAACTGGCGTCCTGTGCGACATCCCACACTGCGGCGAAATCGATGTCGGACAGCATGCCGAGCAAGGCGGAGGCGGCCACCAACGAGAGCAACGGCATGATGAGGTCCTGCACGCGGATGCGACGCAGGCGCGCAGGCTCGGGCAGCTCGGCAGAGGTGATACGGGCGACGGCGTCCCGCAATTCGGTGACGAGAGCATCTGGATCATCGACTCGTCGGCGCTGGTCGCGGGTGAGTGCCGGGGATTGGAGGTAAGGCAACGCTGCCGCGAGGCGGTCGTCCCCCAGCCCGGAGAGGGCGGCGGCGACCGCGGCCTCACTCCCGACCTCGACGGCGGTCGCGTACAGGAACGAGACGACGTCGAGGTTCAGTCGGGGGTCCGTGGCGCCCAGCGAGGCTGCGCCGAGATCACCGATCACCGGTGTTCCGCCCTCGAGGGCCACGGCTTCCAGTGTGAGCGAGCCGTGGGCGATTCGTGCCCGATGCAGGTGATCCACCGCACGCCAGGCGGCGCCCAGCGCCGCCGAGGTGAGTGGTGCGTGGGTCATCGATTCACCGCGAGGGGCGACGGCGAGGAGCGCCATGTCGCAACCGCCGATCCCGACGGCGAGGACATCGGGGGTGGCGACCCCGTGGTGCTTGGCGGTCAGCATGACGAGGGCCTCGTGCTCGACCGCCTGGAGGCGGCTGTACGTGAAGGTTTGACCGCTCTCCCGGTACCACAGGAAGCGCCACGCCCTTGCGGCGAGCTGCGCATCGGTCGCGTCGCGTCCGTATGCCTTGACCTCGATCCTCGTNNTCGCCGAGCGCAGCGGCGACCACGGCGCGATCGGGGTAGCCCGTCGGTGAGCCGAAGACGAGCATGACCGTACCGCCGGCGATGAACCCGAGCCCGATACCGCCGACTGCGTCCGTGGGCAGCCCGAAGCCGAGCCCGAATCCCGAGACGGCAACCAGCCCGATCATCAGCCAGCCGAAGCGGCGGATCGGGCGGGCCAGGTGGGGCGATGCCACGACGACGACACCGGTGAGGATGGCGACGCGCAGGATGGGGAACGTCCCGGCGGCGCTCCCGTCGGTGAACTCCGGCAAGACGGCGGGAACAGACTCGTTCAACCACCAAACCGCCGCCAGTGCCATCCCAACGGTGGCGGCGACGGCGAGGCCGATGTCGCGAAGGAGATCGAGGCGGGCGCGTCCCTGCGCGATCACCGCAGCCGTGAGGATCACGACGAGCAGGAGCCCACCGAAGAAGGCGACCCGGTAGGTCTGCTCGAACCACAGAGGAACACTCTGCGAGAGATCGACGAGCGCCTGCTCCAGTTCGTTGACGCGGTCGAAGTTGGCGGCAGCCCACACGACGAGTACGAGGCCGGTGACAGCCAACCAGGCATCGGCTGCCCTCCGCACCCGCGACTGATGGGGGTCTGCCGCGAAGTACCGCCTCACGGCGCGATGCTCAGACTGCGGCGAGCGCGACACAGCCACGATGGTAGAACCGAGCTCCGGCCGGAGAGTGCTCCCTCGCTGGGGCTCGCGGCTCTGGCACGAGTGGGCTCTGCACGAGTGACCATCCCGCGCGGACGGAACGCTGTCAGACGCGCGCCGTGGAGATGTCGCGTCCGTGCACGGTGAGCGCCCAGATGACAGCCACTGCGATGGCGATCATCAGGATCGACCACACCGGGTAATACGGCAGCCATGCGAAGTTCACGAGCATGCTCAGGCCCGCAGCGAAAACGCCGAGCGTGCGGGCGAGAACGTTCCCGCTGAAGATCCCGAATCCCGCCGCCACGACGATGATGCCCCAGATGAGGTGGGTCCATCCCCAGGCGGTGACGTCGAACTCGAAGATGTACTCGCGGCCCACGACGTAGAAGGTGTCGTCGAAGATGGCGATGAGGCCGGACATGGCGTGGAAGAAGCCGACCATGATCAACATGATCCCGGCAAACGTCGCCCAGCCAACGGCCCAGGGGCTGTACTCGTTGGTCATCGTGC
>DKBA01000187.1 GCA_002450985.1 Acidimicrobiia bacterium UBA6912
TTCAAGACTGCCATGCCCTGTCCGGGACGCGTCCTCGGTGACGAGGGAATTGGCCGAAAACCGTCGAACCATGACAATCTCGGGCTTCGCAAGAGTGGTGGTTGACTTCATCGAGGTACGTGCACCTCACGCGGCAGTGAGATGCGCGACTACGTCACGGCCGATTGGGGCCGATCACTGGCCGGCCGAAACGGCGTGGATCGCTCGCAAGCCTTCCTAGACGACGGTCCCCGAATGCGCCGACGAGCCTTCGGACCCAGGGGCAAGTCGCGCGCTTTGCGCCCACCCGTGGCGTCGTCGCGGCGCATCGGCCAACGCACGAAATGCCGATCCTGGACACTCGCCGAAGTGGACGTTGCTGCTAGGTATCAGGTGATCGGGTACGAGTGATCGACTGGCGGAGGTAACGACCCGCGACCCGGCATCCAACGGGGTCACACGACCACCCACCAACAGGGACACAGCATCCTGCGTCGCACCGAACCGAGTCGCAAGAGGCGGTCGGGGGAACTTGGCTAGGGTCCAAATATGCGTATTTCGATTGTCGGTGCCGTCCGAGCCGAGGATGAGTCGGGTGCCCCTATCAGCCTTGGAGGTTCGAAACAGCGGGCGGTGTTGGCGGTGCTGGCGGCCAACGTCGGCGAGTTCGTATCTGCTGATCGGATATCGGAGGCGGTGTGGGGCGATGCAGTCCCGAGTCGTGCGGCTCGCTCCGTTGCGACGTACGTTTCGAACCTGCGAAGGCAGCTGGGCTGCGATATCGAATCACGTCAGGGCTCGTACTGCTTGTTTTTGCCTCGTAGGTCGGTTGACTTGGCAGCCTTTCTTGATGCGCTGGAAGCTGTCGAGGGTGCTGAAGCGCTGGAGCGTGTTGATCTGCTCCGGGAGGCGTTGGCGCTGTGCAGTGGCGTGCCGTTTGCAGGCATCGAGGAACACGGAGTGTTGCGTGATGTGGCCATCGAGTACGGCGAGCGACGCCTGGCCGCGGAGAAGGTCGTTCTCGAGGCGGAAGCCGGCGACGGGTCCGCCTCTGTGCTCTCTCGGCTGGGTGCGCTGGTCCACGAGCACCCATACGATGAGGAGCTCCGGTCGATCCACATCCGAGCCTTGTACGCTGCGGGCCGTCACGTTGATGCGCTGTCCTCGTTCAGGACCTACGAGACATCCTTGCGGGAGGAACTCGGTCTTGAACCGTCGGCGCAGCTCAGGGATCTCGAGTTGCAGGTGCTCGAGCACTCCCTAGGCCCTGATCCCGCCTCGGGCTCTGCGGTCGCACCGTCGTTGGCGGACCCTACGCCAGTCCCGCGCCGCTACACCGCGTTCATGGGCAGAGATGCCGAGTTGGGCGAGTTGAAGACCCGGATGGCCGAGCATCGGCTCGTCTCACTCGTCGGTGCAGGAGGCATCGGGAAGTCCACCCTGGCCGCAGAAGCCGTGCGCGATGCGCCAGCGGGCGTGCAGGTTGCGTGGATATCCGTAGAGACCGTCTCGTCCGACGCGATCGCCTTGGCGGTCGCACACGGCGTAGGCCTTCAACCAGCCGGCACGGTCGACCCGATCGATGCGCTCGTGCGGTACCTGGAGACTCGTCCGCACCTCCTCGTATTCGACGGGTGCGAGGCGTCGGTCGCCGAGGTTTCCCGAGTCGCACGGACCGTTCTCGAGCGGAGTGATGCGCGAATTCTCGCAACATCGCGAGAATCCTTGGGGCTCGTCGGTGAATCTGTGATGCGAGTCGACCCGTTGACCATGGACGACGCCGCTGCGTTGTTCATGTCACACGCCGAGTTGCCAAGTGATCTCGAAGCTGCAGCGTCTGCTGCCGTTCGGAGTGTCTGCGCGGCCCTCGACGGCATGCCGCTGGCGGTCGAACTCGCTGCATCCCGCGCCCGGTCGTTGCCGCTCGACCGCATCGCCGAACGAGCCAAGGCTCTGGTGCCTCTACTCGCACGCCGGCGGTCCTTCGACGAACGCCACGGATCCCTCCTCGCCGCGCTCGACTGGAGCTTCGACCTTCTCACCCCGAATGAGCAGGAAACGTTGCAGGCGGTCTCGGTGTTCAGAGCGCCATTCTCGATCGACGATGTCGTGTCCTTGGTCGACCGCGCCGACGCGGAAGATGATCTGGCCAGGCTCGTCGACACATCACTCGTCCAGTTCGGGGAGGAGTCCGGCAGTTACGGGCTGCTCGAACCGATCCGGCAGTACGCCTCCCATCAACTCCAGACTGCCGATCGAACCACCCCCGTCCACAATCGTCATGCCGAGCTTCTCGCCAGCGGGGCGGAACATGCTGCCCGCAGGGAATGGACCGCGGAGACGCTGGATGCATGGGACTGGATCTTCGACAAGCGTGCTGATCTGTATGCCGCCACGGTGTGGTCGGCTGACCAGGGCGATGGTACGGCGGCGATCCGAATCTGCTCGGCGCTCGGGCGGCGACTCGTTGCGTTTGGCGTCCATCCACAGTTCGCGGCTCCCCTCGAACGAGCCGTCGACGGCAACAAAGGTCGGGATGATCCGATCCTGGCCCAGGCGATGGTGCAACTCGGGTGGATGAAGTGGCGCGACGGGCGGCCTCAGGAGGGCCTTGCGATGGTCGACGACGCCCTCGCCATGGCCCGCCGTCTCGGAGACCCCCGCGCTGGAGCCGAAGCGCTCTACCGGCACGCAACCATCGCCTATTCCGACCGCGAGGCAGAGCGCGCCATCACCGAAATGGACGAGGCAGCTGGGCTCCTGGAACAACTCGGCGATCCACCGAAGACGATGCAGCACCTCAACAACCAAGCCGTGTTGCTGCTCGCCTCGGGCCGCGTACACGAGGCCGAGGAGCTGGCGAACACGCTGCGCAACTTCTCCACGACCACCCTCGGCATCGAGAACTTCGCGCCACCAGCAACCATCGCCGGGGTCCGAGAGGGCGAGGGCAGACTCGAGGAGGCACTCGACCTCACCGTGGAGGCCGCCGAGATCGCCGAACGACAGCGTCAATACTTCCATGCCAAGGGCTACTGGAACGGGGTCGCCGACCTCGCCGACCGTCTTGGGACACCGCAACTCGTCGCGCACGCCGTTCAACGAGTCGGAGAGATCGACCTGCTGACGGGGGCACGGTCACCACAGGCCGACATGCTCGCAGCCAGCATACGCGGCGGCGCCGCCGATATCCTCGGCGCCGCATTCCAATGGGCGAGCGCGGTGAGGGACCGATTCATCGACCGGCCGATGTATCCAGGACTCGCCGAAGACACGATCCACGGAACCAAGGTCCACCCTCCCGCCATCTTCACCATCCTGGTTCATGTTGCTCGAGCACTCACGCAAGAAGGCCGAACAGAGGATGCCTGCCGACTCGCTACATCTGTTCCGAGCCTCATGAAGACGAGCCGATACGCCCGATGGGAACAGCGTCGCGAAGCAGAGCGATGGGAGAGCCTCCTCGCCATGTGCGAAGAGCCGGATCGTCACGACTGGCGACCACTCCAACTCGAAGATCTGTTCGACTATGTGCTGGAACGAACACGACCTTACGCCAATCATTCAGACACCTCGAAGCTCCCCACCAACATCACCCCACGATGACCTGAACACATTGGGCTGGTAGACCCGGACGGGTTCAGAAACGCCCGCCCTAGAAGCGCGGGGATCAGGTGGGAACCGGCGTGGGACGATCTGGGAACTTCTTGGGGACCATCTGGGAACCGACCGGGCACCGGTGAAGCTGCGCGGGAACTGAGGCGGGACCATCTGGGAACCGCCACGAGTCACGATCCGGGGACTCGACGTCCCAGGTGCCATATCGATGAATCAGCTCGACGACCTCCTCACCGCCCAGGAGCTGGCCGAGTACCTCGGCGTTCCGGTTGCGACCTTGTACGCCTGGCGGTATCGAGGAGACGGGCCCGCTTCGTTCCGCGTCGGCCGGCACCTCCGCTACCGAGCGCACGACGTCGAGACATGGATCAGGAGCCGTGTCGCCGCACAGGATCCGAGATGAGCCGCCTTCGGGGGTCAACCCGCACTGCGTCAGATGCTTTCGCTACGGTCGAGGGACGGTCAGTCAGCGGGAGGCACAACAACGATGGCCCACATTCGGAAGCTCGAGAACGGCCGCTACCAGGTGCGTTACCGCGACCCCACCGGTCGTGAGCGCGCCAAGCACTTCTCCCGCAAGGTCGAAGCCGAGCGCTACCTCGTCACGATCGAGGCCGACAAGCTGCGCGGCCGATGGGCCGACCCGAGGCTGGGCCGGATCACGTTCGGCGAGTGGAACACCGTCGTGCAGTCTGCCCGAGTCAACCTCGCCGACTCGACCCGGGCGAGCGACAGTTCCGTCATCCGCAGCCTCATCCTCCCCACGTTCGGAGCTGCACCGATCTCGAGTATCGAGTCAGCTGACGTGAGGGCATGGGTCGCCGACCTGGCCAACAGGGGATACTCCGCCTCGACGATCCGCCGGGCGTACACCTTGCTGCAGCTGGCGCTCGATGTTGCCGTCGAGGACGGCCGCCTGGCGCGCTCACCCTGTCGCCGCGTCGTGCTCCCCCGCATCGACCAGACCGACAAGCGCTTCCTGTCCATCGAGGAGATCGAGCTCCTCGCAGGGGCCATCCGGCCGCGCTACCGAGCCTTCGTGCTCGCCGGCGCATACACGGGGCTTCGTCCTGGCGAGCTGACGGCGCTGCGCACCGACCGCCTCGATCTGCTCCGCAGGCGACTGCGTGTCGAGGAGCCGCTCAAGACGCCAGCCGCCCGTCGCACCGTCGAAATCCCGGGCTTCCTGGTCGAAGAGCTCGCCGCCCACCTGACAGCCCACCCGGGTCGGGAATCCCTCGTCTTCACCGCTCCCCAAGGCGGACCGCTGCGCCTGAGCCTTTTTCGACGCCGTGAGTGGAATCCCGCTGTCCGAGCGTCTGTCGGCGAGCCGATGCGGCCCCACGACCTCCGCCACACCCACGTGGCGCTCCTCATTGCTGCCGGGGAGGACCCGTACGTGATCTCGAAACGGCTCGGCCACGCCTCCATCCGCACCGCCTACGACGTGTATGGGCACCTCTTCGANNTCTTGCATGCCATGCAAGCGCTCTGCCAAACTGAGCTACAGCCCCGAGGCTCGCTGTGGCGAGCGGGGGGAAGTGTATCAGGCCTCGGCGGCCACCTCTTCATCGAACTCCAGCCGGGGCGCGTCTGCCCAGAGCCGCTCGAGGTCGTAGTACCGGCGGGTCTCGTCGTCGAAGACGTGCACCACCATGTCGCCGTAGTCGAGCAGCACCCATCGGTTGTGGTCCTCACCCTCCCGACGGAGCGGGCGGCGACCGAGCGACGTCTTGAGCTGATGCTCCACCTCCTCCACCAGGGTCTTGACGTGGCGGTTGGAGGTCCCGGAGGCGATGACGAACACGTCGGTGAGCACGACGAGCTGTGAGACGTCCAGCAGGGCGATGGAAGTGCCCTTCTTGTCGGCGATCGCGGCGGCGGCAGCTTCGGCAGCGGTGATGGCTTCTCGATCAGCGCTGATGGTTCTACCTTCCTGCGACGCTGTGGGTGGCAGTGTAACGGCGAGGTGTGTCAAAAATCACCGTAGAGGCCGTGCTCGAGGACATACCGCCACACCGGGTCGGGAACGAGGAAGCGCAGGCTGTGACCGGCGCGGGCGCGGGCGCGAAGCATCGTGCCCGACAGCTCGATCTCTGGCGTGTCGAGCCACACCACCTCGGCGCCGGCCATCGCTGCATCCACCTGCGCTCGCTCCACCCCGGGCCTCGGCAGGATGGCGAAGCGGACCCGGTCGATCACGTCGCGGCTGCGGTGCCACGTCGGCACGCCACGCGCGGCATCGGCCCCGAGGATGAGGACGACCCGCTCGTCGGGGGGGAACGTGCCCAACGTGTCGATGGTGTAGGTCCAGCCGTCGCGACGCACCTCGCGGTCATCGACCTCGAAGTACGCCGCCGGTTCGGTTGCCAGCCGGGTCATCTCGAGGCGGTGAGCGGGCGCCGACACCGCGCTTCCCGCCTTCTGCCACGGCGCACCCGCCGGGAGAAACGTGACCACGTCGAGACCGAGCTCCCGATAGGCCGCCTCCCCCGCGAAGAGGTGCGCCACGTGGGGCGGATCGAAGGTGCCGCCGAGAATGCCGCGCTGCACGCNNCACCGTCGAGACGCACCGAGAAGTGCACCGCCTCGAGATCGTGGGCGACGCCGGAGGAGCCGAGCACGGCCCCTGCCGCGACATAGGATCCTGCAGCGACACCGACGGCCCCGAGGTAGGAGACGGACGTCTTCAGGCCACCGCCGTGGTCGACGGTGACGGACAGCCGCCCGGCGACCGAACCGGCGAACGTCGCCCAGCCGGCGCCGGCCGCTCTGACCGGACTTCCCTCGGGGGCCGCCAGGTCGATGCCCCAATGCCCGGCGTAGGCCCCGGCGGGGGCGAAAGGTTGCACCACCGCGCCGGCGACCGGCGGTTGCAGACCGGCGCACGGCGGACCGAGGGCGACGCTGGTCGCCAGCGCACACGCTACGACGACGGCGACGGACATGGCACCATCCTCTCCGCCACCGCCATCGCGCACCGTAGCGGCCGGGTGCGACACGGAACAGACCCTCGCGGCGACCCGTGGCGAGCGAGTCGTGACACTCGGCATCGCCATCGGTCGGCGCCTACCCGCCAGAATGTGCGCTCCAGGTTCGAGGAGGCGCAATGAGCGTGACCTACTCCGTCGCCGATCGGGTGGCCGTCGTCACCATCGACCGCCCGGACGTCCGCAATGCCATCGACCGCGCAACGGCCGATGCGCTCCTCGAGGCGTGGCGCCGGTTCGATGACGACGGCGCCGCCGACGTCGGCATCCTGACGGGGGCGGGCGGCACCTTCTGCGCAGGCGCCGATCTCAAGGCGTTCGATCTCGTCGATCGCCCGGAGGGGCACCTCGGCATGAGCCGGATTCGGGTCGGCAAGCCGACGATCGCCGCGATCGAGGGCCACGCGGTGGCGGGTGGGCTCGAGCTCGCCCTGTGGTGCGACCTCCGGGTCGCCGCAACAGACGCGGTGCTCGGCTGCTTCGAGCGCCGCTGGGGTGTCCCGCTCATCGACGGAGGCACCCAGCGCCTGCCCCGGCTGATCGGCCTGTCGCGGGCGATGGACGTCGTGCTCACCGGCCGGCCCGTCCCCGCCGAGGAGGCGCTGGCGATGGGCCTCGTCAACCGTCTCGCCGCGCCCGGCGCCGCCCTCGCCGCCGCCCGCGGGCTGGCAGAGCTGATCGCATCGTTTCCACAGGCCACGGTCCGCAGCGACCGTACCGCCATGCTGGACGGTCTCGACCGTCCCCTCGCGCAGGGTCTCGCCGTCGAGCGTGACCGGGGTCTCGAGGTCCTCGACGTCGCCGCCGAAGGGGCAACGCGCTTCGCCGAGGGTGCAGGACGCCACGGAGCATGGCATGCCGAATGATGCCCTTCGTCCCTGACCGCACCGCAGGGGCTCGGATACGCTCTCTGGATGGGGTGGCGGGAGATCTCGGTGGCGGCGGTCCTGGCGGCCACGATGCTGGCCACACCGCACACTCCCCCGGCACGCGCGGCCGCCGAGGTGACGCTCCCCCCCGGCGGCACGTTCTTCGACGACGACGGCAACGTCCACGAACCGCTCATCGAGGCGATCGCCGCCGCCGGCATCACTCGGGGCTGCGGCGGAGTGCTCGGCGACCTCTACTGCCCAGATCGTGCCGTGACGCGGGGCCAGATGGCGGCCTTCCTGGTGAGAGCGCTCCGCCTTCCGCCATCCTCGCTCGACGCCTTCGGCGACGACGAGGACTCGATCTTCGCAGCCGACATCGACGCACTCGCCGCCGCGGGGATCACTCGGGGCTGCGCCGCCGACCGGTATTGCCCGGACCGGGCGGTGACTCGCGGCGAGATGGCGGCGCTGCTCATCCGCGGGTTCGGCTACACGACACGAGACGAGGGCAGGTTCGTCGACGACGACGGCTCGATCTTCGAGTCCGACATCGAGAAGCTCGCCGCAGCCGGGGTCACCCTCGGGTGCAACCCGCCGGCCAATGACCGGTTCTGCCCAGACGATCCGGTTCGCCGCGACCAGATGGCCTCGTTCCTCGCCCGTGCTTTGGGCCTGTCCCCGATCCCGGTCGCCCCGCGTCCCAGCATCACGCTGGCCTTCACCGGCGACACGCTGATCCACCTGGCGCTCACCCATCGTGCCGCCGAGTACGGCGACGAGAGCGGCGAGGCGTACGACTTTCGCCCGATGTTCGAGCCGGTGCGGAGCGTGCTCGGGGCCGCCGACCTCGCCATCTGCCATCTCGAGGTCCCGCTGTCGGCCGACAACTCCATCCTGTCCGGCTACCCGCTGTTCAGCGCCCCCGCCGGGCTCGCCGATGCCCTGGCATGGGCCGGGTACGATGGGTGCTCCACCGCATCGAACCACTCCATCGACCAGGGTGCCGCCGGGGTGACCGACACCCTGGACGTGCTGGACGCGGCGGGGCTGGGCCATGCCGGCACCGCCCGAAACGCGGCAGAGGCGGCGTCGATCACGACATATGACGTAGAAGGGATACAGGTCGCCCATCTGGCGGCGACGTGGTGGTTGAACGGGCTGCATCTCCCTGCGGACAAGCCGTGGCTCGCCGAGCTCATCGATGTCGACCGTCTCCTTGCCGACGCGGCGACCGCACGAGGCCACGGCGCCGACCTGGTGGTGGTGAGCCTCCACTGCTGCGCCGAGTACTCCTCGACCCCGACGGCGTACCAGGTGGGGCTCGCCGCAAGGCTGCTCACCTCGCCGAACATCG
The DNA here is from genome assembly GCA_002450985.1 of Acidimicrobiia bacterium UBA6912. Lineage (GTDB taxonomy): Bacteria > Actinomycetota > Acidimicrobiia > Spongiisociales > UBA5794 > UBA6912. The sequence continues at coordinate 8,814 of DKBA01000187.1, forward strand.
ATCTCGTCATCGGCCACCACGCCCATGTACTCCAGCCGGTGGCGGCCGTCGGGGAGGAGTTCGCCGCGTACGGTCTGGGCAATTTCCTGTCCGGGCAGCTCGGTTCCGACCTCACACGCGACGGCGCCATCCTCGCCGCCGAAGCGGTGCCCCGTGGCGACGTGTGGGCCGTGCGCAGCCTCACGGCAACCCCGACCTGGGTGGCGTCCGGTACCTATCGCATCCTGCCTGCGGCCGAGACCGTGCAGGCGGGATGGGCGGGCTCGTGGCTCGATGCGCAGCTCGCCGCGTCATGGCGGCGTTCGATGGCGACGCTGCAACGCTACGGCGTCACCGTCGCACCGAGCGCCGTACCGTGATCCGGCCGTGCGTCAGGTGAGCCGGCGCACTTGCCGCGCCGATCGGGGTGCCAGCGCGATCCGCTCGACGAACGCTTCGAGCTGCCGCAGCGTCCGCACCTCGTGGACCCCGTCGCAGAGCGGGGCGTAGGTCGCCATGATCGAGTCGCCGGTGTCCCAGTAGCGGGCCGCCTCGGGGTTCAGCCAGTGGAGCGTCCTGGCTCGATCGGCGATGGCGGCGACGACCTCGCTCCCCGTCTCCCGGTAGTTGTTGCGGGCGTCGCCGGTGACGATGACGGTCGACCGCGGGGTGACGGCGTCGGGGTAGCGGGAGGCGAACCCGTTGAGGGCCGACCCGTAGTCGCTGTGCCCGTCTCGCCGCACGAGGCGAGCCTCGGCGCTCATCCGTCCCATCGCCTCGGTGAAGTCGGTGCCGGGCCCGAAGAACTCGGTCACCTCGTCGATGCCATCGATGAAGGCGAAGGCGCGCACGTTGGAGAACTGGTGGCCGATGGCGTAGGTGAGCTGCATCGTGAACCGGGCGAACGTGGCCATGGAGCCCGACACGTCGCACAGCAGCACGAGCTCGGGCTTCGTGATCCGGCGTGGTCTCCACTTCGGATCGACGAGGGCGCCGCCGTGCGCCAGCGAGCGGCGGATGGTGCGCCGCACGTCGAGCCGCCCCTTGCGGCCGTGCCGGCGGCGGGCGGCGAGCCGGCTCGCCAGCTTCCTGGCGAGCGGCATGACCCGCGCGGTGATCTCGTCGAGCTCCTCCCGGGTGGCGTGCATGAGGTCGATGTCCTCGACCAGGGGCACCCGCAGGGTGCGCGCCACGGCCTCGACACCTCGGTCTTCGACGAGCCGGCGCAGGATCTCCTCCTGCACCTCCCGGCGCAGCCGGTCGATCTGGTCCGACGCTCGCTCGGCGGCGAGCCGTGCCGCCAGGTCGTCCTCGCCCGCATCCGCCAGCGCCACCTCGAGCAAACGGCGCCGCAACCGCTCGGCGTCGAGACGGTGCATGACCCGATAGAGGTAGTAGCGACCACCGACCGGCCGCCCGGCCTGGAAGCCGGAGAGACGGTCGACGGCGTGCCGCACCAGGTCGCGGAGGCGTTCCGTGTCCCCGGCAGACAGCGCACCGACCAAGGCGTCGAGCAGCTCGTCGAGCTCGCCGCCGCCACCGGCCCCTCCCGCCGCGGGCGGGCCGGCACCGCCGGTTCCGTTCTCCTGCTCGCCGGCGCCGGGCGCCGATCGCAGTCCGAAGAAGACGTCGAACGCCGTGTCGAAGGCACGCTGGTGACGGGCATTCTTCACCATCGTCGCCGCCAGGGCCGCTCGCACCCCTTCCCGGTCGCCGAGATCGACGTGGCGGAGCGCGTCACCTGCGTCCATCACCTCGACCATCGACACCGGGATGCCGGCGGCACGCAGCTCGGCGCTGAACTCCGTCAGCGCGGACAGCATCAGCCCTCCCCGGAGGGGGTGAGCTCCAGCTCCCGGGTCACCTTGTCGATGTCCGTCTGGTACTTGAGGAGCACGTGGAGGGTATCTGCGGTGATCGCCCCATCGACGTGGTCGACGGCGAGCGCCAGCAGCGTCCTGGCCCAATCGATGCTCTCGCTGACGGACGGCGCCTTGCGGACCGCGACCCGCCGGATCGACCGGACGACCTCGGCGATGCGAGCGGCGAGCTCTTCGGAGAGGCCCTCCACGCGGCTCAGCAGGATGGCCCGCTCCCGCTCGACGCTCGGGTAGTCGACGTGGAGGAACAGACACCGCCGCTTGAGCGCCTCGGACAGCTCACGTGTGTTGTTCGACGTCAACACGACGAACGGGCGAGTCGCCGCCGTCATGGTCCCCAACTCCGGGATCGTGACCTGGAAGGCATCCAGCACCTCGAGCAGCAGCGCCTCGGTCTCGACCTCCACCCGGTCGACCTCGTCTATCAGGAGCACCACCGGCTCGGGGCTGCGGATCGCTTCGAGCAGCGGCCGGGTCAGCAGGAAGTCCTCGGTGAAGATATCCCCCTCCAGCTCGTCCCAGCGCCGACCCTCGTCGGTCTGGAGGCGAAGCAGCTGCTTGTGGTAGTTCCACTCGTAGAGCGCCTTGGCCTCGTCGAGGCCCTCGTAGCACTGGAGCCTGACCAGGCGATGCCCAGTCGCCGCGGCGACGGCGAGAGCCAGGGCCGTCTTGCCGACACCGGCGGGACCTTCGGCGAGGATCGGTTTGGAGAGGCGCTCGGCGAGGAACGCCACCTGGGCGGTGCGGTCGTCGGGCAGGTAGCCGACCGAGCGCAGTGCTGCGGCGGCGTCTGCGGCGTTGGTCCACGGCATCGGGGCATGTTACGGGGTCATGTCTCGGCGGAGTTCGCTGCGCCGGTGTCGGGACGAAGCACTTCGGTCCGGGTGGCCCTAGCCGCGCTGCCGCCCACGGTGCGAAGGTCGCGACATGTCGACCACGGACGCTCGGTCCGCCGAGTCCTTCCTCATCGAGGACTTCGAGCCCGCGTACCTCGCCGCGTGGCGATCCGGCGAGCTCGCCGCAAAGGTGGCGGCAGCCCGGGAGGAGCTGCACTCCTGCCTCGCCTGCCCCCGAGACTGCGGTGTCGACCGGATGGCGGACGAACGGGGTGTGTGCCACGTCGGACGGCATACGCTCGTCGCGTCGGCATTCCCCCACTTCGGTGAAGAGGACTGCCTGCGAGGCACCCGAGGCTCCGGCACCATCTTCTTCAGCTTCTGCAACCTCAAGTGTGTCTTCTGCCAGAACTGGGACATCTCACAGGCCCCGGCCGGCACCGAGCACGACGCTGAAGCGCTGGCCCGGCTGATGCTGCGCCTCCAAGCCGCCGGATGCCACAACGCCAACCTCGTCACCCCAGAGCACGTGGCCCCGCAGATCGTCGAAGCGCTCGCCACGGCGGTACCCGCCGGGCTGCGGTTGCCCCTCGTCTACAACACGAGCGCCTACGACGGACTCGCCTCGCTTCGGCTGATGGAGGGGCTCGTCGACATCTACATGCCGGACTTCAAGTTCTGGGAGCCCGAGACGGCGCGCCGTCTGGCCAGGGCCCACGATTACCCGGCAGTGGCGCGAGCTGCGATCACCGAGATGCACCGGCAGGTCGGCGTGCTCCGTGTCGGCGTCGATGGCCTGGCGCGTCGCGGGGTGCTCGTGCGCCACCTCGTCATGCCCGGACAGACCGCACAGGCGGCGGCGATCTTCACCTGGCTGGCCGAGGAGATCTCGCCCGACACCTACCTCAACATCATGGCCCAGTACCGGCCCATGCACCGCGTTGCCGGAAACGAGCGATATGCCGCCATCGACCGGCGTCCTCGCCGGGACGAGATCGCCGCGGCGTACGACGCGGCGCGGACCGCCGGCCTGTGGCGCTTCGACGAGCGCTGATCGATCGGGCCCGGGAAGGGCCGTCCGCCTGGTGGCGTCTCGTCGTGGCGTGCGAGACGGTGGGGGTGGACGAGGAAAGGAGCCGACATGCGCTCGTGGATACTGTGCGCAGTGCTGGTCTTGCTCGTGACGGCGTGCGGCGGCGACGAGGCCGGAGAGGCCCCGGAGACGACGCTCCCGAGCACCACCGCCGTCCTCACCACGACGCCGACCGAAGGCGAGACCCCGGCCCGTGACGTGGACGCGCCGCCGTGGGGCTTGGATGACATCGAGATGCCGGACACGCCGGAGGCGGTCGCCGCGGTGTTCGCGGCGCTGCCGGCCGAGGTGGGTGGACTGATCCGCACCGACGTATCCGGGCGCGTTCCGGGGGCGCACAGCGTCGAGTACACGGCGGTCGACGGGGTGGTGCGCACGCTGAGCGCCACACCCATCGCGGAGGTCCCCGCCCCCGAAGGCCGCGATCTCACGCCGCTCGAATGGCTCGAGCTGATGACGGGAGCGTTGGAGGGCTTCGAGGCCGGCTCCCTCGAACCGGGAGCGCCTCTGGCGTGGGTGGCCGCCGCCGAGCAAGCCGACGAGGAGATCGCCTACATGGCTGCGTGGTGCGTACCGGCAGGAGCCTGGTACTTCGCCGTGACGGCGGAGAGCCCCGAGAGTCGGGCCGAGCTGATCGCTGCCTTCATCGCGGCGGCGACGTAGGCCCGATGCTGCCGCCGATCATCACGACACCGATGGAGGCGGTTCACCCCACCACAGCGTTCGCTGCGGGAAGGCGATCGTGAGTCCATGCTCCTTGCAGGCACGATCGATGCTGCGGACAACGGCGTCGGTGACCACGTACGCGGTGCGGATGTCCGGAGCATGCCAGTACCAGACGAAGAAGTCGATGCTCGAATCCCCGAACACCGATGCGAACACATCGACGGGCGGCGAAGCCAGGACGCCGTCGGCATGCTGGGTTGCGGCGAGAAGCACGCGGCGTGCGGTATCGAGATCCGTGCCGTACTCCAGCCCCACGATCAGCTCGGATCGTCGCTCCGAGTTCGCCGTGAAGACGACGAGCGGCTCGGTGAGCACCTTCGAGTTCGGTACCACGACGCGACGACCATCGATCGCCTGGATGTCGACCGCTCGTGAGGAGACCTCTCTCACGAGACCCACACAGTCGTTGGTCGAGATCTGATCGCCGGGAGAGAAGGCCGACTCGGCCTGCAGGATGATGCCCGCTCCCATGTTCTCCAGGAATCCCCGCCCCGACAGCACGACGACCGCAACGACGAGCAGGATCACGACGACGATCGGACCGATCTCGATCCCAAGGAATGGCAAGGCGAACACCAACGCCAGGACGATGATCGACCACCCGGTCGACTTGACGATGAGTTGGACGAGATTGTCGGGCAGATGCTCGACGCGGGCCAGGCCACGCCTGGCCACGCGACGTGCCACGCCTGCGAGCAGGACCCCTGCACCGATGGTGACCACCGCCCAGAGGACGTCGAGACCGGTGACCCGGCTCGTGTCGATCAACTCTTCGACGCCTGTCGGGGCGATCTCCACTGCAGCAATGAACACAGGCCGATTATGGCAGTGCAGCCCTGCGTCGACCGTGGGTACGGTGCGCTCCATCTCAGGCGATCGTATGCCGCGCCCGGCATGGCCGAACCTCGGGTTCGGCGCTACCGCCCGATCTCGGGGTCGTCCTGGGTGACCCGGCTACGGACCGTGTAGACCGAGTCGCCGCTCAGGATGCCGCCCCGGCCGAACAGCCTGCCCGTCTGCCAGTTCGACAGACCGAGCTCGGGCTTGTCCAGGGCGTACTGGCCATCGACCCAGCGGGTGAAGCCGTTGCCGACGAACGGGGCGTCGATGGTGGCGAAGAAGTGCTCCTGTTCGGCGGCGTCGTCCGAGACCAGGCTGGCGACGAAGCGGGGGCTCTGCTCGTTGAAGAGCCGCACCGCCGTGGCGATGTCGGGAACGATCGCCAGCGTCACTTCGGGGCTGTCCTCCCACTCCCACTCGCGCCCGAGCTGATCACCGCCGATGAGCTCGCTGCGCGGCTCCTGGACATCACCCTCGGCCCGCCGGATGGTGGCGGGGGCGAACCACTCACCGGGGATACGGCCCTCGCTGCCCGACGCCACCCACAGCTTTGCGGTGGCGTCGCGGCGGCGCCCGGCCCGATCGACGGCGTCGAGGAACACGGGAACGAGCCGGTCGGCCGCCTCCTCCACGATGCAGCAGGTGTTGAGCGTGTTGCATACCTTGCGATCGAGCGAGTGGTACACGGCGGCGCCGAAGGCGTCGGCGTCTGCGTGCTGGGAGGCGACGATCCACGCCCCACCGGTGCCGTGGAGGCTCACCGGGATCCCGGCTTGCCTGGCGACCGCGCCGAGCTGGGCGACGGCGCTCCCCGACCCGCGGGCCACTGCGAGCGCCAGTCGCGTGTCGGAGAAGAGGGCGTAGCCGGCGGCACGCGACGGACTGGCGACCAGGGACGCCGCCCCGGCGGGCAGCCCGGCCTCGGCGAGCGCCGGGTCCAGGGCATGCTCCACGATGGCCTGCGCCGTCCCGAGGGCATCCGAGCCGATGCGAAAGACCACCGTGTTGCCGCTGCGCAACACGCCGGTGGCGTCGGCGAAGACGTTGGGCCGACCCTCGAAGACGAATCCGACGACGCCGAGCCCGGCCCGGACCAGATCCACCCGCCACCCGTCGTGGGAGACGGTGTCGACGACGGCGCCGCGTCCGGAGCCGGCGTCCCGCCACGACCGCAGACCGGCGACCATGTCGGTGCGCATCTTGTCCGACAGGATCAGCCGGGTCGCCGACCTTCCCCGCTCCCTGGCGGAGGCGACATCGGCGTCGTTGGCCGCCGCGATGGGCTCGAACGACGCATCGTCGGCGAGCCGGATGGCGAACGCCTCGTAGAAGGCCGAGATCTGATCATCGCCGATCGTGCCCATCGCGTCGAAGGCCGCCGCCGCAGCGTCGACTGCATGCGTGGCGATGCTGTGCACGGTGCCCGGGACGTGGAGCAGGTCTCCCGTGGTCTGCACGACGATGAGCCGGTCCCCCGGGGCGAACGCCTTGGCGAGCTCTGGCGTCACGTAGGTGATGCGATCACCGCCGTAGACGATCGGCATGCCTGCGCTGAGCGAGGTGAGGTAGGTGGCCGGGTCCATGGGGCGCACGGTATCGAAGGAGGGCCCGGCTGCCAACCCGCCGCCCGACCCAGTGGATGCTGCGCATACACTCGCCCTCATGGAAAGCGCACCGTACGAGACCTACACGCACGGCCATCCGTCCGTCATCGTCGCCGCCCACGCCCGCCGCACCGCCGAAGAGGCCGCCGGCTTCCTCCTCCCCCACCTCAAGCCCGGGATGCGGATCGTCGATGTCGGCTGCGGCCCCGGGTCGATCACCACCGGGCTCGCCCGGTACGTCGCCCCCGGGGAAGTGCTCGGCATCGACAGCGCCGCCGAGGTCCTCGATGTCGCCCGCCGCCACGCCGCCGACCGCAACGTCGCCAACGTCCGCTTCGACGCCGCGTCGGCGTACGCGCTGCCCGTCGCCGATGCATCGGTCGACGTCGTCTACGCCCACCAGGTGCTCCAGCACCTCGCCGACCCGGTCGCCGCACTCCGGGAAGCCGACCGTGTGCTCGTCGGCGGCGGCTACGTCGCCGTCCGCGACGCCGACTACGGGACGATGACGCACCACCCTCACGATCCCTTGCTCGATCGGTGGCTCGAGGTGTACTGCGCGATGGCGCGGCGCAACGGCGGCGAGCCGGATGCGGGACGCCGCCTGCTCGAGTGGGTCACGGCGGCGGGCTTCACGCACCTCGTGGCGACGGCGACGACCTGGCTCTACGCCGACCCGCAGGCGCGTCGGGAGTGGGCGGAGCTGTGGGCGAACCGCATGACGCTCGACCACATCGTGGCCAGGGCGGAGGAGCTGGAGATCTCCGACCACAGCGAGCTCGCCGCCATCGCTGCCGCCTGGCACTCTTGGGCGGCGCAGCCGTCGGCGTGGTTCGCATTCGTCAACGGCGAGGTGCTCGGCAGGAAGGGCTGAGCCACCGGCCGGGCCGGCGTGGAGACGCGGCGGGCCAAAGGACCCTGGCTCGCAGCCGAGACGCGACGCACGCTGACACCGTGCAGTACGCCCTCTACGTCCCCACGTTCGGCGAGTGCGCCGACGCCCGAATGCTCGCCGATCTCGCGGCAGAGGCCGAGGACGCGGGGTGGGACGGGTTCTTCCTGTGGGACCACATGGCGATGTGGTGGGATCGATCGACACCCCTCACCGACACGACGGTGGCGCTCACCGCCGTTGCGCTCGCCACGGAACGGATGCGGATCGGGCCGATCGTCTGCCCGCTGCCGCGACGGAGGCCGTGGAAGGTGGCACGGGAGATGGCGGCGCTCGATCACCTGTCGGGCGGCCGCATGGTGCTCGGCGTCGGACTCGGGTCCGGGAAGCACGAGCTCGACGCGTTCGGCGAGGCCCCAGAGATGTCCACCCGCGCCGCCATGCTCGACGAGGCGCTCGACATCATCGCCGGACTGTGGCGCGGTGAGCCGTTCACGTACCGCGGCCGCATCTTCACGCTCACCGATGTCACCCTCCGGCCGGTGCCGGTGCAAACACCGCGCATCCCGATCTGGGTGGCGGTGTCGTGGCCCAACCCGGGCCCGTTGCGCCGGGCGGTCCGCTGGGACGGGGCGATCGCCACCCTTGCCGAGCCCGGCGAGTTCAACACCCCCGTCGTCGTGATTCGGGCGATCCGCGACGCCGCCGCCGTCCGGCGCGACGCCCCGTTCGACATCTTCATCGCCAACGGCAACCCGGCATGGAATCTCGCCGACGACGCTGCCGAAGTGGCGACCTACGAACCGGCCGGGCTCACATGGTGGGCCGAGGACCTCACCCCGTGGCGCTTCGGGGGTTCGGCGGATCCGCCGTGGCCGTGGGAGGCGATGCGGGAACGCGTGCGGGCAGGGCCACCCCGGCCGTCTCGCGTCGAGTCGGTTCGGAATGGGCCCACGCCATCCCCGAGCTGATCTCGGCCCCGACTCCATCGCCGCCTGGTCGAGGTGTCGGCGCAGAGGACCGGTGGGGATGCATCCGACTTCGGCGCCCAGCGCACGGTCCGCGCCACCGCATCCAGGAGTCCGTGCCGGCCGGAGCGGTTGGAGCTCAGCGCAGGACGACGAGGTCGTCGCGATGGATCACGACGCCGCCCGCAACGGAGCTGTGGGCGCCGATCGACTCCCGCACTGCGTGTGCGCTCAGCCCGGCGAGACCCTTGCCGATGAGGTCGCCGGACCTCTCGACCACCTCGACGGCGCTGCCTTCACCAAACGTGCCTTCGACGGCGACGACACCCGCAGGGAGCAGGCTCCGCCCCGACGTCACGAGAGCCGAGACCGCCCCGTCGTCGATGACCACCTTTCCCTCGGGGGGCAACCCGAAGGCGATCCACAGCTTGCGCGCCGACAACCGGGCGGCGTGGGGTGCGATCCACGTTCCGATCTCGGCGCCGGAGACGGCGAGCATCGCGGCGTCCTCGTTGCGCGCCTCGGCGATGACCGTGGGCACGCCCGACCATGCCGCCATCCGCGCCGCGGCGATCTTGGTGGTGACCCCTCCCGACCCGAGCGCGCCCCGACCCGACGAGCGGAACAGCTCGTCCAAGATCTCGTCGGTGTGCCGCACGGCAGTCAGCAGCTCGGCGTCGTCGTCGATGCGCGGGTCGGCGGAGAACAGACCCTTCGTGTCGGTGAGGATGACGAGCATCCCTGCTGCGACCAGGTGGCTCACCATCGCCGCCAGCCGGTCGTTGTCGCCCAGCTTGAGCTCGTCCACCACCACGGTGTCGTTCTCGTTCACGATGGGAACGACGCCGATCGCCAGCATGCGGGCCAGCGCCTCCCTGGCGTGGAGGTACTGGTTGCGGTTGGCGAGCACGTCCTTGGTGAGCAGCACCTGGCCGACCACGGTGCCTTCCTCGCCGAACCGGCGGGCGTACTCGTGCATGAGCAGCCCCTGGCCGACGGCGGCGGCGACCTGGAGGTCCGGGATCTCGCGCGGACGCTCGGTGAGGCCGAGGGCGGGGATCCCTGCGGCAACGGCTCCCGAGCTCACGAGTACCGGACGGAAGCCGGCGGCACGCAGCTCGGCGACCTGACGCACCGTGCGGCCTACACCGGCGGCGTCGAGCCCTCCGGATGCGGAAGCAAGGCTCGACGAGCCCACCTTGACCACGACGGCCGCACCTCGTGCAACGGGTCTCCTCACTGGTCGTTCCTGCCCATGTCGCCCCCCTCGGCGTCGTGTGCGACGTCACCGTGCGCTTCGACGTCCTCGTCGATGCGGTCTGGATCGTAGGTGAACACGAGGTCGCCGATGCGCACATCGTCGCCGGGCTCGGCCCCGGCCGATGCGAGCGCATCGTCGACGCCGAGGCGCCGCAGCCGCATCGCGGCGAGATCCGCCGCTTCGGGCACCGTCAGATCGTCGAGGTTCACCGCTCGCTGCGCAGCGCGGCCCTCGACGAGCCACTCGCCGGCGACGCGCCGCACCGAGAAGCTGGGCGGCAGTGGCCGGTGGAGGACGAAGCCCTGACGATCCGGTGCAGCCTTCGTCGCGTCGTCGACGGTCGCGGCGATCGTGTGCAGTAGCCCCTCGACGCCCTCCCCCGTGACGGCCGAGATGAGACGCACGCCGGGTTCGTCGGTGGCGGCCCACGCAGCGAGGGCGTCTCGATCCGGCGCCGCGTCGATCTTGTTCACCGCCACGATCCGGGGCCGAGCCGCAAGGTCCGGAGAGTGCGCCTCGAGCTCGTTGAGGAGCACCCGCAGCTGGGTCTCCACCGGGTCCGCCTGGAGCTCCGTCGGATCGAGCAGCACCACCAGCACCCGGGCCCGTTCGGTGTGGCGGAGGAACTCGTGGCCCAGGCCCTTGCCGTCGGCCGCCCCTTCGATCAGCCCCGGGATGTCGGCGAGCACGAACTGGCGCTCCCCGATCTCGACGACCCCGAGGTGCGGCTCGAGGGTCGTGAAGGGGTAGTCGGCGATCTTCGGCTTCGCCGCGGACACGCGGGAGATCAGCGTGCTCTTGCCGGCATTGGGGTAGCCGATGAGCGCGGCATCGGCGATGAGCTTGAGCTCGAGCGTGATCCAGACGTCTTGTCCGTACTCTCCCTGCTCGGCGAAGGTCGGGGCGCGGCGCGCCGGAGTGACCAGCGCCGCATTCCCCCTGCCCCCGCGCCCGCCCTCGACGATCCTGACCTGCTGACCCGGTTCGACGAGGTCGGCGAGGATCGTGCCGCCCTCGTCGCGAACGACGGTACCGGGAGGCACGCCCAGGGTGAGATCGGCGCCGGTACGACCGTGGCGGAAGTCGCCCTCACCGTGAGTACCGGACTCGGCCGCCCAGTGGGGCTGGCGCGCGTACACGAGCAGCGTCGCCACATCGGGATCGGCGGCGATGTACACCGCTCCGCCGTGTCCCCCTGAGCCGCCGTCGGGCTTGCCGCGCGGCTTCCCCTTCTGCCTGTGGAAGCTGGCTACCCCGGCGCCGCCGTCACCGGCCTTGACTCGGATGCGGACGCGATCGACGAACACGGCGCACCCTCGGTGTGGCGGAGGCGGTTACTCGGGGAGGACGTCGACGAGCCTGCGCCCGCGCCGAGCGCCGAACTTCACGCGGCCCTCGACCGTGGCGAAGAGCGTGTCGTCGCTGCCCCGGCCCACGTTCTCCCCCGGGTGGATGCGAGTCCCCCGCTGGCGGACGAGCACCGACCCTGCCGTGACGACCTGTCCGTCGAACACCTTGGGACCGAGCCGCTTCGCCTTGGAGTCGCGGCCGTTCTTGCTGGAACCGCTGGCCTTGGTCTTCGACATCGGTTACTCCTCCTCGCCGGATGCGGCGTCCGCGACGGGCTCGGTCGCCGTCTTCTCGGCTGCGGCCTTCATCGCCGCCTTCTTGTCGGCCGCGGCCTTCTCGTCGGCGGCCGGCTTCTCGTCGGCGGTCGCCTTCTTGGCCACAGCCTTTGCTCCCGGAGCGGTGATGCCGGTCACCTGCAGCGTGGTGTACGTCTGGCGGTGGCCCTGGCGGCGGCGGGAACCGGACTTGTTCTTGTAGGTGAACACGTCGATCTTCGGACCTCGGCTCTCCCCGACGACCTCCGCCGTGACCGAAGCCCGGGCGAGGAGATCTCGCTCGGACACGACGTTCCCGTCATCGTCCACGAGCAGCAGGGGCGTGAACGTCACCTGCGTGGTGCCGCTCTTGATTCGCTCGACGTCGATGACGTCGCCTTCGCGAACCTTCGCCTGCTTCCCGCCGGCGCGAATGATGGCGTACATGGTTTCCTCCGGAATGGTGCTGCCCGAGGCGAGCCGCCGTAGGGCGATGTAGCTCGGGACCCGGCACGCGACACCTGGATCGACGAGCCGGAGCTCCACAGCATAGCCCGCCCGCAACGACGGCAAAACCCCGCCCCACGAGCGCACGGAGTGGTGCCCCTAGCCGGTGTGGCTGTGGCCGCCGTTGGGGAGCGGCACCCCTAGAGTCGCCGCCTCCTCGTAGAGCACGACGCCGCGGCCCGCACAGGTCGGGCAGACCTCCGAGAACGACTCGAGCAGACCCGCAGACACGTTCTTACGGGTCATCTCGACGAGCCCGAGGTTGGACACCTCGAACACCTGCGTCCTGGTCTTGTCCTTGGCGAGTTGCTCGCGCAGCTTGAGCAGCACCGCATCGCGGTTCTTGGCGATCTCCATGTCGATGAAGTCGATCACGATGATGCCGCCGATGTCGCGCAGTCGCAGCTGGCGGGCGATCTCCTCGGCCGCCTCCAGGTTGTTCTGGAGCACGGTCTGCTCGAGGTTGGTGTGCCCGACGAACCGCCCGGTGTTGACGTCGATCACCGTCAGCGCCTCGGTGCGGTCGACGACGATGTGGCCGCCCGATGGCAGCCAGACCTTCCGTTCGAGTGCCTTGCGGAGCTGATCCTCCACGTGGAAGCGTTCGAAGAGCGGCAGCTCCTCGTCGTAGAGCTTCACCTTGGCGGCGAGATCGGCCTCGGTGCCGGACAGGTATTGAAGGACCTGGTCGTAGACCTCTTGCTTGTCGACGAGCAGCCTGCGGAAGTCTCGGGTGAAGTGCTCGCGGATGACGCGCAGCACGAGATCGGGCTCGGAGTAGATGAGGGCCGGAGCCTGCTTGTCCTTCTTGGCATCGATGTCCTGCCAGATCGCCTGGAGCCGCTCGATGTCGGCGGTCAGGTCCTCCTTGCTCGCCCCCTGAGCCGCGGTGCGCACGATGACGCCCATCCCCTTCGGGCGGATCTCGGCAACGATCTCACGCAGCCTGCGCCGTTCATCGTCGGGCAGCCGGCGGGAGATGCCGCGTACGTCGGCATCGGGCGCGAGCACCAGATAGCGCCCGGCGAGGCTGATCTGATTGGTCAGCCGGGCACCCTTCTTTCCCATGGCGTCCTTGACCACCTGGACGAGGACGGAATCGCCCGGCTTGAGCACCATCTCGATGCGGGGCCGCTTGCCTTCGATGTCGGCATCGTCGTAATTGACGTCGCCCGCGTAGAGGACGCCATTCTTGCCCTCACCGAAATCGACGAAGGCCGCCTCCATGCCCGGTAGCACGTTGCGCACCTTCCCGGTGTAGACGTTGCCGACGAGCGACTGCTGGTCGGACCGGGCGACGTAGTGCTCGACGAGCACAGGACCTTCGAGAACGACGATCTGGGTCTGGTGGGGGTTCGAGCGCACGAGCATCTGCTTGCGTGCGGTGTCGGGAGGAGGAACGACTTCGAGGTGGGGTCGGTAGGCCCGGCGCCGGTCGTCACGTCGCGGTGCTCGCTGGCCACCGCCACGGGATCGCGCCGACCCCTGGCGGCCCTGGCGATTGCCTCGATCGGTGCGCTCGGCAGTTCGGTCGGACTTCGACGCCTGCTGGCGGTTCCTCGCCTGCGCCGGCTTCTTCGTCTTGGCGGGTGGCCGCTCAGCC
>DKBA01000258.1 GCA_002450985.1 Acidimicrobiia bacterium UBA6912
CTGGAAGATCATCGAGATCTGGTCGCCGCGGATCTCCCGCATCTCGGCCGGCGTCTTGTCGAGCAGGTCGTCGCCCCGGTAGCGGATGGCGCCCTCCACGATCTTGCCGGGATCGGACACCAGGCGCAGCACGGACATNNTCGCGCAGGCCGTCGCCGAGCAGGTTGAAGGCGAGCACGTTCCACATGATGGCGAGCCCGGGGAAGAACACCAGGTGCGGCGAGGTGAACACCTGGTTGCGCTCGGCGGCGAGCATCGAGCCCCACTCGGCCGCGGGAGGCTGGACCCCGAGACCGAGGAAGCTGAGGGCGGCGATCTCGAGCACCGCGGTTGCGACCCCCAGGGTGGCCTGCACGACGAGCGGCGTGAGCGAGTTGGGGAGGATGCGGTGCCACAGCAGCCGGATCGGGGTGACGCCGAGCGCTCGGTCCGCCGCCACGAAGTCCTGCTCGCGCACGCTCAGCACGCTCGCCCGCACGACGCGCGCGTATGCGGGGATGGTGACGATCGAGATGGCGAGGATCGCGTTGATCAGCCCGGGACCGAGCACCGTCACCACGGCAATGGCGAGGAGCAGCGCGGGAAAGGCGAGCAACACGTCCATGATGCGCATGAGGACGTTGTCGGTCGCTCCGCCGAAGAACCCGGCGACCAGCCCGATGATGGTGCCGAGGATCACGGCGAACGCCACCGCGCCGAATCCGGCGAGGATCGAGATCCTGGCCCCGTAGAGCATGCGGCTGAAGAAGTCACGGCCGTTGCCGTCGATACCGAGGATGTGCTGCGGGAGCTCCTCATCGCACCCCAGGATGTGGATACACGGCGGATCCCGGGGTGCCACACCTTCGCCGAACAGGACCTCCGTCGGGTCGTATGGGGCCAGCAGTGGTGCGAACACGGCGACGAAGAACAGCACCGCGAGCATCACCATGCCCACGACGGCCGACCGCTTGCGCCGCAGTTCACGGAACGCGTCGCGCCACAATCCCGACGGTGGCTCGTCTGGCCGGATGCCCGAGGTATCGGCGGCGCGCGCCGTCTCCAACTCCGCCTCGTACTCGGCGTCGAACTCGGAGCCGCGTCCTCCGTCCATCAGCCCACCCGCACCCTCGGATCGAGGTAGGTGTAGAGGATGTCGACGATGAGGTTCACGACGACGAAGCCGACCGCCACGATGAGGGTGAACCCCTGCACGACGGTGTAGTCACGCGAGGTGATGGCGTCGAACAGGGTCTTGCCCACCCCGGTGAGGTTGAAGATCGTCTCGGTGAGGATGGCGCCACCGAGGAGGGCGCCGAGCGAGAGCCCGATGATCGTCACCACGGGAAGGAGGGCGTTGCGGAGCGCATGGCGGAGCACGACGGAGCCCTCACGAAGGCCCTTGGCCCGCGCCGTGCGCACGTAGTCGAGCCCGAGGACGTCGAGCAGGCTCGACCGAGTCATACGGGCGATGATCGACATCGGGATCGTCGCCAAGGCGACCGCGGGCAGGATGAGATGGCCGATCGCGCTGCGGAACACCTCCCACTGGCCGGTGAACAGGGCGTTCACCACCACGAAATTGGCGAGGAACTCCCACAGCCCGTTGGCCGCCCAGCCCCACTGCTCGTAGAAGGGGATGGGAATGACGCCGGCGTCGAGCCGGCCCGAGGGAGGTAACGACAGGAACGTGTCCCGCAACACGACGGCGAACAGGTACTGGAGCATCAGCCCGAGCCAGAAGACCGGCATCGAGACGCCGACGTTGGCCCCGATCATGGTCGCCACGTCCACCTTCGAGTTGTGGCGGTACCCCGAGATGATGCCGAGCGGCACCCCGACGAGGATGGCGAGCACGAGGGCGAACACCGACAACTCGACCGTCGTCGGCAGCCGCTCGATGAGCAGCTCGGAGACCGGTCGGTTGAAGCGGAACGATTGACCGAGGTCGCCGGTGATGGCGTCCCCGACGTAGATGCGGAACTGGGTGAAGAGCGGCTCGTTGAGCCCGTACCGCTCGTTGTAGGCGTCGCACAGCTCGTCGGTTGCGCGCTCCCCGAGCGCCGCCCGACACGGGTCGCCGGGGATCGCCCTGGCGAGGAGGAACACGACGAGCAGGATCCCGAACAGGACCGGGATCGCCGAGAGCAGCCTCCGTACGATGAAACGTCCCAAAGCCGGGCCACCCTACTCCGCCGAAACGGAGGAGGGCGGGGTCTCGACCCCGCCCTCCTCTTGGTCATTCAGTGCCTCTGCTGCGGCTCAGCCCTCGGGGGCGTTGAGGAAGCCGTTGAAGAAGGCGCTGAAGTACGTGAAGTTGCCGTCACGTCCGACATGGAGCGGGTTGGCCGCATCCCACTGGACGTTGTACGACATCACGACGTCGTTGGCGTCGAAGTCGGACCCGTCGTGGAACTTCACCCCGTCACGCAGGGTGAACGTCCACACGGTGCCGTCCTCGTTCGGCGTCCACTCGGTGGCCAGCGCGGGCTCGACCGCCGTGCCGTTGATCTCGTAGGAGAGCAACGACTCGTTGATCTGCTCGCAGGCCCGCAGCGACTCGCCGTCCGTCTCGTCGGCGCAGTAGAGGCCGATGGGCTCGGCGTTCTGCATCCAAACGAAGGTGTCCCGGCCGCCCGGGTCCATCACGGCGAAGTACTCGTTGCCGAGCGGGCTCGCCTGTGCGTTGGTGACATCGGCCCGGTAGGCGACGCCGGAACCGCCGTGGGCCACCGGCACCATCGGGACGTGCTCCTTGAGCAGCGCGGTCACCTGCTCGTAGATGCCGAGGCGAGCGTCCTGATCGGTGTTCGACGCACCCTGGTCGAGCAGGGTCCAGATGTCCTCGAACCCGGCCCCGAACTGCGCCGAGGCGCCACGCCCGAAGTGGAAGTCGAGGAAGTTGGTGGCATCCGGGTAATCCGCACCCCACCCCAGGAGGTACATCGTGAGCTCACCGGCGTCGGAGGCGTCGAGGAACGCACCCGACTCCATGACCTCGATGTTGACCGTGACGCCGATCTCGGCGAGCTGGGCCTGGATGTCCTGGGCAACGGTGCCCGGGCTCGGCAGGTAGCTGCGCACCACGTCGCGGTAGTTGAGCGTCACCTCGAACCCGTCCGGCAACCCGGCCTCGGCCAGCAGGTCACGGGCACCCTGCGGGTCGTAGTCGTACCACGTGGGGTCGGGGGTGTAGCCGAAGATCGACGTCGGGAGGAACTGGTCCGCCACCGTCGATCCCGGCGGGTAGAAGTTGTCGACGATTCGCTGCCGGTCGATCGCCATGCCGATGGCCTGGCGCACCATCTCGTCACCGAACGGCTCCTTGTCACGGTTGAGCCCGATGTAGAAGATGTTGGTGCCCTCCCGCTCGAGGAGCTGGAGGTTCGAGTCGCCTTGGATGACGGCGAAGTCGTCGCGGCCCGGGTTGTCGATGCCGTCGACGGTACCGGCCTGCAGCTCGACCAGCCGCTGTGCGGCCTCGGAGCTCCAGCGGAACACGAGCGTATCGGTCACCGCAGGGTCACCCCAGTAGTCCGGGTTGCGCTCCAGCACGAGCTGGTTGCCGCGATCCCACTGGCGGAGCTTGTACGGACCGGTCCCGATCGGGTTCTCGATCAGCGCGCCGCCGCCACCAGTGGACTCCAGGTACTCGGACGGGTGGATGTTGAGCGCCGAGAACGCGACCTTCGACGGGAAGGCAACATCCGTCGCACACAACGTGAACTCGACCGTCAGCCGGTCGAGCGCCTTGATGCTCTGGAGGTTGCCGCCGTAATCGCAGTTCGGCGCCTCGGCCACCATGCCCTCGTAGTCACCGCCTGCGGCAGCGGTCGTGGTCGTTTCCTCACCACCGCCACCACCAGCCGTGGTCGTGGTCTCGGCACCGGCGGTCGTGGTGGTCTCCTCACCGCCCGTGTCGTCGTCGTCTCCACCGCACGCCGCCACGATCAAAGCGAACACGAACAGCAGTGCGAGGAGTCGTTTCCCATGTTTCATGGAGGGAGCCTCCTTCCCAGTACGGCGGATAGGGAATCCGCCATCGCACCAAGCTAGCGCCTCCAGAGGGTGGGTGCGTTGACCGCGGC
>DKBA01000110.1 GCA_002450985.1 Acidimicrobiia bacterium UBA6912
GACGCCTCGCAGGAGCAGACCGACGTCGAGTCGTTCGCCGTGCTCGAGCCCATGGCCGACGGCTTCCGCAACTACCTGCAGAAGGGCAGCGGGATGGCAGCCGAGCACCAGCTGGTGGACAAGGCGTTCATGCTGAATCTGTCCGCGCCCGAGATGACGGCTCTGGTCGGAGGCATGCGCGTCCTGGGCGCCAATGTCGGCGGCTCCTCGCACGGGGTGTTCACCGACCGGCCCGGAGCGCTGACCAACGACTTCTTCGTNNATGGGCACGGAGTGGAAGCCGACGTCGGAGGCCGAGGACACGTTCGAGGGTCGTGACCGGGACACCGGTGCGCTTCGCTGGACGGGCACCCGGGTCGACCTCGTCTTCGGGTCGAACTCGGAGCTGCGAGCCCTCGCCGAGGTCTACGCCGGCGACGACGCCGGAGACAAGTTCGTCCACGACTTCGTCTCGGCGTGGGACAAGGTGATGATGAACGACCGTTTCGACGTCGCCTGACGTGAACTCGCCAGCATGACCACCGGGAGGTCGATCTGGTCGGCCTCCCGGTTTCGCGCACCGGTTCGCTGCGGGTCACTGGCGGTGTGTGCCCCGCCCAGGCAGCCGACACTCTTCTACGCTTGTCCCAACCCATCGGAACGGCGGGCGGCGCATGACGGACGCAGAGAAGTGGCGGACGGTCTCTCGAGTGCTCGTCATTGCTGCGCCCGGTGGGATTCTCATCGGTCTCATCGCCGGCTATGCCCTCGGAGACGGCGGACCCCGATCCATCGTCGCAGGGGGCGTAATCGGCCTGTTCACTGCCACAGGCATGGTCACGTTCGAGGTCAGCTGGGCGGTCGGCCTGATCTCGCAACGGTGGACCGAGGCACCGTTTCTCGTCGTGCTGATCACGAGGAGCCTGGCGTGGCTTGCGATCATCATCGTGGCGATTGCGCTCCCCCTGTTGACCGTTGCGACGGTGCCAGCCAACGAGCTCTTCGACACTTCGATGGTGGTATCTGTCGCCGTGAGCTTCGGGGCGGCACTGATCATCAACTTCGTGGGGCAGGTCAACCGGCTGCTGGGCCGCGGGGTGCTGGTCGGTCTCATCCTGGGCCGGTACCACCGCCCTCGGGAGGAGACACGCATCTTCCTCCTCATCGACCTCCGAGACTCCACGGCGATCGCCGAGCGCCTCGGTAATCTGCGCTACCACGGCTTCCTCAAACGCTTCATTGCCGACGTCACGGGAGTCGCGCTCAGACATCACGGCGACGTCCACCGCTACGTCGGTGATGAAATCATCCTCACGTGGGACGAGAGGCGAGGAACCAGAGACGCTGCCTGCATCCGGTCGGTCCTCGCCATGGTCGACGCACTCGATGGGTCCGCTGCCGGGTACATGAGGGATTTCGGCGTCGTGCCAACCTTCCGGGCCGGTCTCCACCTCGGTCCGGTTGTCACCGGAGAGATCGGAACGGTCAAGCACGAGATCGCCTATCTGGGCGACACGCTCAACACGGCGTCGCGCATCGAGCAGGCGTGCCGGGAGCTACAGCGTCCCTTCCTCGCATCCGCCGACGTCGTCGATGTGCTCACGCTTCCGAGTGACGTGCGTGCAGAGAGCCTCGGCCCCATCGACCTGCGCGGCACCAGCTCGGCGCTCGAGCTGCTGGCGATCAGTCGCACATGAGTGGCCCGATGCGCCGGCGCCGCGGACCGTGCCGCACCGGCGCTGGTGACGAGCGGTGAACGAGATCCAACCCGGTCGCCCTCATCCGTTGGGATCGGCGGTGGAGCCAGAAGGGGTCAACTTCAGCGTCTTTTCCAAGAGCGCCCGAGAGGTGCAGGTTGCGTTGTACGACCACGTCGAAGACTCCGAGCCCTGCGAGCTCATCACCCTCGACCCTCGCCGCCACAGGACGTATCACTACTGGCACGTCTTCGTCCCCGGGCTGCGGCCCGGCCAGCTCTATGCCTTCCGGGCGGATGGTCCTTTCGACCCGTCCCGTGGGCAGCGCTTCGATCGCACCAAGACCCTCCTCGATCCCTACGGCCGTGCCGTGGCGGTCCCCAACGACCACCGGCGCACGGCAGCGGCCCGCCCCGGGTTCAACGATCGCTATGCGTTGAAGAGCGTGGTCGCCGATGTCGGAGCCTACGACTGGGAGGGCGATGAGCCGCTCCGCCGCCCCTTTGCGCAGACCGTGATCTACGAACTGCACGTGCGGGGATTCACCGCCCATCCCAACAGCGGGCTGAATCCGGCCAGGCGAGGGACCTACGCCGGCGTGATCGAGAAGATCCCGTATCTGCAGGAGCTGGGGATCACCGCGGTCGAGTTGATGCCGGTGTTCCAGTTCGATCCACAGGATGCTCCCCCCGGACTGACCAACTACTGGGGCTACTCCCCTGTCTCGTTCTTCGCCCCCCACAGCGGATACGCCGCCGTCGACGATCCCCTCGGCGTGCTGGACGAGTTCCGCGACATGGTCAAGGCGCTCCATCGTGCAGGCATCGAGGTCATCCTCGACGTCGTNNGACGGCTTCCGCTTCGATCTCGCCTCGATCTTGTCCCGGGACGAGAACGGCCACCCGCTCCCCAACCCGCCGATCCTCTGGGACATCGAGTCAGACCCGGTGCTGGCGGGCACGAAGCTGATCGCCGAAGCGTGGGATGCCGCCGGTCTCTATCAGGTCGGGACGTTCATCGGCGACAGTTGGAAGGAGTGGAACGGCCGCTTCCGCGATGACGTCCGTGCGTTCGTTCGCGGGGACCCTGGGATGGTCCCGACTGTCGCCGATCGACTCGTGGGGAGTCCCGAGCTGTACGCCGACCAGCCCCGGGAACCGGAGCAGAGCATCAACTTCGTGACGAGCCACGATGGCTTCACGCTCAACGACCTGGTGTCCTACGACCACAAGCACAACGAGGCCAACCTCGAGGAGGGTCGGGACGGGACCGACCACAACCTCAGCTGGAACTGCGGCGTCGAAGGACCGACGGACGATCCGTCGATCGAGGCGCTGCGCCGCGTCCAGATCAAGAACTTCCTCGCCATCACGATCCTGTCGCTTGGGGCGCCGATGCTGCTCATGGGAGACGAGGTTCGTCGCACCCAGCGCGGGAACAACAACGCCTATTGCCAGGATGGCGAGCTGAGCTGGTTCGATTGGGATGCGGTCGGACCGCACGCCGACCTGATCCGATTCGTGCGTCTGCTCATCCAGATCCGCTCGCTGCGGGAATCCGTCCAGACCGAGCACCACCTCACCCTGGCCGAGCTCATGGAGCGGGCGCACATCCAGCTCCACGGGATCACGCCGGGCCGGCCGGACCTCGCGCACCACTCTCGGAGCCTCGCCCTGAGTGCGTCCAACCTCTCCGGCGAGCCCCTGATGTACTTCGCCCTCAACGCGTACTGGGAGCCGCTGGAGTTCGAGCTCCCCGCTCTGCCGGCGTGGGCCACCTCGGGCTGGCGGCGGGTCGTCGACACCTCACAGCCGTCTCCCGACGACATCGTGCTCCCGACAGAAGCATCGGCGGTCGAAGGCCCCACCTACGAGGTGGCACCGAGGTCGGTGGTGGTGATGTTCGCTTCGCGGGCATCGTGAGCCGCCCACGACCGCGGCATGACTAGCCGGAAACTACGGCCTCGATGTACCCCACCAGCTCTTCGGACTTGCCGAGAACCTGGTGGCCCCCGGGTACTCGTCCAGGGTCACGTCCAGACCCGCTTGCTCCATCCGGAATGCCCGCAGGTGGCCCGCATCGATGGTGGACACCGTTCCGTCGTCGAGCTGGCCGAGCGCCTGCAGATCCCCCCGAATCGCGCCATCCGGGTCCCTGAGGTCGAACCAAGAGCATGGGCAAATGCGTCGCCAGCGCCCGACCGGTCGGCGTGCCCGGACGACGTTCGCACTCCATGAGCCCTCGTACGACAATCCCAGCCATGTCATCGCCGAAACACGATCTCCATCGCTACCTCCAGGTCGGCCGCCAGGCGGTGCTGTGGAAGCTGGAGGGTCTCTCCGAGTACGACGTGCGCCGTCCCCTCGTCCCGACCGGGACGAACCTGCTCGGTCTCGTCAAGCACCTGGCGTCGGTCGAGCTCGGCTACTTCGGCGACACCTTCGGCAGACCGCACGGCGAGGCACTGCCGTGGTGGGATGACGATGCCGAGGTCAATGCGGACATGTGGGCCACGCCGGATGAGTCACGAGAGGAGATCGTGGCGTTCTACGAGCGTGCCGCCCGGCACGCCGATGCGACCATCGAGACGCTCGATCTCGACTCGCTCGGCCGGGTCGCGTGGTGGCCGCCCGAGCGTGCCGAGGTGACGCTCCACCTCGTGCTCATCCACGTGGCCACCGAGACGCATCGCCACGCCGGCCATGCCGACATCGTCCGTGAGCTGATCGACGGCGCCGCCGGCCTGCGCCCCGGCAACAGCAATCTCCCCGAGCACGACCCGGCATGGTGGGCCGCCTACCGGGATCGGGTCGAAGAAGCTGCGAGGCGGTTCCAGTAGCGTTTCCCGAGCAGGAGGATCCGCCGTGACGAGATTCGTCGTGGATGCCAGTGCCGTTCTCGCACTCCTCGCCGAGGATGTCGAAGTTGCGGANNGAGCTGGGCTGGGCCTCGACCTACGACGCCGAGTACGTCGCCCTCACTCAGCTCCAGGCGAATGCGCTCGTGACGCTCGACCCGGCGCTGAGGGAACAGGCGGCAACCCTCGTGACGATCGCCTCGATCGACGACGTGCGGTAGCCCTCGGGCAACCGAACAACCGAGCTCGACCGAGCTCTCCCGTCAGCCGAGGCCTCAGCGGCAGACAACCTGGAGGGCTTGCCGCCGGCACGTAGGCTCCCGATCCTCCGGCGACACGTCCCACGAACGTACACGACGTTGCTGAGGGACCGCTCCGAATCCAGGCTCAACTCGAGCAGGTGCCTCCGGCGGTTGAGACGCCGACCGTTCCTCGCTCTCGTCGAACCAGGGCACGGAGGTCTCGGGACCGATCCGACGGGGGTTGCTGCTGGGGACTCCACCACCAGACAGGGTTCCACGTGTCGCGCCGTGGAATCGGTTGAGCTCGACGCCCTGCGTGCCGTTCCGCCGCCTCTGCTGATGGCGTGGGGACCAGTGACGCATCGTATCCTGGTTCGCAGGTCGTCGAGCCATCCATCGGCGGTCGTGTCGGTTCACACTCCGTCGGGCAGGAAGGGCGTCGTATGGTTCCGGAGGGCGAGGCCGGGGCGATTGTCGACTTGGACGACGTCGCCCCCCGGCTCGAGCGGCTGCTCGCGAAGGTGTCCTCGTACCACGCGGTGCGGCACGTCGTCATCGGAGCGGCCGCGATCGACGGTTCCTGGGAGTGGACCGACGCCACGGGCGAGGCCAACCCCGAAGGAACGCCCATGGCGTCCCATACTCCCTGGTTCCTGGCGAGCGTCACCAAGCTGTACATCGCGTCGGTCGTGCTGCGCCTGCACGAGCAAGGGCTGATCGATCTCGGCGCACCCATTCCCGTGTATCTCCCCGGCGAACTGAAGACGGGTCTCCACGTGCGAGATGGCGTCGACCGCACCGCCCAGATCACCGTGACGCACCTGCTCGCCCACGCCAGCGGCCTCCCGGACTCGCTGGTCGAGCACCGCAGGGGTGAGCGGAGCCTCGTCGCCGAGATCGAAGCCGGCGATGTCGGCTTCACGTTTGCGGAGGTGGTCGACCGGGTTCGTTCCCTGGCGCCCCACTTCGCTCCCTCCGATCTCACCGGGGACCGCCCCAAGGTCCGCTACTCCGACACCAACTACCAGTTGCTGATGGTGATCGCCGAGCAGGCGAGCGGCCGGCCGATGGCCGAGCTCCATCGCAGTCTGCTGTTCGAGCCGCTCGACCTGCGCCAGACCTGGTTCCCCGGCGACGAGCCCCTGGAGGAGACCGTCCGACCCGCCACTCCCTGGTTGCGGGATTGGCCGCTGCAGGACCGGCCGGCGGCGCTGCGGTCCTTGGGTGACCTCTTCGGCACGACCGCAGACGTGCTGAAGTTCGGGCGTGCCCTGTTCACCGGCCGAGTCTTCGACGACCCGGGCACCGGTCGTTTGATGCACCGCTCGTTCAATCGATTCGGAGTCCCTCGCAGCATGGCCTCCATCGCATCGCCCGCATGGCCCATCGAGTACGGCCTCGGGATGATGCGGTTCGCCCCATCGCGCGCGATGGCCACGGGCCGCCGCCTCCCAGCGTTGCTGGGGCACACCGGATCGACGGCGTCGTGGCTGTGGTGCTCACCGCCGTTGGGGTTGCTCCTCGCCGGTACCGCCGACCAAGCCACCAAGGCAGCCCTTCCGTTCCGGACGATCCCGCTGGCGCTTCACGGACTGGGTTCCTGACCTGCCGCTTGCCGCGCGGCGACAGGTACGGACACGGGACCGGGACGTCTTCCGTTCCTGCGATCTCCTCCACCCGACGTCGCCCCAATCCCGCACGGAGCCGGAGGCGTGGCGCGACAGCGGCTGGGGCAGGCTGGACGGTAGGGCCGGGGCCATGTAGATTACCACTGGTAATTCCGAGGGATCACGTCCATGACAGAGAGTCCCGTGACCCGGCCGAGCGCCGAGCTCCTCGTCGATCACACGATCGCCTTGATCATCGAGAAAGGCGGCTCCATCGGCGTCACCATGCGTGAGGTGACTCGTCGCGCCGGGTTCGCCCACACCAACGTCTACAACTACTTCGCCACCTTCGAAGACTTGCTGTGGGAGACGTTCCGTCGAGCGCTGCGAGCGTACGGTGAGTATCTCGAGGTCGGCCTCGCATCCGGTCTTCCGGCAGGCGAGTACCTCCGGCAGCTGATCCGCAACCTCGTGTCGTACCCCCTGGAGCATCCCGGTCTGTATCGCTTCATCGGTTCGGACCCGTTGGGGCCGCACTTCCCTACCGACATTCTCGAGACCGTCACCGGAATGAAAGGGTGGCTCTTCGAAGCATTCCGCGCATGCGCCCCAGGCGTCGACGTATCGACCGTCGACGATGCGTGCAACATCGTCTACGCGTACATCGACGGAGAGACCTTCAACGTCATCAACGCCCGCGTGGTACCGGGCGAGGACGTTGCCGGTCGCGCGGTGGCGAACGCGCTCAGACTCTTCGACCTGCTCACCGGCACGCACCCGGCCGACTATCCGGTCGACCATCCGCCGCCCCCGTGGCGGAGGTGGTGTATGACCTGAAGCCGGCCGCCGGGCCGCCCGACGGATCACAGGAGAGGAGCATATGGATCAGATCTTCCCGTATGCCAACGTCGTCGCCGGGGTGCTCGTCCTGCTCGTCGGCTTCGGACTGCATTTCGGCGGTCAACTGGTCTCGGTGGTCGACTGGCAGTTGGCGACGCGGCTCGGGCTCCAGGAAGCCGGGATGCGACCCGAGCACAGGAACTACGAGCACGCCATCGCAGCCGCCGACGTCCTGATCGGGTGGACGTACGGCATTGCCGGCATCGGCCTGATCCTCGATGCGCCGTGGGCGTACGTCTGGGCGTGGCTCCCAGGCGCCATCCTCACCTACCACGCACTCCAGTTCTGGTTCTGGACGGGCAACCACCGCCGATCCGGGGACGACTACTCGACCACCCGGAATCCGGCCCGATTCGTCTGGGCGGTCGCCAATCTCGCCACCGGGATCCTCACCCTGTTCGTCGCCAACTCGCAGACGCTCGTCCCGTAGGAGGACGCATGGATGTCACGCCGCTCACCTGGATCGTTGCCATCACCGGTCTCGTCCTGATGACGCTGCTTGCCGGACTCCAGCTGATCGCTGCCCTGCGGCCCAGGGCAGCGTGGACCGTCGACAACGTGTACGGCGGGTCACCCGATGCCACCGACCCCACCGCCTACTTCGCCTTCAATCAGGGCGCCGCCTGGGCGGACCCGTTCTTCTGGGCCCCACTCCAGATTGCCGGAAGCATCGGGATGCTGCTGGGTGAACGATGGGGATTCCTTCTCGCCCTCATGGCATCGGTCCCTTTCTGGTACTCCGCCATCTGGATCTACATCTGGGACCGCGACCTGGGATTCCGCAAGAACACCTTCACCTATTGGGTGATCGTCTGGGCGATGTGGCCCGCCTTCGGCGTCTTCGAGGGCGTCTACACCTTCATCCGACTGCTCGACTGAGCTCGATCCGGCCGGTCGACCGGGATGAAGATGCACCGAGGTCGGTCGGTCGTGGCCCGGAGCAGCACGACGCCGGTCCCAACCGACCTCTGCTGCGGGCTCCGTGCACCAGCCCGGCCCTGCAGGACGGCGTCCACCGTCCGCCTGCCGCTCCGCCCGCGCCGTGTCGCCAGCCCGACGCTTGGGCTGCACCGCGTCACTCGGACCCAGCCGGCGATCCCGGGAACGTCTAGCTCCCCGTGTTCATGCCTGCGGTGATCGCCCCGACGACGAACACCACGATCAGAACCACCCACGCGAGATACCGGAACCACGTCGGTGCGAAGCGCCACAAGTTCCTGACCTGTGCATAGATCGCGGCGACGCCGAGTACGGCTGCCGTCGTCAGGCCCCCGAAAGCGGCCGCCAACCCGAGCGCTGCTTCTGCCGTCGAACCCTCTGCCGGATCGATCACCCAGATCGAGACAGCGACGAGGCTCACGGCCAACGCTCCCACGACACCGATGCCGACCAGGACCCAGAAGGTTCGGAGGGCCCGGTCATCGATCGCGCTTCTCACGGTCATGGTGTGTCCTCCTCCTCGTCGAGTCCTCGCACCGTCACGACGGAGGGTGCTCGCGGTACCAGGCAACGGTGGTTCGGACGGCCTGCGCATGCGGCGTCACCTCGACGCCGAACGACCTTGCGTACTTCGAGCTGTCCACGAGCCACGGCGTCGTGAACTGGTACACCTTCTCCTTCCTCAGTTGCCGCATCTGGCCGTTGAAGAGTGAGAGGAACGTCAGCAGCATCCCGTTGGCGACGCGGATGCGAGGTTCCTCGCCGAGCTCCTCGAAGATCATGCGGAGCAGGTCCCGGGTCGTGACCGGCTCGGCACTGGGGAGGTGCCAGATCTCGCCGTCGGCCTCGTCGCGCTCGGCGAGCGTCACCAGGCCACGCGCACAGTCGTCGGCAAACGTGTAGGTGTGGACGACGTCGAGGTCGCCCAAGAAGTTGGCCGGCTTCCCGGCCAAGACCGGACCGAATACCTGGTCGCTCCCGATACCGTGGCGGACATTCGGCCCGTAGATGTCGGATGCCTGGCCTACCGTCGCCCTGATCTTCCCCGAACGATGGGCCTCGATCGCCTGGGCGGCCATCCGCTCGTAGAAGGCGCCTCCCTCCCGGTCGCCGTAGGCGTGCGGGCTGTCCTCCGACATGGGGCCCAGCGTCGGGTCGTACATATAGTGGTTGTTCGCCACGACGAGCTTGGCGCCGGTTTCGGCGGCGACTTCGATGATCGCATCCTGCACCGCCGGGAACAGACACTGATAGACGACGTCGGCCTCGTCCATGACCCGCCGAACGTCGTCGAGGCGCGCCGCATCAGCGGCGACGACCTCGACGCCCTCGGGTACGATCGCTGACCCGGAGCGATTGACACCTCGCACGGCCTCGCCGCGTCGCGCGAGTTCCCGGATCACCGCGTTGCCGATGCCGCCACTGGCGCCGAACACGACGGCTGTCATCGCCCACTTCCGGGATCGCCGGCGCCCCGACTCGGCTGTCGCGTACTACCCGTTCTCATCGACGTTCCCTCCCTCAGAACCTGGATCCGATGGACCGTCGCCGAGCCGACGCACGTCGATGATCGGCACGGCGAGATCGCGCAAACGGACGAGGACACCATGCAGCGCCGCCTGATCGGCGACCCTGCCGCGAAGCACAGTCGTGGTCCGCGACTCGACATCGAATCCCTCGAACCAGCCCGACCAATCCGAGCCGAGGTCGGCTCCGATCACGATCTCGTACATGCCTCCGGCCAGCGAACCATCCACCCGGCGACCGTACGGCGTCCCGTGCCATCCGGCATGTACCCCGAGGTGTATTTCACTCGATCAGGCCCAGACCTCGCCCGCGCGCGATCGCCTCTGCGCGGTGATGGACGTGGAGCTTCCGGTAGATGTTCGCCGTGTGACGCTTCACCGTCCCGCGCGAGATGAACAGTCGGTCGGCGATCTCGGCGTTGGAGTGACCCGCCGCGATCTCGTCGAGGATCTCGAGCTCTCGATTTGTCAATGCTTCCGCACCACCGCGCCGCCGGTCCTCGGTCCCCGGAAGGCGCTCGAGGAGCGTCCGTACGAACCCGTCATGGGCGGTGCGTCCGACGAGCCGCTCCAGGATCGGCCGGACAACCGGACCGACGTGGCTGAACTGATATCGGTAGCCGGCGTGGGCGAGGTCGATGGCCCGCTCGAGCGCCCGATTGGCCGAGCGACCATCTCCCTGCACCTCGAGGATCGCAGCGTCGAGCACCCACCGCTCGATCGTGAAGGGAACATACCCCTCGACGCCCTGCGGGAACGAGGCGTGGAGCTTCAGGCTCGTGTCAACGTCGCCCCGAACGAGGGCGAGGCTCAGGTTCGCCGCTGCCTCGAACACCCCGACGGTCTCGACATCAGCCGAGCCACCGAGCCCGCCACGGCTGCGAATGCGGTCGAGGATTGCAGCCGCGAGGTCGTACCGGCGCCGGCGGGTGGCGTTGCGTGACTGCGAGAGCCACAACCACGCCTCCAGCGGGCCGCCCCCCATACTACGACCGCGCAGCCAGTCGATCCCCTCGCTCGCAATCGCATCCGACGCCTCATGCTCGCCGGCGAGGGACAGGCCCTCCGCCCAGACGAAGTACGCCCGGAAGATCATCTCGGCGAACGTCGTCCGCTTCAGCAGCTCCGTGCCGTGCTCGGCGTACCGCACGGCCTCGCGAGGCTCGAGTTGGATCATCCGGTGGAAGGCGAGGCCGACGTCCGCAATGCCGCCTGCGGGAGCGAGGTCGGAGTCCTCTCCAGCGAAGGCGAGGCGGTGCGCACGCTTCATCGAGCGCTCCGCCGACGGGAAGTCACCGGTGTCGGTCTCGACCGCGCCGAGCCAGAACAGCGCAGTCACCGCGGCGAAGAGGTTCTCTCGTTCGGCCAGGGTGGCAGCTTGGGCGAGGTGAGGTCGCGCCGCGTCCCACGCCGATCTCGCGTACAGCGAGCGACCGACGTAGAGGTGGGCGAGTGTCCGGAGAGCGGCGGCGTCGCCGGGTAAACACTCCAGCGCCGCCTGCGCGTGCCGCGTGGCGCCGGCAGGGTCGAATGTCTGGAACGCCGCGATGGCTCGTATCACCTCGAGTTCGCCCCGGAGATCTCGTCCCGGACGGGCGACATGCCCGGACTCGAGAAGATCGGCGAGCACGATCGCCTCCTCGGATTCGCCCTCGAAGAGCCGGCACCAAGCCGAGTAGAGCGCAACAACCCCCGCCGCCGGGCCGGCGGGGGTGGGAAAACGGCTCAGCCACGATCGGAGTCGCGCCACCCTCCCGGCCGCCAGGGCCGGCCATGCATGGCGGTCGACGATATCACCAGCGAGCGCCAGGTCGTCGGCGCGCAACGCCAGGTCGAGCGAGTCATCTGCGAGGCCGCGAGCATCGCACGCTCTCGCAGCACGGCGTAGGAGCTTCCGCT
The DNA here is from genome assembly GCA_002450985.1 of Acidimicrobiia bacterium UBA6912. GTDB lineage: Bacteria > Actinomycetota > Acidimicrobiia > Spongiisociales > UBA5794 > UBA6912. The sequence continues at coordinate 11,647 of DKBA01000110.1, forward strand.
CGCCGGCAGGATCGGTGCGGTGCATCCGCGACCGCAGGAGCTCGCCGAACAGGTGGTGGTACCGGTACCAGCCCGAGGCCTCGTCGAGGGTGACGACGAAGGCGTTCCGGCGTCGCAGCTCGGCGATGATCTCCGCAGCCTCCTGCGAGTCGGTGACTGCCGTGCACAGCGACGCGTCGAATCGATCGAGGAGACCGGTCGCCAGCAGGAACCGCGACGTCTCCGGTGGGAGCTCGCCAAGGACCTCCTCAACGAGGTAGGCGGCGATGTGTCCACGTGCACCGGACAGCGCTGCCTCGAGATCGCTTCCCTGAGATGCCGCGAGAGCAACCAATTGGAGCGCGGCAACCCACCCCTCCGACCGCTGAGCCAACGCCTCGGCCTCCCGGTCGGACAGTCGGACGTCCAGGGTACGGTCGTAGAACGCACGCACCTCGGCGGGCGTGAACCTCAGGGCATCACCTCGCACCTCCACGAGGCGTCCATCGGCACGAAGCCGTCCCAGGCGAATGGGAGGGTCGGCCCGTGTGATGAGCACCAGTCCGATGGTGGACGGCAGAGTGCGAATGAGGTAGTCGACGGCGCCGTGAATCTGTGGATTGTCGATCACCTGGTAGTCATCGAGCACGAGGGCCGCACCGGCCGGCGCATCGGCCAGGTCCTCGACGAGGACCGACACCATCGAGCGGATATCGACTGCGCCCTCGCCGGGGACCACGTCGAGCCCGCATGGGCGTCCGACCAGCGTGCTCACCGCAGCGGCGAGATACTCGGCGAACAGGCCGGCGTCACAGTCGAACGCGTCGAGGGAGTACCACGCAAACGGCCGTCCGTGGTGTTCCAACCACTCGACCACGTAGGTGGACTTACCGAAACCGGCCGGGGCCGACACCAAGAGCACCAAGCAGCTCTCCGAACTCGGCTCGACGTGCAGCCGAGGGCGGCGAACATGGTGCCGGTCAAGGACCGGAGCATGCAGCTTGGTTGCGACGAGGTGTCGCAGCGCCTGCGGGTGGTCGGTCAACGGCCGGCCCTTCGCCTCGGATGCCGACATACTGCCTGTACCGGCGATGCGTTGCCATCGGGCCGTCGCAGACCTCTGCCGCCGTGGCCTGGTGCACAGCCGCCCGAGGTGTGCGACTCCGGGAGTCCTCGGTCTTCGCCGCGGTCGTCTTCGGATCGACCCTCGAGGCGGCGACTCACGGACCGCTCAACGAGCCGAGCTCCCGTCCGCCAGAATGGACTCATGGACTCCGTGGCAGCGACGTTCGCGGTGAGGGCGGGGCTCGAACTCGAGGATGTGGTGCGACTCGGTGAGCTCGGTCTCATCCCGCCAATCGACAGCCTCGATGAGGGAGACATCCCCCTCGCTCGACTCGTCATCGCGCTCGAGAAGTCTGGTATCTCGCTCGGGCAGCTCGCGGCCGTGGTCTCCGATGGGACCTTGTCGCTCGAGAACATCGATCGTGCTTTCGTGAGATCGACCCGGATGCAGCAGGGCACGTTCTCGAGCGTCGCCGCCGGCCTCGGGATGTCGGACGGCTTCGCCGACGACATCCGGGTCGCGCTGGGTGTGAGCGACGGCGGACGAGCGGGCATGATCCGGGACGACGACGCCGCCGTGATGCAGCTCCTCGCCCAGATGGTGGATCTCGGCGTCGGGGAGGACATCGTCACGGACCTCTTCCACGTGATGGCCGACAGCCTGCGCAAGATGGCGCGAGCGTCGAGCGAGATGTGGGCCGCCGGCGTGCAGCAGCCACTGCTCGACTCCGGCATGTCGTTCCGGGACATCGCAGCCGCTCCGAGCCTGAACGGGGAGCAGCTGCAGGCGATCGGGGTGGAGGTCGTCTCCACCGTGTGGAGCCGGTTCCTCGACGACGAGATCTTCTCGGGCACCGTGGCGATCCTCGAGCGCGCACTCGAGGAGGCCGGTGTCACCCGGGTGGCGAGTTCGGGGCCCCCGGCCATTGCGTTCATGGACCTGACCGCCTTCACAACGTTCACCGACAGAGAGGGTGACGCCGTTGCGGCGGCGGGTGCACGTGACCTGCGGGGGATCCTCAGACGGGGGATCGTCACCGCAGGTGGCACCCTGGTGAAGATGATGGGTGACGGAGCGATGCTCCACTTCGAGGATGCCGGTGCCGCCGTAGCGTGTGCGCTCGAACTTGCCGAGGCCATTCCGGCCGCGGGCTTGCCGCAGTCTCGATTCGGAATCGCCGCCGGTCCGGTGATCGTGAGGGATGTGGACTTCTTTGGGCACACGGTCAACGTGGCGGCGCGGCTCGTCGATTACGCACGACCGTCGGAGGTGCTCGTGACCGCCGACCTCGTGACGGCAACAGACGCGAGCAGCGTCGAGTTCGCCGAGATCGGCACCGTCAGCCTGAAGGGTGTCACGGATCTCGTGCACGTGTACTCGGCATCGACGAGCTGAGAGAAGCCGGGACTGCCGGCGGACTGGTCTGGGCGGCCCGGAGGCCGAACGGGCTCGCGTGCGAGCGTCGTGGCATCCTGCAGTTGATGAGGGACGCGACTCGACGTCTTTGGAAGCTGCAAGACCGCCATCCGGGTGACCGTCTGCGGCTGGTCGCAGCCGTCGCCGAGTTCATAGGCGACACCCCGGTGTTGTATCCGGGATCGTTCGTCGACGTCGCCCCGTCGTTCGTCTTCGACAACGTGACCTACGTCGACAGCGACCGGCAGGCCGCCCGACATCGAGGTGTCTGCACATCGTGTCCGCAACCCGAGAAAGGGGGGTGACGAGATGAGCGTCCAGGCGTCCACCGGCTTCCTCTACGGAGACACGCCGTACCTTCGGATCGGGACGGGACCGCCGCTGGTGATGGTCCAGGGGCTGACCCCGGAGCACGACATCCCGACCGGCTGGGAGCGTCGCATGATCCTGTCGTCTGCGACTCCGTCCGCTCGCCACTTCACCGTCTACGCCGTGAACCGCAGACGAGGGCTGAGACCCACCGAGTCGATGTCGGACATCGCCCGCCACCTGGCCGATGCCATCGAGCACGATCTCGGTGAGCCCGTTCGGCTGCAGGGCACGAGCACAGGTGGCTCCGTCGCCCTCCAGCTCGCCATCGACCGCCCGGATCTGGTCCGGCGCCTCGTGGTGGTCGCCTCCGCCTACCGCCTCGGCCCCCGGGGAAAGGCGCTGCAGGCAGACATGGCCGCGCTGATCCGAGCCGGCCACAAGGAGGACGCGTGGTCACACATGATGACCTCGATGATGCCCGCGCCGCTGCGGGTACCGGCACGACCCCTTGCCAGACTGGCGACGCGGTCGATGGTCCCCGCCGACCCCGGGGACATCCTCGTCACTCTCGAGGCAGAGGATGTCTTCGACGTCCGCGCCGATCTTCCCCGGATCACTGCACCGACACTCGTGATCGGCGGCGCAAAGGATTCCTTCTACTCACCGGAGCTCTTCGAGGAGACCGCCCGGGGAGTCGCAAAGGGCCGAGCCCACATCTTTGCGGGGTGGGGGCACGCCAGGACCGCGGCATCGAAGGCCACGAGGAACCTCGCCCTCGGGTTCATGCTCGGTGAGAGTGACACTCGACCGTAGCCGATCGATCAGCGCACCGAACAGATCGCCACGGATCAGGGACACGAACGAGGAGTCGTCCACCGGCTCAGCACCCGGTGAGGCGCTCGGATCGTGAGTGTTCCGGTCGAGCACCTGACCGGGTACGACATTGCAGCCTACGGAAATGACCCTCGCCCCTGGTTCAGTCACCGACGAAGTCGGAGACTGAAGATGGCTCTCACCGCACGAGCACATGGACACGACCGAAGACGGTAAGGACAAGGCGATGAGAACACGTAGACCGCAACGACGCCCCTCACCGACAGACGACCACACCATCCGCCTTCCCGGTGACACACCGCCCGGGCCGGAGAGCGCTCCAGCCCCGATTCACAGACGGTCGATGACCGAACTGCTCGTCCTGTCGAACCCAGCTGCCACAGGGCATTCCTCGTTCCGACTGCTTCGTCGACGGGGGACACGTCAGCCGTGAGCCGGCCCGACGCCTGCGATGCCGGCGACACTCCCCGCAGAGGTCCGGCCCCACTCACCGCAGGTGCCTCCAACATCACTCTCTACCCCAACCGTCGCGACGGCGGATCGGGCTGTGGGCTAGGGGACCCTGGCGGGCGTCGCGGTGGGGTACCGGTCTTCGCAATCTCCCGGCTGGCGGTCGAGCCGCGAGCGGGGTAGACGGTGAACCACCAGAACCCATGTGAGCAGGAACAGCGTGGCCGCTGACCGATGCCAGCACTGATCAGTGAGTGGTAGGCATCACTGCCCGGTACATTTGTCTGATGGACCGCAGAGTGACCGTTCTGACTGGGCAGCCGGATCCAACTCCGCCGACGCCGCGTTCGAGCCCGAAGTGGACGGGGGTGCTGTTGGTGGCCGCAGGCATCGCGTTCGGTTACCTCCTGGCTCAGGGCACGACCAGCAGCCTCCCACCCGTTGACACCGCATCTCCCGAAGCGGTCCCCTCAGTATCCGCAACGGCCCCGCCGGGCGTCGCATCCGCACTGCCCGCCGAGAAGACCACAGGGTTCTCGGGGACTGTCCTCGCGTCGGTCGAGTCCGCACGGGGGCTGATGACGTGGCCCGGGGATGGCGGTCCGATCAAGATCCGGCTCACCTCGGACGTGTGGGCCGCTGCATATGACGCTGCCCAAGGCCGGATCGCGGTCACGGTACGTGAGTACGGTCGCGACGGGCTCGCACTCTATGTTGGAGATCTCGGCGACGTACGGTTCGTGACGTCCGGCGTCACCGGCTTTGCCTGGCATCCGACGGAGCCCAGCGCCATCGCCTGGGTGGAGGAATCGAAGGACGGCTTTGCCCTGGTGAAGGCCGTTGTATCGGACGGTGTGGTCATGGCCAACCAGATCGCCGTCCTACGCGACCGGGTCCGAC
>DKBA01000086.1 GCA_002450985.1 Acidimicrobiia bacterium UBA6912
TGCTCAACATCAACGGGTCCCCGTACCACTGTGGCAAGGGCGACGAGCGCGCCGCGCTGTTGGCCGGCGAGGCGCGCCGGTCCGGTGTTCCGGTCGTGTACCTCAACATGGTCGGCGGTCAGGACGAGCTCGTCTTCGACGGCGATTCGATGGTGTTCGACGGCTTCGGGCACATGATCCACCGCGCCGCCCAGTTCGAGGAGGACCGCTTCGTCGTCGACATCACCGTCGCCGACGGGCCGGTGCCGGCTCCGGCCGTGGCGGTGAACCCGCCGGCTCCGGTCCGCAGCGAGCTCGCCCCGCTGCCCGCCCCGGCGCCCCGCATGGACGACGAGGAAGAGGTGTATGCGGCGCTGGTGACGGGGTTGCGCGACTACGTCCGCAAGAACGGGTTCGGCGAGGTGGTGGTCGGGCTCTCCGGTGGCATCGACAGCGCTCTCACCTGCGCCATCGCCGTCGACGCCCTCGGCCCCGAGGCGGTGTGGGGAGTGACGATGCCGGCGCGCTACAGCTCCCGAGGCTCCTGGGCCGACTCGGAGCTCCTCGCCGAGCGGCTCGGCTGCCGCTTCGACGTCATCTCCATCGACTCCGTGTTCGGCAGCTACCTCGACGCCCTCGATCCGGTGTTCGCCGGCACGCCGCACGGCGTGGCCGAGGAGAACCTCCAGGCACGCATCCGCGGCGCCGTCCTCATGGCCATCTCCAACAAGTACGGCGGCATGGTGGTGACGACGGGCAACAAGTCGGAGATGGCGGTCGGCTACGCCACGCTCTACGGCGACATGGCCGGCGGCTATGCCGTGCTGAAGGACGTCTTCAAGACCCTGGTCTACCGGCTCGCCGAGTGGCGCAACCGCGACGGCGAGGTCATCCCCCGCTCCATCATCGACAAGGCGCCCTCGGCCGAGCTACGCCCCGATCAGCGCGACAGCGACTCGCTCCCCGACTATGCCGTGCTCGACGAGGTGCTCCGCCGCTACGTCGAGCTCGACATGTCCGTCGCCGAGATCGTCGACGAAGGGCTCGATGCCGACCTCGTGCGCCGCGTCGCCCGAATGGTCGACCGCAACGAGTACAAGCGGCGTCAGGCGGCGCCGGGGGTGCGTATCACCCGCAAGGCGTTCGGGAAGGACCGCAGGCTGCCGATCACCAACGGGTTCGACCCCCGTAACTCGTGAGCGTCCTCGGCCCCATCCTCATCGACGGCCTCGCCGTGCCCGAGGGCGAAGCGACCATCTCCGTGCTCGACATCGGTCTCCAGCGCGGGTACGGCTGCTTCGAGAGCGTCCGATCCTACGGCGGCGAGCCGTTCCGCCTCGCCCAGCACCTCGACCGGCTCGAGTCGAGTGCCGCCATCATGCGGATGCCCCTTCCGGCGCGGGCGGACCTCGAGGCATGGGTGCGAGACCGGGCGGCGGAGGGCGACTGCTCGATTCGGGTGATCGTCACCGGCGGCATCGACGCCGAGCAGCCGGGGGTGGCCAGCCGGACGATCGTGATCGCCTCCTCGCTCCCGACGATCCCGCCCCAGATCCGCCTCCAGCCCCGCGTCGCTCCCTGGCATCCCGACGGGAGAGTCTCCGAGCTGACCGGGGCGAAGAGCCTGTCCTACGGCCCCAATCTCGCCGCCCGGCTCGCCGCCGTCGCCGACGGTTTCGACGATGCGCTGCTGTACTCGCCTGGCGGCGATGTGCTCGAGGGGCCGACCTACAGCATCGGTTGGATCGTCGGCGACCGGTTCGAGCTTCCCGGCCCGGAGCTCGGCGTGCTCGCCGGGGTCACGTCGGCGGCCGTCTGCGAGGTCGCTCCCGTTGCCGGGCTCGAGGTGGCGCCAGGCCGCTACCCGCTCGACCGCCTCTTCGCGGCCGATGAGGTCGTCGCCATGTCGACGCTGCGAGCGGTGCGGCCGGTCGTCGCCCTCGGCGACACGGCACTCGCTCCCGGACCGATGGCGGAGACACTCAACGACCTCTACGAGCGGCTCGTCGCCGCCGAGCTCGGTGTGCGGTGAGCGGCACCCTGGCCCTGCTCGCCGCGGTCGACCGCCTCTACGAGGCGGTGGTGATGCAGCCGGAGGCATGGGGTCCTCAGGCCTTCTCCGACTGGGCGGAGGAGGTGGCCGCCGGGGGCGTGACCAAGGACCAGGCGCGTGCGGTCCGACGCTGCCTCCGGGCCGCCGAACGGCTGCGCGACTTCTGGGAGGGGGACCGTGCGGCGGTGGCGGCCGACGACTGGCGCACCCGGGTGGATGTTGCGCTCGGTGCCCGGGCGTGGCGCCCCGCCCTCGAGCTCGCCCAGGCGGGGTTGAACGACGAACCTTCTCCAGAGCTCTTCGCCGAGGTGCAGGAGCGTTTTCGCGTGGTCAACTCGCAGCCCTGGTTGGAAGGCATGGACTACGACACGTGGCGTTCGTCGCAGGGAGCGGTGTGAAGATCCGTCCCTGCGGTACTATGACCCCATGGACCGCAGACTCTCCATCGTTCTGATCGCGGCCTTCATGCTCGTCATCGCGGCGTGCTCGGGGGGAGACGGTGAGGCGAGCACCACGACGACGTCGGCAGGTGGCGGCACCGTGACGAGCCTCGGCACCGCCGGTGGCGACGACGGCTCCGGCGGGACGGGCACGACGGTCGCCGGCTCCGCCGACAGCGCCACGACCACGACTGCCGCAGTAGCCGGTGGGAATCCCGCCATCCCCGAGTTCGAGATCCTCGAGCGCCAACCGGGGGATGACGGAGACACCGTCGTCGTGCTGCTCGATTCGAGCTCGTACAGCTCGCTCAACGACATCGACCTGCGCAACGTCATCGCCGAGGTTGTCGACGACTTCCCGCCGGTCTACGAGGCACACATCATCGACGACGAGCGGGTGGCTCCGCTTCTCACCAAGGAAGACTTGACGCCGGAGGAGCAGCAGCTGCTGGACCTCTACTACCTGGCGCACCTCGACGAGGGCTTCCGCATCACGTTCGAGGGCCCCTTCTCCGACGTCGCCTCCACCGTCTTGGGGTCGTAGGCGGCAGACGGCAACGGGCTGCCGGCTACCGAGGTCTCTCGGCAGGGTCGTCCTCGGCTCGAGTGCAGCCACCTCGACGGCGAGCGTCTGTGCACTCGACCACATCCTCATCCGCGCCACTCGGCGAAGCGGGCCACCAACCGCGCACGGAGCGGTTCAGATTCGTGTCCTAATAGCTGACTCCGCCCTCCCAGGTTGCCCGCCACGGCCAGGCGAAGTCATCGAATCCTTCGAACACGATTTCAGCGTGGAGCACCGCTTCCCCGGTTGCACCGGCGAAGCGGCCTGTGNNTCATCACCGTTGGCGGCAACGAACACCATGGTGCCCTCGCTGATGCTGCCGTCGAGCAGCGGGCAGTGATCGGAGTGCAGGCTCATGCGGCCCAGATGACTCGCGGTGCCATAGGCGTCGGTGGCGGTGGTGATCCCGAACCCAACGGGTTCAGTCGGACAACCGAGCGGATTCTCGAGCAGGAAGGTTGCCTCACCGACCGCCTGCCCCTTGAAGGGTCGATCGGTTCCATTGGGCCCGGCAGCCGCCGTCGAGGCCATGACCGTCACCAGCAGCAGAACCAGCCCAGCTATGCCGTATCGCTTCTTCATCGGACACTCTCCTCTCGCAACGGCGGCTGAAACGGGTCACCGTGCAGCGACCCCCACATGCGCAGCCGTCTGGTGGTGCCTCCTTCCCAAGACCGACTGACCCAGACGACGTCTGCAACGCCAGACGGAGCCCCACTTTCCACCATCCGACCATGGGCAAGCGACCGATAGGGCCGGGCGGCCCTTACCGGTTCCCTACTGCCGGCCGAATCCCGTGGCGTCCTCCGTCAGCCAGTAGTCGTGCGGCCTCCGGGATCCTCCCGATGATCATTGCGCGCCGCGCACACACCGTGGGGCGTGCGCAACTCGACCAGAGCTTGTGCATCGACAGACCCGGCCGCTCATCGACCGCCCAGATCACCACTGCCTGCTCGATATCGCTCAGTGTCACCATGTGGGGGCTCGGCCCGCCGCCCTCGGCCCGCCAGCTGGCGCAGGCCACCGCGCATGATGTCGCGTGGGTGCCCGGCGTCCCTCGGATCGGGCAGCCGGGCACGACACCTCGAGACCAGGATCANNTGGATCAGTCGGAGAACATCTCGCGGAGGGCGTCCTCGTCCTCGACGCTGAGGTTCGTCTTGATGAGCTTCATGTCCTCACCCTCGAGGGCGGCGTGCACGCGGTCGACCACGGCATCGCTCGACAGAAGGAACAGGGCTGACGTGCCCTCGGTGACCTCGGCGCGGACGCTCCTGATGAAATCGTCGTCGATGCCGACGTCCGCCATCGACCCGGTGATGGCGCCCAAGGCAGCCCCCAGGGCCATACCGAAGAACGGGACGAAGAACAGGAGGCCGAACAGCAGGCCCCAGAAGGCACCGCCTGCGGCGCCGGCGCCCGTCGTCGAAAAGGCCTGCTTGGTCTTCGGCTTCTTCTTGCCGGCGGGCCACGTCACCGTTGCGGCGTCGTGGACCTCAATGAGTTCCTGCTTCTGGAGCGCTTCGACCTTGCCGAGCACTCGTTCGGCGCCCTCGGGGTCCGAGAACTTCCATACGGTCAGTGTCGCCACTTGCGTGTCCTCCTTCTGTTCGGCGAGCGCGTGGCTGCGCGATGGGCGGCGTGTTCCGGCGAGTGGACGGAGCACGCGGCGGGATCATACAAATGTACGTTCATCTAGGCCGACCGCTGTCGTGAGACGCTCAGGCGAGCGACGAGAGGCGCATCGTCAGGTCATTCAACTGACGTCGATCGCCCATGAGGCCCATGAGGTCGTCTACGGCGCGCGCCTCGGCAGCCCGCTTCTCTCCTCGACTGCGCCGGCGAGGGCGTCGCCATCGGCGCCCTCAGCCTCCCTCCGCGCACGTCTCGCGTCGGCGAGCCGGTCGACCGACTGCTGCGTTGCACTGACTGCGGCACCCAGCATCTCACGCCAACACCGAGCTGCCACCCCTTTTCCAACGTCGGCAGTTGATGCCGCAGCATGGACGCCTTCCGGTGCGCATCTGCCTCCGCAGGTCGGCTCGCGGTTCAGCTAGTCGCCGTTCGAGAACTCGTAGCCGTTCACACGGTCGTAGATCTTGACGATCATGGCCAGGACGGGAGCGGACAGGGTGGCGCCGAGCGCACCGGCGATCGCAGCCCCAACGATCGTCGACCCGAAGGCCACCACGGGGTGGAGGTGGAGCTCGGAAGCGGTCATCCGGTTGGTCATCAGCGGCTGCACGACGTTCTGGACCACGAGGATCACTGCCAAGATGATCACCGCATCCAGGACTCCTCCCGAGCCGAGAGCGATCAGGACGGCGAACGTCGCGGACACGATGGCGCCGAGATACGGGACATAGGACGTCACGAAGGTCACCAGCGCAATGGTGAACGCGAGGGGGACACCGAGGATCGCCGCAGTCAGCCCAATCGATACTGCCGTGACCAGTGCCGTTATCGTCAGGACGTAGAAGTAGCGGCGGGTCGACCAGACGGCGTCGGCAATGATTCCCGTTCCCAGATCGCCGGGAAGGCCGAGATGCGACCCCAGCCACTCGGTGAGCAGCGGCCAGTCCGCAAGCACGTAATACAGGATGAAGAGCGCAACACCGAGGCCGACCAAGAAGGCGGCAACGGTCGAGAACACCCCAGGCAGGTAGGTCACCAGGCCGGACGCCGCGGTGGAGAGGCGATCCTCCCAATCGTCGACGACCTCCCTAGGGGATCCGATGTCGAGGTCTCGCGCATCGAGCCAATCGCCGAGCGCCTCGACACCCGCAGTGATCTCGGCGCGGATCTCCGACGCCTGATCGGCGACCCCGAAGCCGGCCACGACCAATGAGCCGACACCAACGATCACCAAGCCGATCAGAACGAGGAAGGCTGCCACCCGTCGGCCCGCATATCGCCCCACCAGATCCACAAACGGCGCAAACAGAGCACCGACCACCACCGCCACCACCAGCGGCACCACCAAGCCCGAGATACTCGCCAACGCGGCATAGACGATGACCACGAGCACCGCGATCCCAACCAACGCCCACGCCCTCAGCCCGAGCCTGGTGAGCCGGTCCGCGCCGTACCGGCGTCCCTCACTCTCCTCCAACTCCAATCCTCTCACTCGGGAAGACGCAGCCTATCGGCGTGTGGAGCCGAGAGCCGGGAGGATGGCGGGTCCGCCTCCGGTGGGCTCGTCTACAACAGGACCAGCGCCGTCAGCAGGAAGCCGCCGAAGCCGATCGTGTCGGTGACGACGGTGAGGAAGATGTTCGATGCCAGCGCCGGGTCCATGCCGAGGCGCCGCAGTACCACCGGGATCCCGCCACCGAACGCACCCGCCGCCACGAGGTTGACCGCCATGGCGATGGCGACGACCTCACCGAGGCGGCGGTTCCCGGTGACGGCGGCGATGAGCACTCCAGACAGCACCGACATGACCGCGGCGAGGATCGCCGCCACCGTCAACTCACGGCGAACGGCTCGGACAGCCCGGCCCGGCGGCAGCTCGCCGACCGCCATCGCTCGGATGATCACGGCGAGGCTCTGCGCACCGGTGTTGCCGCCGAGCTGAGCGATCATGGGCATCAGTGCCGCCAGCAGCGCCTCGCTCTCGATGATGTCCGCGAAACGGCTGATGACCAGGGCGACGAGCGAGGCGGCTCCCAGGTTGAACAAGATCCACGGGAGCCGCCGCCGCACCGAGACGAGCACCGGCGTGTACACGCCCTCTTCGCCGCCCGCGCCCACCATGACGGCGATGTCCTCGGACACCTCGGCGGCCACCGCTTCGAGCGCCTCGTCGACCTTGACCATGCCGAGCAGCGCCCCCTTGGGGTCGACGACCGGGATCGCCAGCAGGTGGTACCGCTGGATCAGCTCGGCGACGACCTCGCGGTCGGCATCGACGGTCACGAAGTACGGGTCGGGGACCATCACCTCGTCGACGCCCTGCCCGGGGCGGGCGAACACGAGATCGCGGAACGACACGACGCCCCGCAGCCGTTGCTCGTGGTCGACCACGTAGACGTAGGTGAGGTTGGAGCCGAGATCGTCATGCATTCGGCGCAGCGATTCGATGGCCTCACCGGCGGTGAGCCCGATGGGGAGAGCGGCGACCTCGGTGGTCATGATGCCGCCGGCGCTGTCCGGGGCGTAGGCGAGCAATCTGCCGATCTCGGCCGCCGCGACGGGCTCGATGGCGGCGAGCACCTCGGTTCGGATCTCGTCGTCGAGGGCGCCGATGAGGTCGGCCGCCTGGTCGGCGTCCATCTCGGCGAGTGCGGCGGCGGCGCGCTCCGCCGTCATCTCCTCGATGACGTCGGCGGCCGCCTCGGGCCGCATCTCGTCGAGCACCTCACCGAGGTCCTCGAGGTCGAGTGTGGCGACGAGCTCGGCGGCCGACCGCGAGTCGAGCGCCTCGAGGATGTCGGCGGCGTTCTCCGGGTCGTCCTCGACGATCGACTCCCACTCGGCCTGGTGGGCGTCGATGTACTCCTCGGCCTCCTCCGGCCGGCGTCTCGCCAGCTCGCGCAGACCCTCTGTGATCATGCGGGGACGGAGGAAGGGCAGCTTCATGAGGCCGCATGGTAGGGAGGGCATTCCGGCGGCACCGGCACCTCGCGGCGTACGCGGCAAAGCCGGGGGCGAAGGTGCGGAGCAACAAGACAGGCCCCCCAGGGGGGACGAGGGGGCCTGCCGAAGATCCAGGCGAGCCCGGACCTGAGGCAACAGTAGCCGACCAGGTCTCGACGTCGAGTCGGAAACGTACCCGGGCGGCTCTTGGTGGGTGCTCTGGTCCGTACACTCGCCGGACGAAAGGAGGTGACGTCGTGCGCCTGACGGAGTTCTCGCACGGGGCCGGGTGAGCGTGCAAGCTCGGTCCTGACGAGCTGGCGCAGGTCCTGCGCCGCCTGCACAACGTGACGGCCGTTCGCTCCGACGACGTCGTGGTCGGCCTCCCCACCGCCGACGACGCCGGGGTCTACCGGATCAGCGACGACCTCTTCCTGGTCCAGACGGTCGATTTCTTCACCCCCATCGTCGACGACGCCCACGACTGGGGCCGGATCGCCGCGGCCAACGCGCTGTCGGATGTGTACGCGATGGGCGGCCGGCCGATCACCGCCCTCTCGATCGTCGGCTGGCCCCGTGAGAAGCTGTCGCTCGACCTGCTCGGGGACGTCGCCGACGGCGCCGTTGCGGTGCTCGCCGAGGCCGGGTGCGTCCTGCTCGGGGGCCACACCGTCGACGACCCGGAGCCGAAGTACGGGCTCGCCGTGACCGGCGTCGTCCATCCCGACGACCTCGTGACGAACGCGGCGGCACGACCTGGCGACGTCCTCGTGCTCACCAAGCCGATCGGCACCGGGATCATCGCCACGGCCGTCAAGCGCGGCGATGCCCCGCCGGAGGTACAGCAGACCGCCGTGGCGACCATGGCGGCGCTCAATGCCGGGGCGGCGCGGGCGATGCGGCGTGTCGGCGTGCGGGCGGCGACCGACGTCACCGGCTACGGGTTGCTCGGGCACCTCGGCGAGATGCTGCGCGCCTCCGGGGTGTCGGCGACGGTGGAGGCCGCCGCGGTGCCGCTCCTGCCCGGCGCCGCCGAGCTCGCCGCCACCGGTGCCGTCCCGGGGGGCACCCGGCGCAACCTCGCCGCCGTGGCGCGCTTCACCGATTTCGGCGCCGCGTCCGAAATCGCCCAGCTCCTGCTCGCCGACGCCCAGACCTCCGGCGGTCTGCTGATGGCCGTCGACGCACCGCTCGCCGCCGCCCTCCTCCAGGCGCTGGAGGACGAGGGCGTCGCCGGCGCTCGGATCGGGCGCATCCGGTCCCGCGAGTTCGCCGACGGGCCGTCGGGCCGCATCGACGTGATCTGACCGGCGCTACGGTGCGCTCGATGGACCCGCCGGTCGCCCGCCTCCGTCTCGACGCCATCGCCGATGCCCTCGGCATCGGGTCGCTCGAGCGTCACGTGTTCCTCTGTGCCCAGCAGACGACGCCCCGGTGCTCCACGTACGAGGAGAGCGCCGAGGTGTGGCGCTACCTCAAGAGCCGCCTCAAGGAGTTGGGGCTCGCGTCGGCGCCGCCGGGCTGGCGGGGGGTGGATGTCGACGAGCCTCCTCCGGCGCCGCCGGCTGCGGCGTCCCCGGGGCGTGTGCTGCGGGCCAAGGTGGACTGCCTCCGCATCTGCGAGCGTGGTCCTATCGCTGTCGTCTATCCCGATGGCGTCTGGTATCACTCCGTCACCGTGCCGGTGATGGAGCGGATCATCACCGAGCACCTCATTGGCGGCGAGATCGTCGCCGACCACGTGCTCCGCATCGACCGTCTGGGGGAACCGCGGTGACGGTGCGGCGCACCCTGCTTCGCACCGCCGGGCTCGCCGCCGGGGGATGGGCGGCGTGGCGGTTGCTCGGGCCC
>DKBA01000109.1 GCA_002450985.1 Acidimicrobiia bacterium UBA6912
CTCGGCCTGTCCAACCAGCTCGACGTCGCCATCTGGCAACTCGATTGCGCCGAGGCGGTGCTCGACGGCAAGCCGCTGCCGCCTCGCACCGAGCCGAAGCGCCTCCCGGCACCAGAGCCTGCGGCGCCCGCCGGCGTCCCCCAGCCGGCGCCGTCCGGCTCGTCGACGCTGCCGCCCCGTCCCGACTACAGCCGCCGTTCGACCCGGCGGAGCAGCCCGATGGGTGGGGGGCTCCTCGAGATGCTGATCGGTGTCGGGACGATCATGGCCGGTCGTTCGCGCGGCGGCGTCGGGGGCATGCTCGGTGGACTCGGCCGATCGAGCCGCGGCACCCGCGTGCCGGCGCCGAGTTTCCCCCAGGTCCCGAGCCGCTCCTCCCGGTCCGGGGCGCCGGTGCCGGGCCCGAGCTCGTCGCGGAGCAGCACGTCCTCGAGCCGCTCGTCACGNNTCTCGCAGCGCCGTCCCGATCCTCTCCCAGGACGAGCCGTCGAAGCGGCGTGAAGACCGCGGGGACGGCTGCCAGCACGAGGCCGCCGTTGGCCTCGGACCCCAGCTCGACACGCGCGCCGGCCTCGCGGGCGAGGAACGCTCCGGCCGCAACGTCCCACTCCTTCAGCCCGCTCTGATAGAAGGCCTCGAGACGCCCACAGGCGACCCAGCAGAGGTGCAGGGCGGCCGACCCGAAACAGCGGATGTCCCGTGCGGCGGGAAGGACCCGAGCCACGATGGCCCCTTCGCGGCGGCGAACCTCGGAGGTGTAGGAGAAGCCCGTTGCCACCAGCGCGTCGCTCAGGTTCGTCTCTTTGCTCGGTGCAACGGGCACGCCGTCGCGCCGCACACCCGTGCCCGCACTCCCGCTGAAGATCTCGCCGCGAAGCACATCGGCGACGGCCCCGGCAACCACCTCGCCGTCGATGGTCGCTGCGATCGAGACGCTCATCACGGGGAGGTCGTAGAGGAAGTTGACGGTTCCGTCGATGGGGTCGACGACCCAGCCGATCGAGGTGGTCCCCGTCACCGGAGCGCGCTCCTCGCCGCGGATCGCCGCCCCTGGGGTCGCCGCGAGCAGCTCGGCCCGAATGAAGGTCTCGACCTCCACGTCGGCGGCGGTCACGACGTCGGTGGGAGAGGACTTGGTCTCGACGGTCTGGGTCCGTCCCAGCCGGTGCCGGATCGACTGTGCGGCGGCGGCTGCGACGCGTGCGGCGACGTGCTCCAGCGCAGCCGGCGCAGGCAAACCGTCGACCGTTGACACGGGGAGTGGGGTGGATTCAGTCGGCACGGATCACCTGCGGGCCGAGGTCCTCGAGGGCCTGGATCGTGGCCGCAGGCACGGCATCGTCGGTGATGATCGTGTCGATCTCGTCGACGGTGGCGAACCGGAAGAGTTGGTCGTTGCCGACCTTGGCGTGATCGAAGAGCATCACGACGCGGCGTGCCGATGCGATCATCGCCCGCTTGATGGCCACCTCCTCGCGGTACGGCGTGGTGAACCCCCGCTCGGCGGACACGCGATCGGTGCTGATGAAGAGCACATCGACGGTGAGGTCGCGCACCGTGTCGACGCTCGTCGCGTCGACCATGGCCATCGTGTTCTTCTTGAGCAACCCGCCGATCACGTTCACCTCGATGGTCTCGCGGCTCGACAGGGATTGGATCACGGGGATCGAGTTGGTGAACACCGTCAGCTCCCGATCATCGGGTAGCAACTCGGCGAAGAAGGCGAGGGTGCTGCCCGAGTCGATGATGATCGTGCCCTCCCCTGGCAGCTCCTCGATGGCGCGGCGTGCGATCCGGCGCTTCTCGGCGGCGTGCTGGGTGTCGCGGACGATGAGCTTGGGTTCATGGCGGACGTGCTGATAGGCCACGGCGCCACCGTGCACCCGGCGTAGCACCCGGCGCCGATCCAGCTCGGACAGGTCGCGGCGAATGGTCTCGGTCGTGACGGCGAAGCGCCTCGCCAGATCGGCCACCTCGACACGCCCTTCGTCGAACACGAGTCGCGCGATCTCGTCCTGCCGCTCCGATTGAAATCTCGCGCGATCCGCCGTTTCGCGTGTCGTCATGGGTGCGCCCGCTTCAGGTCCCGTCGAGTGTCGCCGCAAGGGTGGCGCGCACGCCCCGGGATCGCAACCCCTCGAGCGCGTCGACGAAGGCGCTCCGAAAGCGCTCGTCTCCGGCGAGGTCGTCGCCGAAGACCCTCGAGTAGGTGAGGAAGCGCGCCGGGTCGCCGAGCGAGGCGTTCGCAAGCGCCCGTGCGTTCGCGAGATCCGGATCGGAGGCGTGGACGATCTCGCGACCGTCGTCGGCGATCCCCACCAGGTAGGAGCACCAGCCGGCGAGCGCCAGTGCGGAGAGTGCGACCGGTCCGCCAGTCGCCAGTTGACTGCGGATGGTCGGCATGAGGAACTTCGGGAACTTGGCCGAGCCGTCGAGGCACAGGCGCGAGATCTGGTCGCCGATCGCCGGGTTGGAGAACCGCTCGACGAGCTTGGCCTGGTAGGCCGGCACGTCGATGCCGGGGATGGCCGGGAGCACCGGTCCGGCTTCGGTCTCGAGGAAGGAGGTGAGGAAGCGGCTGATGAGGGGCTCGCGCATCGCCTCGTCGACGAGCTCGATGCCTGCCAGCGCCGCCAGGTACGTCATCGTCGAGTGGCCGGCATTGAGGAGGCGCAGCTTCATCAGCTCATAGGGCTCGACGTCGTTCGTGACCGTGATATCGAGCTCCTCCCAGGGAGGGCGACCGGCGACGAAGGCGTCCTCGATGACCCACTGACGGAACGGCTCGGTCACCACCGGCCAGCCATCGGTCACGCCGTACTCCTCGGCGAGGAAGCGGCGGTCGGCGTCGGTCGTCGCCGGAGTGATGCGGTCGACCATCCCGTTGGGGAACGTCACGTTCTCGCCGATCCAGCGGGCGAGGGCGGGGTCCAGCTCCTCGGCGACGCCGAGCACGGCGAGTCGAGCCACGGCGCCGTTCTCGATGACGTTGTCGCAGCTCATCACGGTGATGGGCCCCACCCCGTCGTCGCGGCGCCGGCGCAGGGCGGCGACGATGATCCCGAAGGCGCTGCCCGGGCCTGCCGGTGCCTGCGCCGCATCGAACTCGCGGGTGTCCTCGTTCACCGGGTACCCGCCCTCGGTGACGGTGAGCGACACGATCCGCGTCGCCGGCTCGGCGATCCGGGCCACGAGCGGCTCGACGTCTCCAGCGGCGAGGACGTAGTCGACGATGCTGCCGATGACCTGCACCGCCGTCGCCTCCTCGCTTCGGATGATGAGGCTGTACAGGCCGTCCTGCGCTTCGAGCACCTGGGCCATGCGGCCGTCGCCGGGCATGACCCCGCTTCCCGCGATGGCCCAGTCACGGTGCCCGCGCGTCGCCAGCTCGTCGGCGTAGGTGGCGAGGTGGGCGCGATGGAAGCCGCCAACGCCGATGTGCACGATCCCCGGGGTCAGCCCCGATCGCTCGTAGGTGGGCACCGTGATGCGGGGGTCGAGGCGACTCACCGTGGCGGTGCTGAGAGGCACGGCGTGGGGGCGCGTTGCGGTCATGCAGTCCGTTATACCAACGCAAAACCAAGAAATCAATGTTGATTTCCCTGCGTATTGGTGTCATGATGCGTCTTAACCAACACAAAACCAACTACGCAGGACTCGTGCGTAGTCGTTGGCGGGAGGAAGGAGCCCCCTTATGAGACCGAGCTGGAGTGGTCGCCACTCGCGGATGTGGCGGCTGACGGCATTGCTGCTGGCCCTGGGACTCGTCTTCGCTGCGTGCGGTGGTGACGACGACAGCGCCGACACGACGGCGGCAGGCGGCGACGGCGGTGGTGACGGCGGCGAGACCACGTTGAACGTGGCGATCGTCGGCAACCCCCAGATGGAGGACATCGCCAGCCTGACGCCGGAGTTCTTCACGGCGGAGACCGGCATCAACGTCGAGTACACGATCCTCGAGGAGCAGACGCTGCGCGAGATCGTGACTCGGGACGTCGGCGCGTCGGGACAGCAGTTCGACGTGGTGATGATCGGCATGTACGAGGCACCGCAGTTCGGCGAGAACGGGTGGCTCTACGATCTCGACCAGTGGGCGGCCGACGATGCCGACTTCGACAAAGCCGACCTCATCCCTGCAGTCGTGTCGGGTCTGTCGACGGAGAACGGCTTCTGGGCGTCTCCGTTCTATGCCGAGTCGTCGTTCACCATGTATCGCAAGGACGTCCTCGATGCCGCCGGGCTGACCATGCCCGACGCCCCGACGTGGGACGAGGTCGCAGAGATCGCNNAGGAAGCCCTCACCTTCTACGTGGACCTCATCAACGACGCCGGTGAGGACGACGCTGCGAACTCGAGCTACAACGAATGCTCGACGCAGTACCTCGATGGCAAGGTGGCGATCTGGTACGACGCCACCGTCGCCGCTGCCTCGTTCGAGGCCGACGACAGCCCGGTGAAGGGTCTGAACGGCTATGCGCTCGCCCCGACCAAGGTGACGGATGCGTCCGGCTGGCTGTGGGCGTGGGCGCTCGCCATCCCGCAGAACGCACCGGACCCGGATTCGGCGTGGGAGTACGTGAGCTGGGCGACAGGCCCCGACTACCTCGTGACGGCCGGCGAGAACCTGGCCGGCGGCTGGGCCTCGGTTCCCCCCGGCACCCGCCAGTCGCTCTACGACAACCCGAGCTACCAGGAAGCCGCCGCGGCCTTTGCGCAGAAGACGCTCGATGCGATGCTCGCAGCACCGATCGACAACCCCGGGACCACCCCGCGGCCCGGGCTGCCCGGGGTCCAGTTCGTCGGCGTGCCGGAGTTCCAGGACGTCGGCACCCGTTGCACCGAGCAGTTCTCCTCGGCGATCGCGGGCAACCTGAGCATCGACGATGCATTGTCGGCCTGCCAGACCATCGCGTCGGAGGTGAGCCAGTAGCCGCAACGGGCTGCACATGACGTGACACGCGGATAGGAGGAGAGCCGTGGAGCAGGCAGTCAAGACGGAGTCGACCAGCATCGCAGGGGGTCATCGAGCCCGAATGCGAAGAGAACGGTGGACGCGCCGCTTGCCGCTGCTCCCGGCTCTCCTGTTCACGATCGCCGTCACCCAGATCCCATTCCTGATGAACCTGTGGTACAGCCTGACGGAATGGAAGATCACGCCACCGACACCCCGGACGTTCACAGGCCTCGAGAACTATGCGACGCTCTTCACCAACACGTTCTTCCGGTCGGCGGTGTGGATCACGACGGCGATGACGGTGGGGGCGGTGGTGATCTCGGTGGCCCTCGGGCTCGGGATCGCGCTGCTGCTCGACCGTGAGTTCTTCGGCAGGGGCATCGTGCGGACGCTGCTCATCACGCCGTTCCTCATCATGCCCGTGGTGGCGGGGCTGATCTGGAAGAACCAGATCTTCCACTCGCTCTATGGCGTGCTCAACTGGGTGATCACGTCCCTCGGCTTCGAGCCCATCGAGTTCGTCGGCCGACTCCCGTTGTGGTCGATCATCATCGTGCTCGTCTGGCAATGGACGCCGTTCATGATGCTGATCATCCTCGCGGGCCTCCAGAGCCAGCCGACCGACATCCTCGAGGCCGCCCGGGTCGACGGCGCGTCGTCGTGGGGTCTGTTCCGGTACATCACGCTCCCCGGGCTGAGGCCCTACCTCGAGCTCGGGGCGCTGCTCGGATCGATCTACCTCATCCAGGTCTTCGACCACATCGACGTGATCACGGGGGGTGGTCCGGGGTCGACCAACGTTCCGTACTTCGTGTACCAGCGTTCGATCGGCGGTGGCTGGGACTTCGGCCAGGCGGCCGCCTACAGCACCGTCGTCGTCGCCGCCTCGATCGTCATCGCCACCATCGGCCTCCGGCTCCTCGGCGGCCTGCTGCCCAAGGAGGAGACGGCATGACCACTCGCAGGGTCCGCAAGGTCGGCGAGCGCCGGTCGACATCCTTCATCCTCGGCGCCGCGGCGTGGCTCGTCGGGCTGCTGTTCTTCTTCCCGGTCTTCTGGATGTTGCTCAGCGGGTTCAAGACCGAGCTCGATGCCAACTCGTCGCCACGGCTGTTCTTCACGCCGACCCTCGAGCAATACCGGGAGGTGACCGCCCAGACGCAAGGCCTCCTCGGCTTCGGCGAGGCGATCATGAACTCGATCGTCATCGTGGGCGTGTCCACCCTCATCGTCATGCTCCTCGCGGTGCCCGCCGCCTATGCGCTCTCGATTCGCCCGATCAAGAAGGCTCGCGACGTGCTCTTCTTCTTCATCTCCACGAAGTTCCTCCCGATCGTCGCCGGCATCCTGCCGTTGTGGATCATCGCCAGGAACCTGGGCATCCTGAACACACGGCTCGTGCTGATCATCCTCTACATGGGCATCAACCTGCCGCTCGCGGTGTGGATGCTGCGCTCCTTCTTCAAGGAGGTTCCGCCGGCGCTCATCGAGGCGGCACAGCTCGACGGCGCCAACCTGCGCCAGCAGATCACCCGTGTGATGCTCCCCATCGTCGCCCCCGGTCTGGCGGCGACCGCGCTCCTCGTGGTCATCTTCGCCTGGAACGAGTTCTTCCTCGCCGTGCAGCTCAACCCGGTGGATGGGTCGACGATCCCGATCTGGATCACGACGTTCGTCAGCACCCGCGGCAACTTCCTCGCCAAGCTCTCGGCGGCCTCGACGCTTGCGGTCCTTCCCGTAGTCATCGCCGGTTGGATCGCACAGAAGCGCATGATTCGCGGCCTGGCGATGGGCGCCGTCAAGTGACGACGCTGACGGGTCCCCTCGTGCTCCTCCCGTCGGTCTGCGGTGTGCTCGCGGCGTCTGGCCTCCCCCCCGAGAGCACACCGCGGCCGGTGCCGCACACCGGCGCACGTGACGCCGAGCGGAGGCACCGGTGATGCCGGTCTCTCGGGACGCCTCGCCGGGGAGATCGCTCGAGGGGCGGACCGCCCTCGTCACTGGCGCGGCCGGCGACATCGGGGGCACAGCCGCCCGTCGGCTCATCGAAGCCGGCGCGACGGTGGTCGTTGCCGACCACCCGGCGGCCGCAGCGCGTCTCGACGCGACCGTCGCATCGTGTCGCGAGGCAGCCGGCGACGACCGCGTCCGTGCGGTCACGTTCGACGTCACGGACGGCGAGGCGACGCGCACGGCCATCGCATCGGTCGCCTCGGACCTGGCGCCACCGGACCTCGTCTTCAACAACGCGGGCGTCCAGGGGGCCTTCGTCCCGACCCACCGCTACCCCCTCGACGACGCCGCGCGAGTGATCAACGTCAACGTCGTCGGCGCCATCACGGTCATGACGAGCGCCGCCGCCGCCATGGTGGCCGCCGGCGTGCGTGGGTCGATCGTCAACATGTCGTCGATGGCCGGCGTCAGCGGCGCTCCCAACATGATGGCGTATAGCACTTCGAAGGCGGCGATCATCGGGATGACGAAGAGCGCAGCGAAGGATCTCGCCCCGCACGGAATCCGAGTCAATGCGGTGTCGCCCGCGTTCATCGGTCCCGGGGCGATGTGGGAGCGTCAGGTGGAGCTCCAGGCCGCGGCGGGTACCCAGTATTTCCCTTCCGACCCTGAGCTCGTTGCCGAGATGATGATCGGCATGGTGCCGATGCGCCGCTACGGCTCGATGGACGAGGTCGTCGATGTCGTGCTGTGGCTCTCGTCCGACCGGGCGTCCTACGTCACGGGCGTCAACATCGAGGTGTCAGGCGGCTCGGCCTGACGTACCCGGCTCGGATGC
Organism: Acidimicrobiia bacterium UBA6912; assembly: GCA_002450985.1. Classification (GTDB taxonomy): domain Bacteria; phylum Actinomycetota; class Acidimicrobiia; order Spongiisociales; family UBA5794; genus UBA6912. The sequence goes on from DKBA01000109.1 coordinate 7,746, forward strand.
GGTACCCGACGGTGAGGTCTCAGTGCACGGCGGCGGCCGCTGCGCGATGATTGTGCCGATGGTCACGCGGCATCGCGACTCGCTGCTTGCTCGGGGCAATACTTCGGACGTCTTCGGCTGGAGCCGGCATGCGGTCGTCAAGGTCCTCCGTTCCGGCATCCCGGACGCATGGGCGGCCCGTGAGGCGCACACCACGGAACTCGTGCATGCGGCGGGGCTGCCGGCGCCTGCGGTCCTGGACCTGACCACCGTCGGCGGCCGTCCCGCCATCGTGTTCGAGAGAGTCGTCGGCACCTCGATGTGGGACCAGATGCTGGCAGATCCTCGCGACATCCCGCGCCTCGCCAGACTCCTCGCCGAACTGCAGGCCGAGGTGAACGCGACCGCCGCCCCTCCCGGACTCCCCGGCCTCATCGACCGGCTCCGCGACAACATCGCTCGTGCCTCCTTCCTCGCTCCAGAGGAGCGGCTCGTGGCACGTACGGCGCTGGAGCGGCATCCGCACGAGGCGTACCTGTGCCACTTCGATGTGCACCCCAACAACGTGCTGATGGGGGAGCGAGGGCCGACGATCATCGACTGGTTCGACGCCGCGGCGGGCTCCCCTGCTGCAGACGTCGTTCGGTCCTCGGTGCTCATGCGGGAAGACGCGGCTGACGGCCACCTGCCGTGCGCCGACGCGGCCATCATCGAGCGCGTCCACAGCCGGTACCTGGAAGCCGTCGTTCGCGTTCGGAACGTCGGCGCCGAAGAGCTCGTGAGCTGGGAGCCCACGGTGCTCGCCGCACGCCTGGCCGAGCCCATCCCCGACACGATCCTTCGTGCCACCCACAGGACGTGGCGTGGCCTCGTTGCCTCGCAGCCCAGCCGGCTCGCCGCAGGCCTGCGGTCGCCGAGTGCTGCGCCGCAGCCGGCGGACCGCCGGAAGTCCTCGCTCGCGACTTGAGCGGCGCAGGTCGTCGATGGCCTCGTCGCGACGACGCTGCAGTGCCGGCGGCCGTGGGGCCGCCACACGACTGGTGCGAATCGGCGAAGCCCGCCCCGTCCTGCCTGTGCTCTAGACTCGCGGCGATTCATCCGGTCGGTGGAAGGACTTCCATGGGATTCTTGAAGCGCCTCTGGGGCTACATCACGACGCTGTTCCGGCGCACTGCCGAAGGGGCCATGAACCCCGAGGTCGAGATCGAGCAGGCCATCAACGAGGCTCGCAAGCGCGATCAGGAGCTGCGCAACCAGGCCGCCAAGGTCGTCGCCCATCGCCATCAGCTCGAGGCGAAGATGGAGTCGGCGGCCGACGACGTCGGCGAGGCCCGTGAGATGGCCAAGCAGGCGCTGCTCAAAGCAGAGGCTGCGAAGTCTGCTGGTGACGCCGCCGAGGTGGACAAGTGGACCCGCACCGCCCAGGCGCTCGCCATGAAGCTCCAGGCGGCGGAGAACAACCTCAGCACGCTGAAGACGCAGTATGAGACGGCGGCGACCCAGGCCGACAAGGCCAAGGAGGCCGTCACCCAGAATGCGATGCGGGTGCAGGAGCTCGCCGCCAAGCGGATGGAGCTGCTCGGCTCGCTCGAAGCGGCCAAGATGCAGGAGTCGGTGAACAAGGCCGTCGAATCGCTGTCGACCACCTTGGACTACGAGGCCCCGTCGCTCGACAAGGTCGAGGAGAAGATCGAGGCCCGCAAAGCCGAGGCGATGGCCAAGGCCGAGCTGCGGGAAGCGACCCCGGCGGGCGCCGAGGCCGAGCTCAAGGAAGCCATCAACATGGTGCAGGCCGATGCCAAGCTCGAAGAGCTGAAGAGCGAGCTCGGGCTCACGTCCTGATCGCCCCGGTGCAACCTGTCCTCGTTGAGCGGGACCGCGCTGTGATGAAGGCAGGGGCCCCCGAGCCACCGGAACGGCCTTTCCACCTCTCCGCCGAGGTCTACGACGTCATCTACCAGCACCTGCCGTACACCGAGCAGGCGGACCGGATCGCGGAGCTGGTTCGGCAGCGATCGCCCGTGGCGCGGACCTTGCTCGAGGTGGGGTGCGGCACAGGTCGGTATCTGCAAGAGCTGCGCCGTCACTTCACGGTCGAAGGGCTCGACGTGGAGCCGGCGATGCTCGACATCGCCCGGCAGAGACTGCCCGACGTCCCTCTTCACGAGGGCGACATGCGCACCTTCGACCTCGGCCGCCCGTTCGACGCCGTCATGTGCCTCTTCAGCTCGATCGGCTACATGACGACACGGGAGGATCTGGTGGCCGCGCTCGGCAACATGCGCCGTCACCTCGTGCTCGGTGGGGTCATGGTCATCGACCCGTGGTTCACGCCGGACGCGTGGATCGAGCGTCACATCGGCGCCAGCCTCGACGAGCGCGGTGATCTCGTCGTCGCGCGGCTGAGTCACGGCACCAGTGATGGGCGGATCTCCGTGATGGACATGCACCACCTCGTCGGTCGCAAGGGGGTTGGCGTCGATCACTACGTGGAGCGGCACGTCATGGGGTTGTTCACCGACGAGGAGTACATGGACGTCTTCGCCGAGGTCGGTCTCGCCGCCGAGCGGCTCGACGACCTCGCCTGGATGGATCGCAACAGGTACGTCGCCGTCGCCGTGTGACGGAGCCGGGGCCGAGTTTCGGGCCTCTAGGATCCTCGCCGATGAGCGCCCACGAGACTCTCGATCGTTCCAGCGCCATGCCCCTGTGGGCGCAGCTGCTGCGCGATCTTCGGGTCCGTCTCTCCGACGGCGAATTTGCGGCGCGTTTCCCCACCGACCAGGAGCTGGTCGAGGAGTACGGCGTCAGCCGCCACACCGTGCGGGAGGCGGTGCGTCGCATCCAGGCCGAGGGCATCCTCGACCGGCGCCGCGGCCGCGGCACGTACGTGCGCAAGCCCGACTTCGAGCAACCCCTCGGCACGCTCTACAGCCTCTTCCGGTCCATCGAGGCGGAGGGCACGGAGCAGACCAGCGTCGTCTTGAGTTGTGAGTCGCGGGTCGAGCCCGAGATCGCCGAGCACCTCGACGTTCCGGAAGACGCCGAGCTCTTCTACCTCGAGCGGCTTCGCCTGGCAGGGGAGGAGCCCCTCGCAGTCGATCGCACCTGGCTCCCGATGCCCCTCGCCCAGCCGCTGCTCGCCGCCGACTTCGCCCGTACCGCCCTCTACGACGAGCTGGCGATGCTGTGCGGCGTGGCCCCCGAGAGCGGCAGTGAGGTCATCCGGCCGGTCATCCCGGATCAGGCCGACCGCGAGCAGCTGGGCCTCGCTGCCGATCAGGCGGCCTTCTTGATCATCCGCAAGACCTCAGCCCGGGGGAAGGCCCTCGAATGGCGGGAGAGCGTGGTGCGCGGCGACGTCTACAGCTTCCGCGTCGACTGGGGCGGCGGCGACGAGGCGGTACCGGAGCTGGTGCCGGACGATGGGCTCGGTTGATCGATCGTCGATGGCGGAGAGTCCCGCCTGCGTCAGAATGGCGTCTCCAGCCGTCCGGCGGTCGTCTCCGCCCGCACCGCCAAGTCGTGCCAGAGGCGGGCGCTGCCGGGGTGGCTCGCGGCGAGGGCGCTCCAGCGGGCGGCGGCAACCATGAAGAGCATCGCCACGTCGGCCCGGCCGGGGCCGTTCAGGTCCAGCTCGCCGCTCCCACCGATCATCGAGCGGACCGTCGCGTCGAGGATGACGGCGCCACTCCACAGCGACCGCACCCAATCACCCATCGGCACGTCGACCGTGGCGGGACCGAAGGCGTCCTCACCCGGCGGGGCGAGACCCTCCGTCGCTCCCAAGTCGGGGGCCGGCCGCAGCCGGTCGCCGAGCCGCAACAGCAGCTCTCGTCCCTTGTGGGCGCGCTCTCGATACTCCGGGTAGCAGCGACCTGCCGTGTCGAACCAGGGCACCGCCCAATGCAGGATGCGGTCGCCGAGCAGGAACCGGCGGTCCGTGTACGCACGCGTGGCGATCTGCGGCTCGTCTCGCTCCCACGCCTGGGCCTCCGCCATCGCCAGCCCGGCGCCGAACGAGGCGAGCGAGCCGAGCGAGGCGTCCGGGAGCCGGTGACCCCACGACCCGGCCCGCTTCGCCAGGTCCTCGGCGGGGTCGAAGAAGGCGACCACCTCTGCTTCGACCGGTGGCACGTCGTCCCAGTC
>DKBA01000075.1 GCA_002450985.1 Acidimicrobiia bacterium UBA6912
AACTCACTCTTCGAGGACAACGCCGAGTTCGGGTTCGGGATGCGCCTCGCCCTCGACAAGAAGACCGAGACGGCGCAACGGCTCGTCGCCGAGCTCGCCGCCGACCTCGGCCCCCTTGCCCAGGAGATCCTCGAGGCCGACCAGACCGACGAAGCGGGCATCGCCAAGCAGCGGGCGCGGGTCGACGACCTCCGTACCCGGCTCGAGGCGATGTCGGGGGAGAAGCCGGCGCTCCTCGCCACGCTCGCCGAGTCCCTGGTGAAGACCAGCGTCTGGATCCTCGGCGGGGACGGCTGGGCGTACGACATCGGCTTCGGCGGGCTCGACCACGTGCTNNGTGTACTCCAACACCGGCGGGCAGGCGTCGAAGGCCACACCGCGGGCGGCGGTGGCCAAGTTCGCCGCAGGCGGCAAGCCGACGGGGAAGAAGGACCTCGGCATGATCGCCCAGGCCTACGGCAACGTGTACGTCGCCCAGGTGGCGATGGGGGCCAACATGACCCAGGTGGTCAAGGCCTTCGCCGAGGCGGAGGCGTACCCGGGTACGTCGCTCATCATCGCCTTCAGCCCGTGCATCGCCCACGGGATCGACATGAGCACCCAGATGCAGCACCAGAAGTCGGCTGCCGAGAGCGGCTACTGGCCGCTCTACCGGTACGATCCGACGGCGAGCACCGACGGCAAACCGGCGCTCCGCCTCGACTCGCGCAAACCCACGATGTCGTTCAGGGAGTTCGCTGCCACCGAGGCCCGGTTTGCGATGCTGGCGAGATCGAACCCGGAGCATGCCGCCGAGCTCATGGAGCAGGCGCAGCACGACATCGATGACCGCTGGCACCTGTACGAGCAGATGGTGAACGTCGAACGGACCGCCGTGTATGGAGAGGTGGAGGAATGACCGTCGATCTCCGCACCAGCTACCTGGGTCTCGAGCTGGCCAACCCGCTCGTGCCGTCGGCGTCTCCGCTCACCGGGGCCATCGACACCCTCCTTGCCCTCGAGGAGGCGGGGGCTTCCGCGGTCGTGCTCCCCTCGCTGTTCGAGGAGCAGATCGTCCACGATGCGCTGGCCGTCGCCGACGTGGCCGACTTCGGCGCCGACTTCTCACCCGAGTTCTTCGGAAGCCCCGTGCCGGAGATCGACGAGTACAACACCGGCTCGGACTCGTATCTGGACACGCTGGTGCGGGCGAAGAACGAGCTCGGGATACCCGTGATCGGCAGCCTCAATGGCGTGTCCCCCGGAGGCTGGGTCTCCTACGGGCACAAGATGCAGGATGCGGGGGCAGACGCCCTCGAGCTCAACATCTACATCGTCGCCGCCGACGTCGCTCGCGATGCGGCCGACGTCGAGACCGACTATCTGCGGCTCGTAGAGCGGATGCGCCATGAGGTCTCGATCCCGCTCGCCGTCAAGGTCTCCCCGTTCTTCAGCTCGATGGCCAACATGGCGCAGCGTCTCGTCGACGCCGGGGCCGACGGTCTCGTGCTGTTCAACCGCTTCTATCAGCCGGACATCGATCTCGACGCGCTCGAGGTGGGCCCGAACCTCGTGCTGTCCACCTCGGAGGAGCTGCGTCTGCCGCTGACGTGGATCGGCATCCTCCACGGGCGGGTCTCGACGTCCCTCGCCGCCACGACCGGCGTGCACTCCGCCGAGGATGTGGTCAAGCTGATCCTGGCCGGGGCCGACGTCACGATGCTGGCGTCCGCTCTCCTCAAACGCGGCCCGGATCATCTGGCCGACGTTCGCCTCGGCCTCGAGCAATGGTTGGCCGAGCGCGACTACGTCTCGGTTGCCCAGGCCAAGGGCAGCCTCAGTCAGCGGTCGAGCCCTGACCCGACCGCCTTCGAGCGCGCCAACTACATGCGTACGCTCGTCACCTACGCTCCCCGGCGAGGGTGACCGTTCCCCCGTTCCCGCACACGAAAGTGACAGTCATGACGAAGAAGTGGGTATACCGATTCGACGAGGTCGATGCCGCCGAGCAGGCGGTGGGCGGCTCCTGGGATGCGGTCCGCGGCCTGCTGGGCGGCAAGGGCGCCAACCTCGGTGAGATGTCCCGGCTCGGCGTGCCGGTGCCTCCCGGTTTCACGATCACCACCGAGGCCTGCAACGAGTACATCGCAGAGGGCGGCCACCTGCCCGAAGGCTTGCTCGGCCAGGTGGCCGACGCCCTCAAGGTCATCGAGGAGCGCACCGGCAAGACGTTCGGAGACTCCCAGCGCCCGCTGCTCGTCTCCTGCCGTTCGGGCGCCAAGTTCTCGATGCCCGGCATGATGGACACCGTTCTCAACATCGGGCTCAACGACGACGTGGTCAAGGGGCTCGCCGCCCAGAGCGGCGACGAGCACTTCGCCTACGACTCGTACCGGCGCCTCGTCCAGATGTTCGGCTCGGTGGTGCTCGGGCACCGCGACGAGCTCTTCGAGCAGGTCCTCACGCAGTATCGCCGCAACCGCGGCGTCGAGAGCGACACGGATCTCACCGTCGACGACCTCAGGCAGATCGTCGAGCGGTTCCGTCGCATCGCGTCTGCGTTCCCCGATGATCCCAAAGAGCAGCTCCGGCTGGCCGTGGAAGCGGTGTTCCGGTCGTGGAATGGGCGGCGGGCCATCGACTACCGCAACGCGGCCGGCATCGCCCACGACCTCGGCACCGCCGTCAACATCCAGGTGATGGTGTTCGGCAACCTGGGCGGCGACTCGGCGACCGGTGTGGCGATGACCCGACACGGGGCAACGGGTGAGCCGGAGATCGAGGGCGACTACCTGATCAACGCCCAGGGCGAGGACGTGGTGGCCGGCATTCGCGCCACGAACGACCTCGGCCAGCTGAACGAGGAGATGCCGCGGGCGTTCGCCGAGCTCGGCGAGATCGCGGAGAAGCTCGAGCGGCACTACCGCGAGATGCAGGACATGGAGTTCACGGTCGAGCAGGGCACGCTGTGGCTGCTGCAGACCCGTGACGGCAAGCGTACGGCCCAGGCGGCGGTCCGCATCGCGGCCGACATGGCCGACGAGGGTCTGATCAGCAAGCAGGAGGCCGTGCTCAGGATCACGCCGGAGCAGGTCGACTTCTTCCTGCATCCCCAGCTCGCCTCGGCGTCGAGGGAGAAGGCGGTCGACGACGGCCGGCTGCTCGGGAAGGGTCTCAACGTCTCACCCGGCGCAGCCGTCGGCCAGGTCGCCTTCGACCCTGACCTCGCCCAGCGCTGGCAGGAAGAGGGGCGTGCGGTGCTGCTGGTTCGCCCCGAGACCAAGCCGGACGACGTGCACGGCATGATCGCCGCCGAGGGCATCCTCACCAGCCGCGGCGGGCGCACCAGCCACGCCGCCCTCGTCGCCCGCCAGTTCGGCAAGCCGGCCGTGGTCGGCATGGCCGAGCTCGAGATCGAGCCGGACAATCACGTCATGCGCGTCGGCAACATCCAGGTCGCCGAGGGTGACTGGGTGTCGATCGACGGCACGACCGGAGACGTCTATCTGGGCAAGCTCGACACGTTCGTGCCGGATCTCTCCGACCCGTGGCTCGTGAAGATCCTGGGGTGGGCGGACGAGTTCCGCAAGCTCGGCGTGCGGGCCAACGCCGACTATCCCGCCGATGCCGCCAGGGCCCGCGCCTACGGCGCCCAGGGCATCGGTCTGTGCCGGACCGAGCACATGTTCTTCGAAGAGGACCGGCTGCCCGTCGTGCAGCGAATGATCATGGCCACGAGCCCGGTGGAGCGTCGCGAGGCGCTCGACGACCTGCTGCCGCTTCAGCGCAGCGACTTCTACGGCCTGTTCGAGGCGATGGACGGTCTGCCGGTCGTCATCCGGCTGATCGACCCGCCGCTTCACGAGTTCCTCCCCGCGTGGGAGAAGCTCATCGCCGAGGTCGCCGACCGCAAGATCCGGCTGCGCGCGGCCGACTCGCTGGAGTCGCTCGATGCGACGCTGGCGCAGCTCGAGCACGCCGAGCGGCTCGTCATCGCCGTCGAGCGGTTGCGCGAGGCGAACCCGATGCTCGGTCTGCGCGGGGTGCGGCTGTCTGTGGTGTACCCCGAGATCACCCGCATGCAGGTCCGGGCGATCATCGAGGCGGCGTGCGATGCCGTCGCCGCCGGCCACGACGTCAAGCCCGAGATCATGATCCCGCTGTCGATCGACGCCGGCGAGCTCAAGTACGTCGCCGACGTCCTCCGCGAGGAGGCGGCGACGGTGCTCGAGGAGCGCAACACGACGCTCGACTACATGATCGGAACGATGATCGAGACGCCGCGGGCGGCCCTCACCGCGGGCGCCATGGCCGAGACGGCCGAGTTCTTCNNATCTGCGGCGAGCACGGCGGCGAGCCGAAGTCGATCGCCCTGTGCCATGGCTACGGGCTCGACTACGTGAGCTGCTCACCCTTCCGGGTCCCGGTGGCTCGCCTGTCGGCGGCCCACGCCGCGTTGAAGGACTGAGGCTCGGGCTCGCTGCGTTTGCGTGCAGCGGGCCGAGAAGCGGCCGTCACGCACACCGGCCGGGCCCTCGGGCCCGGCCGGCAGCGCGCATCGCCCTCGCTCAGTCCTCGTCGTGGGTGTACTTGAACGACACGTGGATCTTGGCGCGGTAGGCGACCACCTCGCCGTCCTCGCCGAGCTGCAGGTCGAGCTCCTTGACTTCGGCGATCCGCAGGTCGTGGAGCGACTTCGCCGCCTTCGCCACGGCGGCGAAGGCCGCCTTCTCCCACGACTCGGTGCTGGTGCCGACCAGCTCGATGACCTTGTACACGCTCTCGGCCATGGCCGCTCCTTTCTGGGCGCTGCGGGCGCGCCCTCTGCCGGCCCCACCAACCGTAGGCGGCCCGGCGCCGCACGGTGAGTGCCGAACGTCCCTCCCCGCGAACGCTGCGAGTGGCGGGACTAGGAGAACGCGGCGTCGAGCGAGGCTGTCGGGACGGCGTTCGCCACGGCGAGCGAGCGCCGGGTGAAGACGTCGAGCGCTCGGGTCTGGGCGGGGGTGAGGCGATCACACACCCAGTCCCAATGGAGGGCGACCGTGTCGCCCGGAGCCACATCGGCGGCGAGGCGGTATCCGTTCGTCGCTGCCTGCACGACTTCACTCGTTCCGGAGGTGACCTCCAGTCGCTCCCCATCCCACGTCAGACGGTCGGTCTCGACGAGGACGGTGCCGTTGTCGACGCCGATCACGAGGCCGCGGCGAATCCGGCAGCGGTCCATGGTGAGCAGTGAGCCCTCGGTGAATCCTGCGCGCAGCAAGCCGATCCAGGGGGACACGGCCAGGACGTGAAAGCTGTGGTGGGGCACACCTCCGGCGGCGGCCAATGCGGTGAGCGTCGACCGTTGGGCACCGAGCCGGATGGCGAAGCGATCGTCGATCGATGCCGCGAGCCACCGCGGATCGATGCGATCGAGCAGCCGGTTGCCCACCCAGTAGGCCTCGACCACGGCGGCGGCGAGAGGATCGGTTCCGCCGGTCGACGCGGCGATGAGCTGGAGGTACGGCCATGCCCCGGTGAAGCCGGATTCGAGCTCGATGAGCCCGCCGTCGACGACCCCGGCGACCGCGTACTCGAGCAGTGCCCCGTGATCGGCGGGACCGCAGTAGCCGAGCGCGTTCGGTGGGTAGGCGTAGCGGGCGAACAGGAGAGGTCCGGGCGTGCGGGTGCCGGGCGTGAGTCGGGTGCGGTCGTTCGGATCGGGCGGGTTCATCGTGTGTGGCCATGGTGCGTCGCCGGAGGACCCTGATCAACGGACTGTTGGTCCTGCCCCCTCCGGCGAAAAGCCTCTAGGCCCCACCCCCGCACCCCCCGTACCGTGGGAACGTTCCATCGAGGAGGTCCATGTGACGGCAAGCGGCGTCATCGACCGGGCCGGTCTGGACGAGCTGATCGCAGCGTTGCGCAACGGCGGGTACACCACGATTGGCCCCACGATTCGCGAAGGCGCCATCGTCTACAACGAGATCTCAGGCACGTCCGACCTGCCGGTGGGGTGGACCGACCAGCAGGCGCCGGGCGGCTACCGCCTCGAGCACCTCGGCGACGGGAGGATGTTCGGGTACGTCGTCGGGCCTCAGTCCTGGAAGCGTTTCCTGTACCCGCAACGCAACGTGATCTGGTCCGGAGTCGTCACGGCAGACGGGTGGGAGACGGTGACGCCACCCGAGCCCCCGACGTACGCGTTCATCGGTGTCCGCGGCTGCGAGCTCGCCGCGATCGCCGTCCAAGACCGCGTCTTCCTCGCCGCCGGCGACCGGGCCGCCGACCCGTCGTACGCCGCACGTCGCGAGGGGGCCTTCATCGTTGCGGTGAACTGCGCCGATCCCGGCGCCAACTGCTTCTGCACCTCGATGGGGACGGGCCCGGTGGCCGGTCCTGGTCACGATCTCGTGCTTACGGAGACGGTGACCGACGATGGTGTGGTGCTCCTGGCCGAGTCGGGCTCGGCACGCGGTGACGCGCTGCTCGCCTCGCTCGCCGCGATGCGCCCCGCCGAGATCGCGGATCGCGAGCGGGCCGCCGAGACCATGGCGGCGGCGCAGGCCACCGTGCCGCACAGCATGGACACGACCGACATCCACGACCTGCTTCTCGGCAACCTCGAGCATCCACACTGGGAGGCGGTCGCCGCACGGTGTCTCGGGTGCGCCAACTGCACGATGGTCTGCCCGACGTGCTTCTGCGGCACCGTCACCGACGAGCTCGAGCTCGACGGCGGGGGAGCGCGGAGGGTGAGGAGCTGGGACTCGTGCTTCACGCTCGAGTTCTCGTACATCCACGGCGGCTCGATCCGCCAGGCGGGCAGCGCCCGTTACCGGCAGTGGCTGACGCACAAGCTGGCGTCGTGGTTCGACCAGTTCGGAACCTCCGGGTGCGTCGGGTGTGGCCGGTGCATCACGTGGTGCCCGGTGGGGATCGATCTGACGGCCGAGGTGGCGGCCATCAGGGCGAGTGATCTGCGGCCCGCCGTACCCGTGGCGGCGGATGGCACGGAGGTGAACCTGTGAGGACCGTACCCATCGCCGACCTGTTGACCGCACATCCGTTCTTCGGCGGCATGTCGACCCCGGCCATCCAAGTGCTGGCGAGCTGTGCCTCCGAGGTCGAGTTCGCCGCCGGCTCGAGGATCTTCAAAGAGGGCGACCCGGCGGACGCCTGCTTCCTCCTCACCGCGGGCAACGTCGCCCTGGAGATCGTCGTGCCGGGCCGCGGCCCCCACGTCGTCGAGACGCTCCACTCCGGTGAGATCCTCGGATGGTCGTGGCTGTTCCCGCCGTACCGGTGGACGTTCGACGCCCAGGCGCTCACGGCGACGAGCGCGATCCGTTTCGACGCCGAGGCGCTGCGCGCGGCCAAGGCTGCCGACAAGGAGCTCGGCTACGAGCTGATGACACGTTTCGCCCAAGTCCTGGTGGACCGGCTCCAGGCCACCAGACTGCAACTCCTGGACATCTATGGCACTGCTCGCTGAACCACGCACCGCACTGCTCGACCCGATGGAACCCGTTCCGTTCAGAGTCAGGGGCATTCGGGACGAGCTCGAAGACACGTTCACCCTCGAGCTCGAGCCGCCGAACGGGCGCTTCGAGTTCGCACCCGGTCAGTACACGATGCTCTACTCCTTCGGGATCGGCGAAGTGCCGATCTCGGTGAGTGGCGATGCCTCACGTCCTTCGCGGCTGGTGCAGACCATCCGCGGCGTCGGCGCCGTCACCAGGGCGCTGCGCAACGTCCGGCCCGGGGACGTCGTCGGGGTACGCGGTCCGTTCGGCACGCCGTGGCCGGTCGATGGGGCGACCGGACGCGACATCGTGTTCGTGGCCGGCGGCATCGGGCTCGCCCCGCTGCGCCCCGCCATCTACCGGGTGCTCGAGCGACGCGACCACTACGGGCAGGTGGTCGTGCTCTACGGCGCCCGCTCACCACGCGAGCTGCTCTTCGCCGAGGAGCTCCAGGACTGGGGCGGCCGCTTCGACGTCACGGTGCTCGTGACCGTCGACAACGCCGACCGGGCCTGGTACGGCTCCGTGGGTGTCGTCACCAAGCTGGTGCCGCGCGCCCCCTACGAGCCGCAGAACGCGTCGGCGTTCGTGTGCGGCCCCGAGATCATGATGCGTTTCGCCGGCCAGGAGCTCGAGTCCCGCGGCGTGGCACCCGAGCAGATCTTCGTGTCGATGGAACGCAACATGAAGTGCGGGGTGGGTTTCTGCGGCCACTGCCAGTTCGCCACGAAGCTCGTGTGCCGCGACGGCCCGGTGTTCCCGTTCTCCGAGGTCGCCAGACTGCTGACCGTGAGGGAGGTGTGACGTGGCCGTCCAGAGCCCACTCACCCGCAAGCCGACGCTCGCCGTGTTCAAGTTCGCCTCATGCGACGGCTGCCAGCTGAGTCTGCTCGACGCCGAGGACGAACTGCTCGCCGTCGCCGAGGTCGTGGACATCGCCAACTTCCTCGAGGCGTCCCGCGAGGTGCGGCCCGGGCCGTACGACGTCACGCTCGTCGAGGGCTCGATCACGACGCCCCACGACGCCGCCCGCATCCGCCGGGTGCGTGAGGAGTCGAAGTTCCTCGTCACGATCGGTGCCTGCGCCACCGCCGGCGGCATCCAGGCGCTGCGCAACTGGAAGGACGTGAACGAGTTCACCGCGTTCGTGTACGCCAACTCCGAGTACATCGAGACGCTCGATCGCTCGACGCCGGTGTCGTTCCACGTCCCCGTCGACTTCGAGCTGCGGGGGTGCCCCATCTCGAAGACGCAGCTGCTCGAGGTCGTCACCGCCTTCCTCCAGGGCCGCCGCCCCAATATCCCCACGTACAGCGTGTGCGTGGAGTGCAAGCACCGCGGGACGACCTGTGTGATGGTCGCCCACGGCACGCCGTGTCTCGGTCCCGTCACCCAGGCCGGATGTGGGGCCATCTGCCCCGCCTACAACCGCGGCTGCTACGGGTGCTTCGGGCCGATGGAGGAGCCGAACACCGCGGCGCTGTCGGCGTGGTGGAAGAGCTTGGGCGTCGACGATCGGGGCCTGGTCGACGCCTATCGGGGATTCAATGCATGGGCGGCGGCCTTCCGGGAGGCGTCCGATCGTCACGAGGCCGCCATCACGGTGCGAGGAGCGAGCGCATGACCACCAGCGAGACCGGCACTCGACGCATCGACGTCGATTACCTCGCCCGTGTCGAGGGTGAGGGCTCGATGACCGTCAGGGTCGTCGACGGCGTCATCGAGGATGTCGAGTTCGGCATCTTCGAACCGCCGCGCTTCTTCGAGGCGTTCTTGCGCGGCCGCATGTTCACGGAAGCGCCCGACATCACGGCGCGCATCTGCGGCATCTGCCCGATCGCCTATCAGATGAGCTCTGTGCATGCGATGGAGGATGCGCTCGGCGCGACGGTGGGAGGACAGCTCCGCGCCTTGCGCCGCCTCATCTACTGCGGCGAGTGGATCGAGAGCCATGCGCTCCACGTCTACATGCTCCACGCTCCCGACTTCTTGGGCTACCAGAGCGCCATCCACATGGCGGCGGACCACCGTGAGGTCGTCGAACGAGGGTTGCGGCTGAAGAAGGCCGGCAACACGCTGGTCGCCGTTCTGGGCGGTCGTGAGATCCATCCCATCAACGTGCGGGTGGGCGGCTTCTATCGGGTGCCGGCCAAGACCGAGCTGACGGCGCTCGTCGACGAGCTCGAGTGGGCGCGCGATGCGGCGCTCGCCACCGTGCGGTGGGTCGCCGAGCTCCCGACGCCGAAGGTCGAGATGGACTTCGAGTTCGTCTCGCTCTCGCATCCCGACGAGTACCCGTTCAACGAGGGCAGGCTGGTGTCGAACAAGGGCCTCGACATCGCCCTGTCCGAGTTCAACGAAACGTTCGAGGAGGAGCATGTCGCCCGCTCCAACGCCCTCCACTCGCGTATCCGCGCCCGGGGGGCGTATCACGTCGGACCGCTCGCCCGGTACAGCCTGAACTTCGAGAAGCTGCGCCCGATGGCGAAGAGTGCGGCGCTCGAGGCGGGTCTCGGTCCGGTGTGCGCCAACCCGTTCCAGAGCATCGTCGTGCGCTCCGTCGAGATCCTCCACGCCTGTGAGGAGGCGCTGGCCATCATCGACGCCTACGAGCCTCCCGCCGAGCCTTTCGTGCCCGTGACGCCAGGCCCGGGCCAGGGACACGGAGCGAGCGAAGCGCCGCGGGGGATGCTGTACCACCGCTACGAGCTGGACGGGGAGGGGCGCATCCTCGATGCCCAGATCGTGCCACCGACCGCGCAGAACCAGCTCACCATCGAGTCCGACCTGAGGGTCGTGCTCGAGGAGAACCTGGATCTGCCCGACGGAGATCTGGCGTGGCGGCTGGAGCAGACCATCCGGAACTACGACCCGTGCATCTCGTGTGCGACGCACTTCCTCGACCTGCGGATCGAGCGGAGCTCGTCGTGAGCGCGCTGTCGCCCCGCGTGGTCGTTGCCGGCATCGGCAACGTGTACCGGGGCGACGACGGCGTCGGGCCGGTGATCGCCGCCCGGCTCGGCCCGATGCTGCCGAGCAGCGTCCTGGTGCTCGAGGGACTCGACGATCCGATCGAGCTGATCGACGCCTGGGAAGGCGTCGAGCTCGCCGTCGTGGTCGATGCCGTGGTGTCCTCCGCAAAGCCCGGCACGGTGCATCAGCTCGAGATCTCGGGGCCGCTCCCCGCCATGTTCCGCAGGCTGTCGACCCACCTGTTCAGCGTCGCCCAGGTGATCGAGCTCGGAGCCGTTCTCGAGCGCATGCCCGACCGGCTCGTCGTGATCGGGGTGGAAGCCGCGGAGGTGAATCAGGGCCGCGTCGGGCTGACGGCGCAGGTCGAGGCCGCCGCCGACCGCGTGGTGGCCGACGTGTGGGCGCTCGTCGCCGAGCATCTTGGGGTGGTCCACGAGGAGGCGGTCGATGCATGAGTCCGGAATCGTTGCGTCGCTCGCGGCGCGGGCGGAGGCGATCGTCGCCGAGGCGTGCGCCGAGCCACGTCGCATCGGCATCAAGGTGGGGGCGCTGAGCGGCGTCGAACCCGAGGCGGTGCGGGCCCACTGGGCGCGGTTCGCCGGGCCGTTGCTCGTTGGTGCGTCGCTCGATATCCAGGTCGATGATGATCCATCGGCGCCGACCTCGCTCGGTGTCGTGCTCAGCTACGTCGACATCGCAGACGCCTCGGGAGACTGACGATGTGCGTTGCGGTGCCCGGGCGAGTGGTTGCGATCGAGGAGGGATCGAGCGCCGCCACCGTGGTCTTCGGTTCCGTGGAACGGCAGGTCGACCTCACGCTCACGCCGGAGGTGGCCGTCGGGGACTGGGTGATCGCCCATTCCGGCTTCGCCCTGCGCCGCGTATCGGAGGAGGCGGCCGCCGACATCCAGCGTGTGCTGGCGGAGGGCCCCGGGCCGTAACCCGTCTCCCGTGCGCTTCGCTTTCCGTAGCGAGGGGAGCGTCGGCTATGATGCTCGTCGCTGCCGGTCGCCTTCGCCGTTGCGACCGGCGTCCTTCCCGTGACGCTCGTCGTACCCACGGGACATCGAGATCAGCAACGAGGAGTCGAGCATGGAACAGGTGACGTTGCGCGCCGAGCGCCGCACGGAGGCGGGCAGCCGCCCCGCCCGCCGCATGCGTCGCGAAGGCAAGGTGCCCGCGATCGTGTACGGCCGTGGTCTGGAACCGTTCCCCGTTGCCCTCAGCGGCCGGGACCTCTACGCCGCGCTCCACACCGAGGCGGGCCTCAACGCGATCCTCAGTGTCGAGGTCGACGGCGACAGCGTGCTGGCCGTGGCCCGCGAGATCCAGCGTCACCCGGTGCGCGGCGACATCACGCACCTCGACCTCATCAAGGTGTCGCTCGACGTCGCCATCGAAGCCGAGGTCGGCCTCGAGTTCATCGGGACGCCGCTCGGTGTGCGCGAGGGCGGGATCGTCGAGACCATCGAGAACAGCGTTGCGATCGTGGCATTGCCCACGGCCATCCCCTCCAGCATCCCGCTCGACATCAGCGAGCTACAGGTTGGCGACACGCTGCGGATCGCCGACCTGCCGGCCATCGACGGCGTGACCTACGTCGATGATGAAGACCGGCCGCTCGTGACCGTCGTCGTTCCCCGCCTGGTCGAGGAAGAGGTCGAGGAGGTCGAGGGCGAAGAGGGCGTCGAAGAAGGCAGGGTCGTCGAGGCCGAAGCGGCGGCAACAGAGGACACTGCCGAGGGCGACGAGAGCTGAGCGGCACGCCACCGCTCGTCGTCGGGCTGCGCAACCCCGGGCAGCGTTACGAGCGCACCCGTCACAACCTCGGCGCCGAGGTGGTAGCCGTCTGCGCCGACCGCATGGGGGCGCGCTTCAAGAAGGCGCCCCGCTTCATCCGCGCCGACGTCGCCGAGGTGGGCGCCGGGGAGCGCCGCGCCGTGCTCGCCCTGCCCCGGACCTTCATGAACGAGTCGGGCCAGGCCGTCGCCCCGCTGACCCGGTACTACTCGACGTCGCCCGACCGGCTGCTCGTGGTTCACGATGACATCGACCTCCCGTTCGGCAAGCTCCGTGTTCAGGCAGACCGCAGCTCCGGCGGCAACAACGGGGTGTCGTCGATCATCGGATCGCTCGGCACGCAGGACTTCTGGAGGCTGAAGTGCGGCGTCGGCCGGCCCCCGGGCCGCCAGGACCCTGCCGAATTCGTGCTCCGCCCGTTCGCCAAGAAGGAACGCGAAGAGATCGACGTCATCATCCAGCTCGCCGCCGACGTCGTCGCCACGTTCCTGGCCGAGGGCGGCGACGCCGCCAGACAGATGGCCGGCGACCTCAACGTCTGAACTCCGGTAGTTCCTGTCCGGTCCGCCGTCGTCCCGTATTCCTCGCTGTCGTCGCCAAGAGGGACCAACCAGGAGGTTGCCGCACCGAGCCGCCATGCTATAAAGAAGCCCGGACCAGCCTGGACACTCAGCTCCGGGCGCTCAGGGAGGGGGATCTTCCGTGTCTTCACCCGTCGGCAATGCGGCGATGGGCGGCACTCGACCCGAGAGGCGCCGTCGCCTCCTCGCGGCGTTCGCTGCCTTCGTGGTGGCCCTGACCTCGCTCGCCATCTTGGCGCAACCGGCTTCGGCCGAGAGGCCGGGCCCACGTGATCCGCTCATCGACCTTCAGCTCCTCGCCTTCAACGACTACCACGGCCATCTCGAGGCGAGCACGCCGGGGACGGTCGCCGGCGTCACCGCCGGTGGTGCCGAGTACCTCGCCACCCTGCTGAATCAGTTGCGCAGGAACCAGCAGCACAGCCTGACTGTTGCGGCCGGCGACCTCATCGGTGGCTCACCGGCCTTCTCGGGCCTCTTCCACGACGAACCGTCCGTCGAGTCGCTCAACGCCATGGGCCTCGACGTGTCGAGCGTGGGGAACCACGAGTTCGACGAGGGTGTCACCGAGCTGCTGCGCATGCAGAACGGTGGGTGCCATCCGGTCGACGGCTGCTACTTCGAGGACGCGCCGTATGCCGGCGCCAACTTCCAGTGGCTCGCCGCCAACGTGGTGAACGAGACGACCGGCGAGACCGCGCTGCCGCCCTACTGGGTGAAGAAGGTCGGGACGGTCAAGGTCGGCTTCATCGGCATGACGCTCGAGACCACCGATACGCTCGTGGCTGCCGCTGGCATCGAGGGCTGGGACTTCCTCGATGAGGCCGAGACGGCGAACGCCCTGGTGCCCATCCTCAAAGCGCAGGGCGTCGAGACGATCGTCGTGCTGCTCCACGAGGGTGGCTCGCAGACGCCGCCTCCCGGCGACGTCGATGCGTGCGTCGGCATCACCGGACCGATCGTTGCGATCAACTCTGCGCTCGATCCCGAGATCGATGCGGTGATCACCGGTCACACCCACCTGCCGTACAACTGCGTCTTGCCCGATCCGGACGGTCAGCCTCGTATCGTCACGAGCGCCTACTCGTTCGGTCGGGTGGTCTCCGAGGTGCACCTGATGATCAACCGGCGTACCGGCGAGGTCGTGCGCAATCTGAGCACGGCCGTCAACCACGTCGTGGATCAGGCGACGCTGCGTCCCAACCGGATGCAGACCGCGATCATCGCCAAGTGGCAGCCGTTGTTCGATGACGCGGCCAACGACCCGGTCGGCACCATCACCGCCGACATCAACCGCGGCGGCGATCCGCCGGGCGACGATCGTGGCGTGGAGTCCGCGGCGGGCAACCTCGTCGCCGACGCCCAGCTGTGGGCGACGTCCGCCAGCGGCGCCCAGATCGCGTTCATGAACCCGGGTGGCGTGCGGTCGGACCTGACGTACGCAGAATCCGACGGTGAGGGCGACGGTGTGGTCACGTACGGTGAGGCGTTCACGTTCCAGCCGTTCGGAAACACGCTGCTGACGTTCCCGATGACGGGTGCCGAGATCATCTCGGTGCTCGAGGAGCAGTGTCAGCCCGCCGGGCTGAGCCGGCCGTTCCTGCACCTCGGCGTGTCGGAGGGCTTCACCTACGACCTCGCCAAGACCTTCGTGGTCGATGCGAGCGGTGTCACCAACTGCGACTCGATCACGGTGAGCAACGTGAAGTTGAACGGGGTCGACCTCGACCTCGCCGCCACGTATCAGGTGACGGTCAACAACTTCCTCGCCGACGGTGGTGACAACTTCGGTACGTTCGCCACGATCACGGCACCGCGACTCGACGGTGGCAACGACCTCACGGCCCTCATCGGCTACCTGGGGACGTTCAGCCCGGTCTCACCGCCGAGCACCGACCGAGTCAACGAGCTGAACTGACCACCACACGCTGACCGCTGGACCCGGCCCCTTTGGGCCGGGTCCGGCGCGTCCGGGATCCACGCTGGGGCCAGCGGATGTCGCATCCGGTCGCGGTAGGCTCGCGAGCCGTCACCCAGCAACCGGAGGTTCACGTCATGTCCCGCTACGTCGGCGCCATCGATCAGGGCACGACCAGCACCCGCTTCGTGCTCGTCGACCAATCCGGGTCGTTCGTGGCGATGTCGCAGCGCGAGCACGAGCAGATCTACCCGAAGCCTGGGTGGGTGGAGCACGACGGNNGAGACCACCATCGTATGGGATGCCGCCACCGGCGAGCCGGTGGCCAACGCCATCGTCTGGCAGGACACGCGTACTGCCGAGCTGTGCCGGATCCTCGGCGGCGACGAGGGGCCCGATCGGTTCCGCCACGCCACCGGCCTCCCGCTCGCCACCTACTTCTCCGGCCCGAAGCTGCGCTGGCTGCTCGACAGCGACCCGGGGCTGCGCTCGCGCGCCGAGGCGGGCGAGGTGAAGTTCGGCACGATGGACTCGTATCTCGTCTGGAAGCTCACCGGCGAGCACGTCACCGATGTCACCAATGCGTCGCGCACGATGCTCATGCGTCTCGAGACGCTCGACTGGGATGGCGAGTTGCTCGACGCGATCGGTGTCCCGGCGGCGATGCTCCCCCGCATCGTCCCCTCGGTGGGCACGATCGGCAGGGCCCGGGGCCTGCTCGACGGCGTACCCGTCACCGGCATCCTCGGCGACCAGCAGAGCGCCATGTTCGGCCAGGCGTGCTTCGGGGCGGGAGACGCAAAGAACACCTACGGCACGGGGTGTTTCATGCTGCTCGGCACCGGGACCCGAATCGTGCGCTCCGAGCACGGGTTGCTCACCACCGTGGCCTATCAGATAGGTGATGGGAAACCCCGGTACGCACTCGAGGGATCGGTCGCCATCGCGGGCGCCGGGGTCCAGTGGCTCCGGGACAACCTCCAGATCATCGACACCGCTCCCGAGGTCGAGGAGCTCGCGCGCTCGGTCCCCGACAACGGAGATGTCTACTTCGTGCCGGCCTTCTCGGGTCTCTTCGCCCCCTACTGGCGGTCGGACGCCCGTGGTCTCTTCGCCGGTCTCACCCGGTTCAGCGGTCGAGGCCACTTCGCCCGGGCGGTGCTCGAGGCCACCGCCTATCAGACCTGCGACGTGCTCGAGGCGATGGAGG
>DKBA01000339.1 GCA_002450985.1 Acidimicrobiia bacterium UBA6912
CGTGTCGATCCCTACGTCACGCCGGCGAAGACGAGGGTCACGCGGGCGCCGCCGAGGGGGCTCGGACCGATCGTGAGTGAACCGCCGGTGGCCTGGGCGGTGCGGCGGGCGATGTCGAGACCGAGCCCGGTGGAGTCGCCGCCGCTCTTGCCTCGTTCGACGGCGGCGTCGGCAAACCCAACGCCGCCGTCGTCCACGACCACCTGCGCATGCCCGTCGCCGACCTCACACGAGATGGCGTACGCAACACCCTCTGCGGTATGGGAGAACACGTTGCCGATGACGGCGTCGAGGGCGGCCTCGAGGTCCGATCGAGATACGGGGATCATGGGTCTCGCATGCTGCGGGAGGCGGACGGTCGTCTCCCGAGCCTGCTCCTCGGCGAGCGCTTCCCAGAAGGCGGCCCGCTCGCCGAGGAGGGCGACGAGATCCGTGGCCGCCCCGCCCTCGGGTCGCTCGGGCCGCCGCACCTCGCGGATCACGAAGTCGACGGCGCGCTGGAGCTCGGCGAGGTCGTCGAGCAACCGCTCCTGCTCGGGACCGGGAGGGAGTCGCTCGGCATCGAGCCCGAGGGCGGCGAGCGGGGTGCGTAGCCGGTGCGAGATGTCGGCCGCCGTCTCTCGCTCCTTCTCGAGGAGGCGCGACACCTGCTCCGCGAGCCGGTTGAACTCGGCGCCCACCTCCATGATCTCCGGCGGGCCGCCCGGCACGACCCGGGTTTCCAGGTCGCCTGCGCCGAGTCGTTGCGACGCCGCCGACAGCCGTTCCACGGGTTCGACGATGGTCCGGGCGAGCCGGGACGAGATCACGGCGGCGATGGCGATCATGGCGACTCCGAGGATGCCGAGGAGCAGCCAGGCCCTGGCGACACCGCGGGTGAGCGTGGCGTCATCGACGAAAACGCGCACCACCGAGATCCCGTCCGCGTCGATCGCAGGGGCGTACACGGCTTGACCGCCATCGAGCGCTCGCCGGCCCGTGGCGCCGGCGATGACCGGTGTCAGGTCCTCGCCGTCCGGCAGCGGGGTACCGAGAACCGTTCCGTCGGCGAGCACGACGGTGACGTCGTTGCCGTTGAGCTGGCCGGTGCCGATGACGTTCCTGATGACCGTCGGGTCACCCTCGGCCGAGGTGGCGACGACGGCGATCAGCTGGGCGTCGCGCTCGGCGCCGGCGAGCGCCCGGTCGCGGGCGAGCTCGGCGACCAGCACTCCCAGCGGAATGGAGAACGCGATGACGATCAGGCCGGCGACGGCGAGGGCGACGAGGCCGAGCCGCCGTCTCACGCCGTCGGGTCGACCAGCTTGACCCCCACCCCGCGTTTGGTGTGGATGTACACCGGGTTGGCGGCCGTCTCCCCCAGCTTGCGGCGCAGCCAGGACAGGTGGACGTCGACCGTCTTGTCGGCGCCGCCGTAGGGCTGGCGCCACACTTCGGCCATCAGCGTCCGCTTCGGCACCATCACGCCGGGTCGGGATGCGAGGAAGGCGAGCAGCTCGAACTCCTTCGAGGTGAGGTCGAGGCGCTTCCCGTCGAGGCGGGCTTCGTGGGCGGCGACGTCGACCACGAGGCCGCCCACCACGACCTCGCTCGGCTCGTCACCGCTGAGGCCGCGGCGGAGGACCGCCCGGATACGGGCGGCGAGGTGGCTCGCCGAGAAGGGCTTGACGACGTAGTCGTCGGCTCCGAGATCGAGCAGCCGGACGATCCGTGCCTCGTCGTCCTGGGCAGTGGCGATGATCACGGGGACCTGGCTCACCGCCCGGATCATCTTGAGGACCTCGTCGCCCGGGAGATCGGGGAGGCCGAGGTCGAGCACGACCACGTCGGGCGCCGCCTCGACCGCCTCGGCCACGCCGCCGAGCCCGGTGGGTGAGGAGCGCAGCTCATGGCCCATGTCGGCCAGGGTCGCGGCGAGCGACTGGCGAATGCGCTGGTCGTCTTCGATGAGGAGCACCGATGCCATGGGCACTCACGTTACTGCGGCGATTCCGACGAGAGCGGCGGATCACCGAGCCTTGTCCTGCGCTTTACCGTCCCTTAGCTCACGCGGGCCGGGGACGTGTCACCATGGTGTCGTGATTCGACGTATTGGCGTGATTCTCGTCTGGGTTCTGGCCACGCTCGTGGCGACAACGGTCGCGCTCGCCGCGGTGCGCAGCGTCGCGGGCCAGGTGGTCGACGAGCCCGGCTCTCCGCTGCTGACCGCCACCGGCACGCTCGGCCTCACCGACACGACGACGTCGACGATCGCGACGACGACCGAGGCGCCGACGTCCACGACGGTGGTCCCCGACGACGGGCTCGTCGTGGTCCCGAGCGGCCCTGACGAGACCGAAGACGTCACGACCACCACCGCAGCACGCGTCACCACCACGAGTGCGGCCCCGCCTCCGACGACGGAGCCGCCGCCGCCGNNCGGCCACCGAGACCACGACCTATCAGCTCGCCGGCGGCTGGGTCCGGATCACCTCCAGCCCCGGGGTCGTGACGCTGAGCGGCGCCAACCCGAACCCCGGCTACACGATGGACGTGGAGCACACCGGACCGGAGACGGTCGAGGTCGAGTTCCGCAAGGAGGAACAACACTCCACCTTCAAGGCGGAGTGGGATGACGGCAAGCTCGACGTGGAGATCAAGGAGCACGAGGACGGAGACGACGACGACTGAGCGGCGTCTCCCGCCGCCGACGCTGTCGCCTCAGCTCCAGTCCGGGATCGGGATGCCCGCCAGCTCCGCGAGGCCGGCGTTCGCCGCGGCGAAGTCCGTCACCAGCCGGTCCCTCGTGCTGCGCTGCATCGGCGGGTACGGCGACGAATCCTTCTGGTTGAGCTTCCCGATCGCCGTGCGCAGAGGCCCGGGGAGGCGCTTGGCGAGATCGCGCAACCGCGGCGATCGGAACTCCACGTAGGCGTTGATCGCCCGGCCCAGGTTCTCGGGGCGGAAGCCGTCGTCGATGCCGAGAAACCGGCACGCATCCGCGTAGACGGTCGCAGGGGTGCGTTCCAGCTCCTCGAATGTGCGCACCAAGACACGCTCGCGAGGAACCGAAACGAACACGCGCTCCAGTTGCCCCGCATACCGGCCCTTGTCGGCGTAGGAGAAGATGCGCCGCGGCTCATCGCCGGAGGCGAGGCGCTCGGGCTCTGCGGCGAGGGCGTCCTCGAACTCGAGCGTCTCGCGGCCGCGGCTGCGGTTGTGCCAGTAGTGCGAATAGGCTCGATCGACCGGATTGCGCAGCATCACGATGAGCTTCACGTCGGGGAGCGTCGCGGCGATCCGGGCCACGGCAGTGGCGTGGTAGAGGTAGTCGGGTGTCGCCTCGCCCACCGCGGTGGAGCCTTCGGCGTCGGGGAAGTGCCCGGCGTACCAGTCGACGCCCTCGTCGAAGTGGAGGTCGAAGAAGTGCACCTCCTTCGGCTGCGAGACGGCGACCTGGGGATGCTCGCGCAGGTACCCGTTCAACGACGTGGTGCCGCACCGCATGGCCCCGGCGATGATGAATGTTGGAAGACCTGGCACGGAACCCCCCTGAGTCCTGAGCGATCGTAGCCTGACGACCCGGTGTGAGAACCGGGTCGTCCGGCGGTTTCGGCTCAGGCGGCGCCGAGGGCCACGTCGATGACGCTGCGCACGTCACCGAGCACGTGGAACACCATCACCTCGCGCACCTCGTCGGGGATGTCGTCGAGGTCGTCGCCGTTCTTCTCCGGCACGATGACCTCGCGCAGCCCGGCACGATGGGCGGCGAGCACCTTCTGCTTCACTCCGCCGATCGGGAGAACCCGGCCTTGAAGCGTCACCTCGCCCGTCATCCCGACGGGGTCGCGCACCGTGCGGCCGGTCAGCAGGCTGACGAGGGCCGTCGTCATGGTGATGCCGGCAGACGGGCCGTCCTTGGGGATGGCGCCGGCCGGCACGTGGAGATGGAACCGCTTGTCGAGCGCTGCAGGGTCGATGCCGAGATCGGCGGCGTGGGAGCGCACGTACGAGAGCGCGATCTGCGCCGACTCCTTCATGACGTCGCCGAGCTGCCCGGTGAGCACGAGCCCGGGCTCGCCGTCCATGGCGGTCGCCTCGATGAAGAGCACGTCTCCGCCGGCGCCGGTCACGGCGAGGCCGGTCGCCACGCCCGGAACTGCCGTGCGGTCCTTCGCCTCGTCGTGCGACACGGGTGGCTTGCCGAGCAGCTCGCGCAGGTCGCCGGCGTCGACCGTGACCGGGGCGACGCCGGGGTCGGCGGCGACCCTGGTGACGACCTTGCGCACCAGCTTGCCGAGCTGGCGTTCCAGTCCCCGCACCCCAGCCTCACGGGTGTAGCCGTCGACCACCCCGGCGAGCGCCGCGTCGGTGACGAGGATCTCCTCCGGCTTCAGGCCCGACTGCTCGATCTGGCGCGCCAGCAGGTGGTCGCGAGCGATCGTCAGCTTCTCGCTATCGGTGTAGCCGTCGAGGCGGATCACCTCGGTGCGGTCGAGCAGCGGCGCCGGGATCGTCTCGAGGACGTTCGCCGTTGCGATGAACATCACGTCGGAGAGATCGAGATCGACCTCCAGGTAATGGTCGCGGAACGTGTGGTTCTGGGCGGGGTCGAGCACCTCGAGCAGNNCGACGTCTTGCCGACGCCGGGAGGGCCGACGAGCAAGACGATGGTGCCGCTGCGCCGTCCCTCTTCGGGGGCGCCGAGTCCCCGCTCGGTGCGCAGCTTGCGCACCGCGAGGTGCTCGATGATGCGTTCCTTCACGTCGTCGAGGCCGGTGTGGTCGGCGTCCAGCACCTCGCGGGCGGCGATGAGGTCGAGGTTGTCCTCGGAGCGGGCGCTCCACGGAATGTCGAAGACCGTATCGAGCCAGGTGCGGATCCAGCTGTGCTCCGGGCTCTGCTCGCTCATCCGCTCCAGCCGGTCGATCTCACGGCTCACGGCCTCGGCCACGGATTCGGGGAGATCGGCGTCGGCGAGCTTCTTGCGGTACTCGGACGTGACGTCGCCGCCGCCTTCGCCGAGCTCGGATCGCAAGGCCTCGAGCTGCTGGCGGAGGATGTACTCGCGCTGGGTCTTGTCGATACGCTCGGTGGCCTCGTCCCTGACCTTCTTCCGCAGCGTGAGGTCGGCGAGGATCTCGTCCATCCAGCGCTGCACCTTCGCCAGGCGCTCGCGTACGTCGATGGTCTCGAGGACCTCGACCTTCTGCTCGAGGCCGAGGTCGGGGGAGTAGACGGCGAGGTCGGCGAGCTGTCCCGGATCGTCGACGTCGAGGATCCGTTCGGCGATGGGCCCGACCCCGCGGTGCTCGAGGATCTCACCGACGACGGCCCGGTATTCGGCCATCTCCTCGCGCAGCCCGGGGTCCTCCTCGGCGATGGGCTCCGCCTCCACCCACAGGACGTCGCCGCTCCCCGCCTGTCCTGCGCCGATGCGGGCGCGCGCCATCCCGGCGATGAGGGCGGAGACACCGTTGTCGCGGGTGACGCGCTGAATGGAGGCGATGGTGCCGACGGAGGCGAAGGTGTCGTCGAGCTTGGGCACGAGGAGCAACCTGCCGCCGGCACTCTCGGCGGCGGCGATCGCCCTTCGGGCCTCATCGGATTCGATGGCGACGGTGACCACCATGTGGGGGAACACCACACCGTTGCGCAGCGGCAGTACCGGCAGCGTCATGGTCGTGAGATCGGCCACGTTGATCCTTTCAACGGAAACGTGCACGTGTAATGCTGTAATCGTACCTCGCTATTCCCGCAACCTGTCCGAATCTCAGTGCAGCGCGCGCACATTTCATGTGTGTCTCGCTGAGGGCAGGGGTGCGGCTACGGTGCCGGTCGCCGAGATCCGGAGGACACCGAGTGACCCGCTCGTTCACCATCACATTCGACTACCTGTGCCCGTTCGCCCGCATCGGCAACGAGACCGTGGTCGAGGCGCTCGACGCCGGCGCCGACTGGGAGGTCCGTTTCCTCCCGTTCTCGCTCGCCCAGGCACACGTCGAGGATGGCGAGGCCGACGTGTGGGACAGGGAGCCAGGCTCGCCCGGCACCCGCGGGATGACGGCGCTCCAGTGGGGTGTCGCGGTTCGCGACCACTTCCCCGAGCGATTCAACGCCTTCCACGTGGCGCTGTTCGACGCCAGGCACAGCGGGGCAGCAGACGTCGACGACCTCACCGTGCTCGCCGAGTTGGCGCGCACCGCCGGCCTCGACCCGGAGGCGGTCGGCGCCGTCGTGGCGGGAGGCTCGCCGCTGGCGACGCTCGCCGCCGAGCATCGCGAGGCCGTCGAGCGTTGGGCCGTGTTCGGCGTGCCGACGTTCATCGTGGGGGAGGAGGCCGTGTTCGTCCGCCTGATGGAGCGGCACAACGTCGAGGACGTGCGCTCCGTGCTCGCGATGCTGGAGTGGACACGGCTCAACGAGTTCAAGCGCACGACGATCCCGCGCTGATCAGCGCGGCGTGAAGCGGGCGGCGAACCCGCCGCGCGGCGCCATGGTGACCGCAAACCGCGCTGCGGCGATGGCCTGGTCCGTGATGGCGAAGTCGCGGGGGCCCGCTCCGTCGGCGATGAGCACGAGATCACGCACACCCACGGCGTCGGGCAGGACGACCGACACCGCTCTCGCCTCGCTCCCGCCATTGATGCCGGCCACCCACCACGTCGCGCCGAGCCGTCTCGCCACGACGACGTGTGTGCCCGGCTCACCGTCGAGCCACCTGGTGTCGTCCCAGACCGCAGGCACCGAGCGCAGGTGGTCGACCACCGCCGCGGGCTGGGCCCGGTACGACGCCGCCGAATCGGCCAGGTGCTGGAGCGCGGATTCGAACACCACACTCAGGGCGAGCTCGTGGGCGTTGGTGGTGAGATGGGGGTAGCGGGCGTCGGAGAAGGTGACCGGGGTGTAGTCCATCGAGCCCGGAACATTGCGGGTGAAGGGGAAGATGGTGTTGAGCGCCGGCGCCTCGGACGGGAAGCTCTCCCGGAAGCTGTACTGCTCCGCACCGCGCACCCCCTCCATGGTCATCAGGTGCGGCCATGTGCGGTCCCAGCCGCGGGGGATGGTGCAGCCGTGGAAGTTGACCATCACCCGGTGGGCGGCGGCCTCCTCGAGGATGTCGTGATAGAGCCGGACACCCGCCTGCTTGTCGCTGTGGAAGAAGTCGACCTTGACCCCGGCGACGCCCCAATCCGCCAGCTTGGCCAGCTCGCTCCGTCGTGCGGCCGCCTCGTACATGCGGTCGCGGGGCTGCTCGGTCACCGCGTTGTTCGGGCCGCCCGAGTTGTACCAGAGGAACACCCCGACGCCGCGAGCGGCAGCGTGGGCGACGAGGTCGACGATCTGCTGCTCCGGCAGCAGGTTCCAGTTGGCGTCGATCAGGACGTGCTCCCAGCCCATCTCGGCGGCGAACTCGACGTACCCCCGCTGGGTGGCGATGCTCCGGGGGCTGTCGTGGTCCGACCACCAGCTCCACGCGACGCGCCCCGGCCGGATCCAGCTCGTGTCCGTCAGCCGCGACGGACGGCTGAGATGGCGCACCAGATCACTCTCGAAGACCCGGTCTGGAGACGAGCCGGTGATGATGACGCGCCACGGCGTCTGCCAGTCCCCCGAGACCGTCGGCTGTGCCGCCCCCACACCGAGCCCCTCGTCGGGATGGGGGAACGCGATCCTGTAGGTGCGGTCGTGGGGTCCGGCCAGCTGCGACAGCGTGTACCCGGCGTCGGCATCGGCCTCGCTGAGCAGCACCCAGCGACCGCCGATCTCGAACAGCGCCGGGAAGAACCAGCCCGTGTGCGGGCCGGGCCCGTCGAGCGGTGTGCCGTTGGTGAACACCTCCTCGTACGCCGGCTCGGCATGGCCCGGCGGCTGGAGCTGCTGGAGCCATGCCCGTCCGGCCGCGGCGAATCGGAAGTCGGTGATCTCTTCCGTCACCACGGTCGGTGCGGTGGCCGTCGCTCGATAGCGGAACGCAACGCCGTCGTCTGCGGCGCGCATCACGATCTCGATGGGCGTGCCCCGTCGACCGGAGAGGCGCACGGTCCGCTCGGTCATGATTGCCGTGCTCGATCGGCGTTTGCCGTGCGGGAGGGAGAAGTGGTCGTCGATCCGCACCGGCGCGGAGGCCGCAACCGGGGTGAGGCCCGCCGTGAGGTCGTCCCGTGCGGTGACGAGACCCAGCCGACCGGCGGCGACGATGGTGACGCCGTCGCACACCACGTCGTAGCGGAGCCGGCCATCGCCGTCACACGTCAGCCGGAGGGCGATCGAGCCGCTGGGGGACGTGATCGACCAGTCCACGGCACGAGCCTATCGCCTGCGGCGAGCCTCTCCTGCGGCCTCGGAGGGCCGGTCAGGACTGATCGAGCGACGCGGCCGCGTCCCACAGGTAGATGGCGAGCTCGCCCCGGGTCGGCGGCGACGCCAGCGAGGGTGACTCCGGGAGACCGAACTCGGAGGCCAGACCGGCGACATTCATCACCTGGCCTACGCCCAGTGCCTCACCGATGGTCGTGAAATCACCGATCGTCGCCGTCTCGTCGGGACAGAAGCGGTCGTCTGCCGGTGGATTGCACGGGGCGAGGAGGCCGGTGGACGCCGTCCACAGGATCGCCTCGTGTGCGGCGAGGTCGGTCGGCACGTCGGCGAAACCGAGAGCCAGGCTTGGCGATACCGACGTCGCCATCATGCACGTAGCCGGCGGCGCCTCGAGGGCGGTGCCCGAGAAGCCGAGCCGCCCGGCCCTGTCGATCGCAGCCACGGCCTGTGCCTCGGTGGCGAGCGCCACCACGGCGGCATGCGTCCCGTCGGCCTCGCCCGGCAGCAGGCTGGTCGGGACCGTCTCGCCGGTGAGCCCGAACGCGCCGAGTCGCGCCACGCCGCCGGCGGCTCCCGCTTCGTCTTGCCACGTCCCCATCACCGCCAGCCAGCACTCGTCCGTGGCGGCGGCAGGCTCGGGAAGAGAGGCGAACGGCGATGGTCCTCCGACCGCTGCGGCGTTCGCCGCCGTCTCCGGCTCCTGGGCGGACGAGGACGTAGGCGTCTGCAGCACCCCCATGAACAGCGCGATGCACACCACGGCGATGAGCTCGAGGAGGATGCCGCCGCCTACGGTCATGGCGCCTTTGCGCACCTTGCGACGGCTCACGGCCTCGCCATCGAGGGTCCACGGCGTGGCCTCGAGCATCTCCTCGGCGTCGTCGAGCTCGTCGCCCGGGTCGGTCATCCCGTCGTCGAACACCGGAGCCTCGGCGTCGGGTGGGGCGGGCCGCCGATACGGGGCCGAGCGCTGCTCGGGTTCCGCTGCCCATGCGTCCCCCGTGGCGAGCGTAGGGTGGTCGAACCAATCAGGGATGGCACTGCCCACGGGGACGGACGGGTCGGGCCGGGTTGTGGGGAAGGAGGCAGCGGTCGGCGGTACCGCGGCGGTCGTGTCGGCCGGAGATCCCGCTGCGGGGGCCGGGGGTGTGGCCTGCTGCCAGGACTCCAGGAACCGGCGCAGACGGGCCGAGGTCGTGTCGGCCGGGTCCACTGGCTCGCCGTGCGCCGGGTCCGGCGCCTCGCCACCGCACTCGCAATCAGGGCCGTGAACGCCGTCGTCGGCCTCATCGTCGCCGGTGACGCCGGTTCCGGTCTCGGCGTCGAGCTCGGCGGGGGGAGCCCCCGCGTCGACCGGCCACCAGCCCAGCTCATCGAACAGGTCGGGTGGGGGCTCGCGCGGCGGTTCGTCTTCCGTCCACCACCACGGCTGCACGATCTCCGGGTGCGAAGCAGCTCCAGCGCCGATGGCGATGTCGAACGCCGTCTCCTGCTCTGCCGGTGCTTCGGCGCCGTCGCTCACCACACCGGTGTCGTGAGGTGTGGGGTCGCCGTTGCGGAGCTGTCGCCCTGCGGTGAGCTGGTCCCGCCACGCGAGATCGGCGGATTCGGAGTGTGCTCGCCCCTCGGTGTCGGTCTCGGCGCTGGCCGTTGACGTCTCGACCGCCATCACCGCCTCGACGGTCGGTGCGGTCCCGGCGAGCGCCTCGGGCTCGATCACATTCACCGCGCCGTCGGGGGAAGCTTCGCTCGTTTCGGGCGTAGCCTCGGGTTCGTCGTTCCAACCGGTTCCTTCGCCGTGCCAGCTC
>DKBA01000170.1 GCA_002450985.1 Acidimicrobiia bacterium UBA6912
TGGATACTCCCTCAGTATGTAGTAACGTTGCTACATTGCCGAAGAGGGCGAATGACTACCAAGAAGCTCACGAGCCGCGAATTCAACCGGGACACCGGTGGCGCGAAGAAGGCTGCCGAAGATGGACCCGTCTACATCACGGACCGCGGAGAACCGTCTCACGTGCTGCTCACCTTCGCCGATTACCAGCGGCTCGCCGGCAACCAGGCCGGCATCGTCGACCTGCTTGGCGAGCCTCCAGGCGTCGAAGACGTCGAGTTCCATCCTCCGATCGCACCCGACACCGCTCGAGCTGCCGACTTCGACTGATGTTCCTCCTCGACACCAACCTCGTGTCCGAGCTTCGCAAGGTGCGCTCGGGGAAGGCAAACGCCGGCGTCGCCGATTGGGGCGTTTCCGTTCCCACAACGCTCATGTTCCTGTCGGTCATCTCGTTCCACGAGCTCGAACACGGTGTCCTGCTCGCCGAACGCCGCGATCCCAGCAAAGGCCGGCTCCTCCGCACGTGGCTCGATGGCAGCGTGATCCCAGCATTTCAGGACCGATTCCTCCCCGTCACGGTCGACATCGCGCGCGTCGCTGCGGCACTCCATGTCCCCGATCCCGCCCCCTTTCGAGATGCGCTGATAGCTGCTACTGCCCTGCATCACGACATGACCGTGATCACCCGGAACGTCGGCGACTTCGAGCGCTTCGACGAGCTACGAGTCGACAATCCCTGGACGTGATCGGGCTGCACTCGGCGGTCGGTCGATAGGGTCCGTCACCGCAGCTCCGGCATCACCTTCTCGGCGAACAGCTCGAGGCCGCTGCGGTCGTAGGCGGCGTCCTGGAAGTAGACGATCGCGTAGGTCATGCCCGCCGCCTCCCACGCCTTCAGGCGCTCGACGATTTGCTCCGGGGTGCCGGCCATGCCGCCACCGCTCACGTAGTTGCCGTCGAACATCTTGTCGACCTTGTCAACGCCGACGACGGGCGTGAAGTGCTCTTTGTACCAGCCGACGCGTTCCGCCACCTCTGCCTCGGTCTCGCCGACGACGACGTTGAAGTTGGTGGTGCGGGTGATCTCGTCGAAGTCGCGGCCGACGTCCTTGCAGTGCCCGGCGAGGATCTCGCTCTTCTTCGTGAACTCCTCGAGCGTGTAGCCGAAGTTCGTGTAATCGGCGTAGCGGGCAGCCACGTTGAGGGTGAGCTTCTCACCGCCGCCGGCGATCCACATCGGGATCATCGGGTCCTGCACCGGCTTGGGCTGGCAGCGGGCACCCCGCAGCGTGTAGTGCTCACCCTCGTAATCCACCTCGTCCTCGGTCCACATGCGGCGCATGATCTCGACGCCTTCGCGCAGCATGCCGATGCGGACGGAGGCCGTGGGGAACTCGTAGCCGTAGCCGTCGTACTCGTGCTCGTACCACCCGGCGCCGATGCCCATCTCCAGCCGTCCGGCCGAGATGGCGTCGATGGAGGCCGCCACCTTGGCGAGGTACGACGGCGGCCGGTACGAGTTGCACGTGCACATCTGACCGAGCCGCACGGTGTCGGTGGCCGCAGCCAGCGCCGCCATCACCGTCCACGCCTCGTACACCGGCTCCTGGGTGGGTCGGGGCACCGGGTGGAAGTGGTCGTAGACCCACACCGACTCGTAGCCGAGGGTCTCGATGTGCTTGGCGACGCCGAGCATCGTTGGCCATTGCTCTTCGACCGGCACGCCGACGAGGTCGTGGCGCCAGCCCTGGGGGGTGAAAGCTCCGAAACGCATGCGTGGGACCATACCGCGCTCTCGGCGCCGAGCACCCGGGCGGGCGTTTCTGTTGAGTTTTCGACGCTCGTGCCGACCGACAAGCTAGGAGCCGGGTGCCGGCCGTCGGACCCGGGCGAAGGGAGCGCGAGGGACGTCATGGCTGAACTGACCGAGATCAAGGGTGTGGGGCCGGCCACGGCCGAGGCACTCCAGGAGCAGGGCTTCGCCAGCGCCGAGGCGGTGGCGACCGCCCGGCTCGCTGCGCTCATCCAGGTGCCCGGGTTCGGGCCGAGCCGCGCTGCGGCGGTCCGGGCCGCAGCCCAGGCGGTCATCCGTGGCACCGGATCGCCGAGCGGAGGAGACGGCACCGGCGGGCATCTCCACGTCGCTTCGGGTCCTGTCGAGGGCCCCGAGCCGCCGATTGAGCACCCGGCGCCCGCGACGGAGCACGCGAAGGAGCCGGAGGGTAAGCGGGCGAAGAAGAAGGCTGCGAAGAAGAAGGCTGCGAAGAAGAAGAGCAAGCGGCGTCACGAGGGGAAGACCGACGAGAAGGCCCAGAAGAAGGCCGGAAAGCGCCGTCCCAAGAAGAAGCAGGGAGAGGCGAAGGCGAGCAAGAAGCCGGCCAAGCGGCGTGGTGCGAAGAAGGGCGGCAAGAAGGNNCGCGGCTACGAGGTCTTCGCCGTCAACCCCAACGCCGACACGGTCGAGGGTGATCCCTGCTACCACGACCTGAAGTCGATCCCCGGCGGCGTCGAGGCCGTCGTCATCGGGACCAGCCCGAAGCACGCCGAGGCGACGGTGCGCGAGTGCGACGAGCTCGGTATCCACCACGTGTGGATGCACCGCGGCCCGGGTCCCGGCAGCGTGTCGCCGGAGGCCACCGCCTACGGGCGGGAACACGGGATCACCGTCATCGACGGCGGATGCCCGCTGATGTTCGACCCCACCGCCGACTTCGGCCACAAGTGCATGCGGGCGATCTTCTCGCTGACCGGCGCCGTCCCGAAGAAGGTATAGCCACGGCTCAAATGATCCCCCCAGCGGGGGGATCGCAGAGCGATGCGATGCGAGGGGGGTGATGGCGATGCCTGAGCGGCTCCTAGCGGAGCCACTCAGGTACGAGCCGTCGCCCCGCCCACCTCGCGTTGGTACGCCCTACCCGAAGGGGCCGGCTGAGGGGGTTATCAGGAGCAGACGAGCCGTCGCCCCGTCCACCTCGCCGTGGTGCGGCTCACACGATCCGGCGGTCGGTGGCCCAGCGGGCCAGCTCGTGGCGGCTCGACAGCTGCAGCTTGCGGAGCACGGCCGACACGTGGGTCTCGACCGTCTTGATCGAGATCGACAGCCGGCGGGCGACCTGCTTGTACGTGTAGCCGCGGGCGATCTGGCGCAGCACCTCCCGCTCCCGGGGGGTGAGCTGGTCGAGCTCCGGGTCGTCGGGCCGGGGCATGGCGCCGGCGAACGCGTCGAGCACGAACCCGGCGAGGCGGGGGGAGAACACGGCGTCGCCCTCGGCCGTGCGTGTGATCGCCTCCGCCAGGTCGTCCGGTGAGATCGACTTCGTCACGTAGCCGCGCGCCCCTGCCCGGATCATGGCGATGACGTCCTCGGGGGCATCGGACACGGACAAGGCGAGGAAGCGCACGTCGGGGTTGGTCTCGCCGACGTTCTGCACCACGGCGAGCCCGCCCCCGCCCGGCATGTGGACGTCGATGAGGACGATGTCGGGGGTTGCGGTGCGGATCGCGGCGATGGCGTCGTCGACATCGGTGGCCCACCCCACGATCTCGAATCCCTCGTGACCGGCGAGCTCGGTGCGGACCCCGGTCAGGAACAGCTCGTGATCATCGACCAGGAAGACCCGTACGGGACTCATGAGACCTCCAATGGCATCTCGAGGTGGACCTCGGTGCCCTCGCCGGCTTCGGAAGTGATCGTGGCGGTGCCGCCGTGGCGCTGCATCCGGGCGATGATGGAATCCCGGATGCCGTGGCGGTCGTCCGGCACCACATCGAGATCGAACCCCGCCCCCTGGTCCGTGACGAACACGTCGAGCATGCCGCCGACCGCCTCGGCGTAGACCGACACGCGGCCGGCGGTGGAGTGCTTGGCGGCGTTGTTCATCGCCTCGGAGGCCGCCTTCACCACCGCATCGACGCCATTGGTGACGGCGACGTCGTTGACGACGACGACCTCCACCGGGACGTCGTGGGCGCGCTCCACCCGGGTGGCCGCCGCCTCGAGCGCACGGGAGAGGGTCTCGTCGCCGTTGGCCTGGGCCGAGCTGTACAGCCAGTTGCGGAGCTCCCGTTCCTGGGAGCGGGCGAGCGTCACCATCTTCTTCGGGTCGTCGCTGCGCTGGATCAGCGCCAGCGTCTGGAGCACCGAGTCGTGGAGGTGCGCCGCCATCTCGGACCGCTCTTCCGAGCGGATGCGGTCGCGGCGCTCCGAGGCGAGATCGCCGGCGAGGCGAACCACCCACGGGCCGAACACCAGCATGAAGCCTGCCGCAGTGATGCCGATGGCCACGACGATCGGGCCGATCTCCTGCATCGC
Organism: Acidimicrobiia bacterium UBA6912; assembly: GCA_002450985.1. Classification (GTDB taxonomy): domain Bacteria; phylum Actinomycetota; class Acidimicrobiia; order Spongiisociales; family UBA5794; genus UBA6912. The sequence continues at coordinate 4,295 of DKBA01000170.1, forward strand.
CTGGAGGCTGCCCGAGAACGTGGCCAGTCCCGCCAGCATGAGGATGCCCCCGAAGGCGATGCGCACCTTGCCGGGAGCCGTCTCGGCGAGCACGCTGCCGGCCAGCTCCTGGCGGCCGGTGCGGTCCCAGATGGCGGCGATGCCGAACGCCACGAGCACGGCCGACCACACCACGGCGTCGCCGAACCAGAAGTCGACGCCGCGCATGGCGAAGACGACGGCGAGGAACATGAGGCCGAGCCCGGCACGCTGTCGGTCGGGCAAGTCGCGGGGTGTGCCTCGAGTAGAGACGGTGGAGGTCGCGAGGGCCCAGCCGACCGCATAGAGCACGGCGCCGACGCCCCCCGTGAACGCCAACACGACGAAGGCCGCCCGAACGAACGGGGTGCCGATCCGCAGCTTCGCAGCGATCCCCCCCGACAACCCGGAGACCACCCGCTCGTCGGAGCTGCGGACGAGCGAGGCGCGGAATCGAGCCCACAGGGTGGCTGCGGTGCCGGGGGCGGGACGTGCGAGCTCGGTGTCGACCACATCGCGATGTTGTCACAGCCGGTCGGCACGGACAACCGGGGATGCCCCTGACCGGCCGGGACCGTCTCAGGGTCGC
>DKBA01000263.1 GCA_002450985.1 Acidimicrobiia bacterium UBA6912
TCGTTCCGGGGCGAGATGTCGCCTTCGGGCACGGCCGCGACAGCGGCGACGCCGAGGTCTCCCAAGAAGAAGTCGCCAGACTCGTTCAGCAGGACGTTCGCCGGGCGCACATCACCATGCACGATCCCGCGTTCGTGGGCGGCAGACAAGGCACCTGCGATCTGGTCCACGAGTCGCACGACCTCATTCCGACCAAGCGAGGTCGACGCCGCTCGTTGGGCGAGGTTGCCGCCCCGCATGAGCCGCATCACGAGCATCGCCCGACTTGGATCACGCCAGTAGTCGTAGACGGGAACCACGTGAGGATGCTCGATCCGGGCAATCATCTGCGCCTCTACGCCAAAGCGCCGGATGAAGCCGGTGTCGTTGGCGATCTCCGGATTGACCACCTTGACGGCGACCTCCCGGCCCACCGACGGCTGGTACGCCCGGTAGACGGTGCCGAAGACACCCCGCCCGATCTCGTCGCGCAACTCGTAGCCGGGTACGCCCACACGAGATTCCGGCAACGCGGGTGCCTCGCCCCCGGTGTCCAGCGGCCCGAATTCACTCGGAACGCCGGGAACCACGATTTGATGTACTGGTTCGGCCTGCTCGAGCCGAGGGATGGCGTGGATTCCCAGGGAACGAGTGACCAACCCTGCCGTGGCGTCGGCACCAGCCGCAGCGTGGCCGTCGGCAGACAGCAGGACTTGCCCCGGATGGGCCGCAGCCACGAGACCGGCGGCGCGGATCACCAGCGGCCCGCCGATCGTTCCGTCGCTGCGTCGTTCGACCTCTCCGACATCGAGAGCCACCTTCACGATGGGTGCGCCGTTGACGCGGGGCGCGGCGCCGACGATCGTCGCCGCGGCCTCGGCTGCGGGTCCAATGCCGTCGAAGAGTGCGTACGTGGTCGTCGCCTCTTGCGCGGCGAGCTCGCCCGCATGGTTGGCGATCGCCGTGCCGATCACGCGGTCGACGTCCTGTAACACGGCGCTGCGGGTCTCGGGTGCGGCGAGGTCACGCAGGGCCGCGACCCCCAGATCGGCGACCAGGACAACCCGACGCCCAACTGAACTGGAGGGCTCGAGCTGCAGCGCGGGATCTTGTTCGAGGATGCGCAGTTCGAGGTCGCGCAACGGCGGCGAGGGATCGATCCCCAGCTCCTCTGCGAGCATCTCACGCATTCGCTGATAGGTCCGGAGTGCTTCGGCCTGACGCCCCGATCGGTACAACGCCAGCATGAGCTGGGCGTAGAACCTCTCCTGAAAGGGATGCTCGGCAGTCAGCGCCTCCAACTCGCCGATCAGCTCGCGGTGGTAGCCGGCGGCCAAGTCGGCATCGAGGCGCAGCTCGAGAGCGACGAGCCGCAAGTCGGTGAGACGGGTGATCTCAGCGTCGAGCAGGCCCATGGCGTCGACGTCTTGGTAGGGATGCCCTCGCCACAGCGCCAACGCCGCACGGAGCGCCTCTCCGGCAGCCGCCGGATCGTCCACGATGAGCGTTCTGGCCGACTCGAGGAGGGCCGTGAATTCGACCGAATCCACCGAGGAATCCACGAGGGTGAACTCGTAGCCCTGGCCCGTGGACGAGATCATCTCGCCCATCTGGCCGCGCAGCTTGGAGACGAAGGTCTGCACGGAACGGCGCGCCGCATCAGGTGCACCGTCGCCATAGGCCCCTTCGATGAGACGCTCGGTGCTCACCGGCTGCCCGGCGTTGGCCAGCAGAAGGGCAAGCACCGCCCGCTGTTTCGGTCCGCCGAGGTCGAGGCGAACGCCTTCGGCTCGAACCTGGAGCGGTCCCAGCACTTGGAACTCCATCACGCCACCGTAGTTAACGAATCTCCCGCTCGCGAACAGCACCGATAGAACCTCATCCAGCGTTGTTTGAGCTTCCCATGCGAGTGTCGACAGGTTGTCGACGAGCGAATTGCCCGAGACTTGCCGTAGCGACGCGGGAGCTCTCCGGACGGTCCAGCTCATCCGGCGCGCCTATCGATCGGGCTATGGGGCGAGCGCCACTCGCGTCGAAGGACGCGAAGACGGACGAGATCGGCCGATGTTCAAGGAGCCGGTTCACGACCTGCCGCTATGCGAATCCGTGCGGCAGCGCCGATCACAAAATACCGAGCACGAACGAGCACTTCGCAAAGCGCGCGATATCACATCGGCGAGCGGCTCAGTACTGCCGGATCGAGAGCGCCGGTGGCTGCTCGATAACGCTCCGGGTGGCGGGTGATCTTGGTGTCGAGCGTGGAGGGCCGGACCCCTCACGGGGCCTGGCCCTCCGCGTCTCGAAGGTCCTGCGGCCCGTTGTTGGCGACGGGCGCCGCTTGCTCAGTCGAAAGCTGTGCCGCCGCTAGGCGCTGATGCACTCCAGCCGGATCTGATCCACCTTGAGCTCGCCTTGAGGCGCATTGAACACAAACACGCCCAGGAGACGAACGGTCGAGCCCTCGTCGTTGCGCCAGATTTCGTTGATGTGGCCGTGTTCGCCGCCTTGGTTCGCGACGAATGTCTCGTTGCCGCTGAGCATCGTGTAGCCGCCCGGCTCGATCGACCCGCTGCGTTGCGCGGTCGCCACGAAGTTGTTCTGATGCTCGTGGAGCTTGACGTCGAAGGTGAGGGTGACTTCGACCTCGTTGCCGGTGCACACGTCGATGGCCGGGAATGTGTCCGAGACGGTGAACTCGACTGGCTGGTCAGCGACGGCGGGCGCCGCCACCGCCATGATGATCGTTGCGGCTACGGCGGCCATAACGAAGAGTCTCCTCATTGGGTGGTCTCCCTTGGTCACGGATCGTTGCATTGCTTTGCTCCTCTGGCTCGACGCCGCTCTTTCCAGGGCCGGACTCGACCCTCGTAGCTTCCACGTCCGGTCGGCTGCCTTCGGGGACAACGTGATTTGCGAGAAGTGCGTTCGTTTGGGCTCAGCAACGGGCAAGGGGAGGCGGTCGCGTAGCAAGCCTCCCCTTGCCGTCCTGTGGGTGAACCCGGGCTCACTCGGGTCTACGTCCGGCAGAGTCGCAGGCGGTACGGTGAATCCTGAGGTGTCCCGTGTGCGGGTGATGTGGACGTAGTTGGGGTGAGAGTTCCTGTGGGAGGAGAGTCGGTGGTACGCGACGACGCGAACGGGTTGAAGTTCCGTCGCGCCTTCGATGCTCACTACGACGCAGTGAGCCGGTACTGCCATCGACGGCTTCCCCCGCATGTAGCCAACGATGCCGCCGCCCAGGTGTTCGCAGTCGCGTGGAGAAAGATCGAGGACATGCCGGTCGGTGATGCTGCTCTGCCGTGGCTGTACGCCGTGGCCCGATACGAGGTGAGCTCAGCGCAACGCTCGCAGCGGCGCCTGCGAAACCTGCGGACGAAGCTGGACGGGCAAGCCCGTGTTCTCGAGGATGGTCCGGCGGCGGTGGTGGTGCGCAACGTCGAGCACGAGGAGCTGCTTGCGGCGCTGGGGACGCTGCGGCCCGCCGACCAGGAGGTGCTTCGCTTGCGGGTCTACGAGGAGCTGCCGCTGGCCGATATCGCCGCAGTGCTCGGGTGCAGCGTCGAGGCGGCCAAGAAGCGATCGGCCCGGGCCCTGCGTCGGCTACGCCGCGCCGCCGGCATCGACCAACCACGCACCATCGCCTCGTCAGTTTCAACCGGTGAGGAAGGGAGCCAGCGATGAACGACGCACTGCTCCTCGGACAGCTCGCCACGACCGACCCATACCCGGCCGACACCGACTTGCCGGCCTCCGCCTGGAGCCATGAGGTCGCGTTCGCCGAGGTGGAGGAACGGATCGCTACCGGGCTGCCCGCCGTTTGGCGGCCGAGGCCCAGACCAGCTCGGCCGGCCTGGGTGATCGCCGGCGCAGCGTTCATCGTGGTGCTCATCGTCGGTGGTGTCCTGCTCGCCACGTTGGGAGGCCGCCCGCAGACCGGGCCAGTGGCGCCGGTGACGACCGCACTGCCACCGCCCACGACCGCCACGCCCCAGCCGACCACATCGGCGCCGCCGCCGTCTACGACGAGTGCAGCACTGCCACCGCAGGCAGAGTCGCTGCTCGCCGATTTCGAGCGCGCCTACAACCGCAGCGACGTCGACGCACTCGTGGCGCTGATCGCCGCCGACGCGTCGCTGACGCTGGCGCCGTTGGTCGACTCGGACGACGCACCACTTGCGGTGTCGTTGGCGGATCAGGCAGCAACCGCGACGCTCTTCGAAGAGGCACTCGATCTCGGACAGTGCGGGCAGCTCGACTCTGCGATCCGGTGCGAGGTGACAGTCACCGACCGGTTCGCCGAGACGCTCGAGCTCGAACCGTGGGTCCAGACGTGGGACATCGAGTTGGACGCCGATCGTGTCACCCGGATCACTGCTTCCGGCGAGAGCCCAGCCCGTGCCGCCGCTCTCGCCGAGTTCCAACAGTTCGTCCTCGAGCAGGACCCAGCCGCCCCGCCACTGCTGGCAGGCACGCACCAATGGAATCGCAGTCCAGCTGTGAGCCAGACCATCGCTGCCCACGTAGTCGACTTCGGGGCGCTCCGCAGCGGCATCCCCGCCGAAACGTGGGCACTGGTCTCAGGCTTCTACGAAGCGCTGAGCAGCGGCGACATCGCCGCCACCGAAGCGCTGTTCGCTCCCGGCGGCCAGTACCTGACGCCGGCGGACTCGGACGATTTGAGCAGCGGGATCGACGGACCGACAGCTGGGTTCGGTTCGCCTGAGTTCCGGGAGTTCTGGACCTGGCGATACGGCATGCTCCAGATGGACCTGGAACCACGCAGCTGCTCCGGGAACGGCACCACGGTCACCTGCACCTCCGAATCGCAGGGCATCCTCGTCCTGTTCATCCCCGGCGGTACCGCCACCGGCAAGATCGAGTTCACACTCGAGACCGACGGCATCGAAGTCATCGAGAACCGGATCCACACCGGGGCGACAGGCGACTCCGTATTCGACGTCCGCGGCTTCTGGCGAACCTGGATGCCCGACAACGCACCAGAGGTGGAAGCACTGTGGGCCGGTGGCAACGGCGAGCCTCCCTACACCGCCGAGATGGCCCGCGCCATCATCGAGCACTACCCGCCGTATCTCGCCGAACGCGGCGTCTCGGTGCCGTCCCAATACCTCGACGGCACCCTGCTCGCAGACCTCTAGCCACGGCGAAGGGGTAGCGGGCAATCGGTTGCCTGACACGCCGATCACCAAATCCGGCGCC
>DKBA01000337.1 GCA_002450985.1 Acidimicrobiia bacterium UBA6912
GCCCGGCGTGGACGTGTTGATCGGCGGGCACAGCCACACGAAGCTCGACCCGGCGGTGATGGTCACCTCGGACCTCAACCCCGAGGGCACGCTGGTGGCGCAGGCCGAGCGGTACGCCCTGAACCTGGGCGTGGTGAACGTCGGTTTCATCGACGGTGACATCGTGCTGCGGGAGGGGCACCTCATCCCTGCGGCCGAGGCCACACCGGATGCCGAGACGACGGCGTTCCTCGCTCCGTACATCTCCGAGATCGACGCGTACAACGCGACGGTGATCGGGTCGACCGAGGTGCCGATCGACGCCCTCAACGCCTACACACAGGAAACCAACGGGGCCAACCTGCAGGCCGACGCCGCGATCTTCGAGCTGGAGAGTCAGGCCGTCGACGTCGACATCCATCTGTCCGGTGCAATGTCCAACCGGCTCGTGGCTGACGGCGCGACCGCGGCGACGCCGGTCACCCTCACCAAGGGCGACATGTTCACGCTGATGCCGTACGAGAACTCGCTCGTCGTGTTCGAGATGACGGGGGTGGAGATCAAGGAGGTGCTGGAACGGGGGTTCCGCAACTACTGGTACTACAAGTACGACCCGGCCCACGGTGGCTACTCGTACTACACGACCTGCATGCTCACGACCGATGCCGGCAACGTGATCACCTACAACGATCCTGGGGCGGGGACGCCGCCTGATGGGGACAACGTGCTNNATCTGGCCGCTCGATCAGATCGTCGCCGACACGCAGCTGTACGTGCGCGACTCGGTGATCGACTACGTCGCGGCGCAACCGGGGCCGATCGCACCTGCGATCGAAGGGCGGCTGGTATTCACCACGCCGTGACATTGCCGGCACGCTCGCTTGCAAGACATCGCAGGCGGCGCCGGACCGAGAAGGGGGGCCTGCTGGTGCGGGCCCCCCTTTCGCGTCACCGTGCGGTGCGGCCCCCGAACCGGCGGAGCTCGGCGATCCGGGCGTCGGCGAGGCCGGTCGCCCGGTCGAGCGTGCCTGCCGGCTCATCGGATCCTCGTTGCGGGGCAACCCTGGGAGATCGTGGCGGATCGTGACCCGACTCGACTCGGGTTGCCGCAGCAGACCGGAGATCGAACGCGTATCCTTCGCACCAGCTCGCCGGTTGGGAGCCGGCAGGGCCTGGGGCGTCACGATCGCGCAGCACATGCTGCGGGGAGGAGAACGGGGTGAAGCGGTTCAGAGTTGTGCTTGGGGCGTTCGCCGCAGCGGTCATGGTCTTGGCGTTCACCGCACCGGTGACCGCCGGAAACGGGCCAAAGCCGGTAGAGCTTCAGATCCTGGCGATCAACGATTTTCACGGCAACATCAACTCGTCCTTCTCGACCTACGGCGGCAGCGGCGGCGCCCAGTACCTGGCGAGCCACCTACGCGCGGCCGAGGCGACGAGTCCGAACACGATGATCGTCTCGGCGGGAGATCTCATCGGGGCGAGTCCGCTCATTTCGGCGCTCTTCCACGACGAGCCCACCATCGAGGCCGCCAATCTCTTCGGTCTCGATGTCAATGCGGTCGGCAATCACGAGTTCGACGAGGGCTCCGCAGAACTGCTGCGCATGCAGAACGGCGGGTCCCATCCGGTGGACGGTGATCTCGATGGGGACGGTTTCGCAGGTGCAGACTTCCAGTTCCTCGCCGCCAACGTCGTCGTCGACGCCACCGGCAAGACGCTGTTCCCGGCATACGAGATCCGCACCTTCCAGGGTGTGCGCGTCGCGTTCATCGGGCTGACCCTCGAGGGCACGCCGTCGATCGTGACACCGTCCGGTGTCGCCGGGCTCACCTTCCAGGACGAGGCAGACGCCATCAACGCTGCCGTTGCCGAGCTCCAGAAGATCCAGGTCGAGTCGATCGTCGTGCTGATCCACGAGGGCGGGTTCCAGAGCGTCCCGGGGAACGAGGACGGGTGCACCGGGATCTCGGGGCCGATCCTGGACATCGTGGACAGGACGAGTGACGAGGTCGATCTCTTCATCAGTGGACACACCCACCAGCCGTACGTGTGCGTGATCGACGGGCGACCCGTGACGAGCGCCCACTCGTTCGGGCGCCTGTACACCGACATCGACGTCACGCTCGACAGGGTGACGAAGGAGATGACGGTCGTCTCGATCGACAACGTCCCCGTCGCCAGGACCATCACACCGGCTGCAGACGTCCAGGCGCTGATCGACAAGTACGACGCCTTGTCCGCTCCGCTGGCCAACAGGGTGATCGGGACGATCACGACCGACATCACGCGGACGAACAACGCAGCGGGTGAGTCGGCGCTCGGCGACGTCATCGCAGATGCCCAGCTGGCGGCGACGGCGCCCGCAGGCTTCGGCGACGCTGTGGTGGCGTTCATGAATCCGGGGGGAATCCGTGCCGACCTGGCTTATGCCGCGTCGGGGGTGGAGCAGGACGGTGAGGTCACGTACGGAGAGGCCTTCACGGTTCAGCCTTTCGGCAACAGCCTGGTGACGATGACCTTGACCGGGTCTCAGATCGACACGTTGCTGGAGCAGCAGTTCGACAATCCGTCGCCCGGCTCGAACCGAATTCTCCAGGTGTCGCAAGGGTTGTCGTATGCGTGGAGCTCATCGGCTCCGAAGGGTGACAAGGTCGAGATCGGCTCGATCATGCTCAACGGGTCTCCCATCGATCCGGCGGCTTCGTACCGGGTGACCGTGAACAGCTTCCTCGCCGACGGGGGCGACAACTTCACGGTGCTCGTGCAAGGCACGGACCGCCTCGGTGGCGACGTCGACCTCGATGCGCTCGAGGCGTATTTCGTCGCCAGCTCTCCGGTGGCGCCCGGCCCGCAGAATCGCATCACGGTCCTCCCGTGAGGTAGTTCGCCGTCGAGACACGCAGAGAGCCGGGCAATCCCCGGCTCTCTGCGCGTCGCCACTCGTTGCGCGCGCCGAGCCGCCGGAGTCTCCTGCGCTCACAGCTCGAACGTGGTGCCCGCCTTGCCCGGGACGAAGCTGAATGGGTTGGCGCGTGCGGCGAAGCGCTTGGTGATCGCATCGAGTGTCGCATCGTCGTGGCTCGGGTCGTGATGGAAGGTGACGAGCGTCCCCACGCCCGCCATCTCGGCGAAGGCGGCCACCTGCGAGAAGGTGCTGTGGCCCCAGCCCCGGCGCTGCGCATACTCGTCATCGGTGAACTGGGCGTCGTGGATCAACACGTCGACGCCTTCGGCGAGATCGAAGCCGGAGGTCCATTCCGGCGAGTCGGGGAAGTGCGGAACTCCCAGCGCCGGCTCGTGATCCGGGAGGTAGGCGAGGGTGGCGCCGTTCGCTGCGATCCGGTAGCCGAACGTGAGCCCGGGATGGCAGACGAAATCTGCGGAGACCGTGAACGGTCCCACCGTGAAGTGCCCTGGGGCGAGGTCGTGCAGTGCGACGTTGGCGAGATCCCGCAGCCGGACCGGGAACAGCGGTGGCGACAAGTAGCGGGCGAGCCGTTCCTCGAGGCTCTGGGTGGCCGATGCCGGTCCCCAGACGTGGACCTCGACGTCGTCGTCGAACAGCGGCGTGAAGAACCCGAGCCCCTGGATGTGGTCCATGTGGAGATGCGTGAGGAGGATGTCGATGCGGGGCAGGCCGTCCAGCTCGGCGCTCAGCTTGCGGATGCCCGATCCGGCATCGAGCACGATCGCGGCCCCGTCGGTGGCACGAACCTCCACCGACGAGGTGTCCCCGCCGTAGACGACGGTGTCGGGACCGGCGGCCGCAAGGGAGCCGCGCGTGCCCCACAACGTGATCCTCACGCCGACTCCTGCTCCCAGAACATCGCAACCACGCCGAGTCGCCGGCCGCTCGCATCGATCGGGAACGCCGTCACGTTGATCGTTCGCCAGATGTGATTGATCGCCCTGATGCGGAGCGCACCGTGCGCCGGGCGTCCTCCCCGCAGGGCGATGACGATGGGGAGCTCCTCGGTCGGCATCGCCGAGCCGTCCGCCCGTGTGGTGATGAACATGCCCGCCAGCTCATCGGCGTTGATCCGGCCGGCCTCGTCGAACCTGAGCCCGAGCACCGCCTCGGCGGGCTCGTTGTAGAAGAGGAGATCGCCGTGATCGTCCATCAGCCAAATGGGGATGTCGAGGTACGTCGCCCACTGCTTGAGCAGGATGAGCTCGATCGGCTGCTGGGCCATCCTTCCACCCGTGGTCGGCGCTGCCGGACAGCCTACGCGGCGGCGGGCCGGAGCGCCCACCGTCTGCGGCGGATCCAGGTCGGAGATCGTTGCCTCGTACACTGCCGGGGTGACCGCCGCCGCCGAGCCCGCAATGCGCACCTTTTCGGAGGTCTTCGACGGCGATGTGACGCGCCCCCACTACGGCCCGCTGATGGAGCGTCTCGATGCTCTCGGCAGAAGCGATCTCGGGGAGCGGGCGGCGCTCCTCGACTCGATCTTCCGGACCCTGGGCATCACGTTCGCCGTGTACGGCGACGAGCAGGGGAGGGAGCGCACGTGGCCCATGGACCTCATCCCCCGCATCATCCCCGCGGACGAGTGGTGGCATGTCGAGCGGGGTCTCGTGCAGCGGGTCCGTGCCCTCAACATGTTCCTCGACGACATCTACGTGGGTGAGCAGGCGGCGCTCAACGACGGCATCGTGCCGCGCTGGCTCGTCGAGTCCGCCGACGGCTACATGCGGGAGGGCTACGGGGTGCCCGCCCCGCTCGGGTCGCGCTGTGTCGTGGCCGGCATAGATCTGGTGCGCGACGCCGAGGGCACCTATCGGGTCCTCGAGGACAACCTGCGGGTGCCGAGCGGCATCTCCTACGTGCTCGAGAACCGGGTCGCCATGACCCGGGTGCTCCCCGTGGCCTTCGCCCGTCACCGGGTGCGGCCGGTGAATCACTACGGATCCTCACTGCTCGCCGCACTGCGGTCGGTGGCGCCGCCGGCCGCGGCGGGAGACCCCACTGTGGTGGTGCTCACCCCGGGGGTCGCCAACTCCGCATACTTCGAGCACGCTTTCCTCGCCCGGCAGATGGGTGTCGAGCTCGTCGAAGGCCGCGACCTCATCGTCGACGATCACGTCGTCTCGATGCGGACGACGCGGGGTCTGGAGAGGGTCGACGTCGTCTACCGGCGGATCAACGACGAGTTCCTCGACCCGGTGGTGTTCCGCAACGACAGCCTGCTGGGTGTTCCCGGTCTCGTTTCCGCCGCCCGGGCCGGGAACGTCACCATCGCCAACGCCATCGGCAACGGTGCCGCGGACGACAAGGCCGTGTACGCCTTCGTGCCCGACCTCATCCGCTACTACCTGGGGGAAGAGGCGGTGTTGCCCAACGTCGCCACCTACCTGCCGTGGGAGCCCGACGAGCGCGAGGCGATCCTGTCGCGCCTCGATCAGCTCGTGGTGAAGCCCGTCGCCGAAGCGGGAGGGTACGGCATCCTCATCGGCCCGCATGCGGACGACCAGACGCTTGCCGCTGCTGCGGCTGCGATCAAGGCCGACCCGCGCAGCTACATCGCCCAGGAGGTGGTGCAGCTCTCGACGCACCCCACACTGATCGACGGCGAGCTGAAGCCCCGCCACATCGACCTTCGCCCCTTCGTGCTGAGCGGCGAGCGCATCGAGGTGATCCCCGGAGGGCTCACCAGGGTGGCGCTTCCCGAGGGTTCCCTCATCGTCAATTCCTCCCAGGGCGGGGGCTCGAAGGACACCTGGGTCCTGGAGGGAGACGACTGATGCTCTCACGCCATGCCGAGGCGCTCTTCTGGCTCGGGCGCTACGTCGAGCGGGCCGAGGACACGGCGCGCGTGCTCGACGTGACCTATCACAACCTGCTCGAGTCGCCTCCGTCCGAGGAGTCCTCGGCGTGGCGCGAGCTGCTCGAGGTGCTGTTCCTGGACCAGGCGTTCGGCGATCGCGATTCCGTGGCAGGCGACGTCACCCGGTACCTGGTGGTCGACCAATCGAACCCCGGCTCGATCGTCGCCTCGGTGGCGCGGGCGCGCGAGAACGCCTTCGGTGTGCGCGATCGCATCTCGACGGAGCTGTGGGAGGCGATCAACCAGTTCCATCTCGAGCTGACCTCTTGGGACCTCGCCACCGATCTCGACCAGCAGCCTTACAGCGTGTTCCGTGCGGTGCGCAACCGCTGCCAGATGATCGCCGGTGTGGCCTCACAGACGATGCCGCGCGACGACGGGTATCGGTTCATCCTCCTCGGCCTCATGCTGGAGCGTGCGGAGATGACGTGCCGGCTGCTCGCCGTGCGCTACGCCCGCCTGCTCCACGCCGGGCGGCCGATGGGCTTCCACGCATGGCTCGCCGTGCTGAAGTCGGTCTCTGCCTACGAGGCCTACCTGAAGGCGCACGATGCCTCGTTCGAACCCACCAGAGTGCTCGAGTTCCTCTTGCTGTCGCCGCTGTTCCCCCGCAGCGTGCTGTTTGCGCTCCGCGTCGCCGAGTCGCAACTCGACCGGCTCGCCGTGGGGGAGGAGCGGGCGAACCTGATGCGCCTGGTGGGGCGGGTGCGGGCCCGCGCCGAGTTCTGCGACATCGACGATGTGCTGCGCAGCGGGCTCGATCAGTTCCTCGAGTCGCTCCAGGCCGACATCTACGACGTCGCCAGGGCGGTCGATCAGCACTTCTTCCGGGCCGGGACCGACCTCGAGCTCCACGCCTACCAGGCCACGTGATGCGCATCGAGATCCGCTATGCGTCACAGTTCGTGTACCCGGAACCGGTGCGCGAGTCCCACAACGTCTTGCGCGCCTGTCCGGTGACGACGGCGCACCAGACCCTCGTGTCGTACGACGTGCGCACCCACCCGATGAGCCGCATCCTGTCTTACGTCGACTACTGGGGCACCCGCGTCGACGCCTTCTCGATCCGGCGGGCCCACGGTCGCCTCGACGTCGTGGCCGAGGCGACCGTCGAGACGTCGCCGCGCCCGACCCCAGAGAGCGATGCCGGGCTCGAGGCGTACCAGACCGACGAGGTGGTGCTGGGTCTGCACACGTTCTTGCAGCGATCGCCGCACGCCCAGTGGGACGGTCGGGTCGCCGACGCCGCAAGGACGGCGATCGCCGGTACATCATCCGCCGTCGAAGCCGTCACCGCCATCCACGACGCCGTTGCCGCCCGGCTTGCCTACGCCCCCGGCTCGACGTACGTGGGGATGGACGTCAACGAGGTCTGGGACGAGGGCCGCGGGGTGTGCCAGGATTTCGCCCACGCCGCCATCGCCATGTATCGCGCCGTAGGGATCCCGGCCCGCTACGTGTCCGGGTACCTCTATGCGGCCGACCAGTCGGTCGGGCTGCCTCCCGAGGAGGCCGAGATCGAGATCGCCACCCATGCGTGGGTCGNNGGCCGATCACGCCCTCGGCGTGTCGGTGACGATGAGCCGAGAACGCCTGTCGCAAGCCCAAGAGCAGTGAGGTACTAGGTACTTGATACTTGGTACCGAGTACTCGCTACCGTTACCTCGGGATCTCCAGGCCTCGCGCTGCCCGTTGCTCGATGATCAACTGCGACAGCGATCCGGTGAGCCCGGCCCATTCCCAGTGCCATGGCTCTGCCGTCGAGCGGTTGCAGTGCGCCCACGCCGGCAGCACCCACCCGAAGGTGGGACCGTTCTCGACGAGCCAGTCGAACTGCGGATCGCGACACGACAGCACCGAGGCACGGCGACCCGTCGTGTCGACGACGTCGATGGCGCGTCCCCAGCCGTGGTTCGAGTGTCCGGGGACGGCCGTCGGGACGCCGCACACGAGCACGGGCGGCGGGTCGTAGACGCCGTCTGGCGGGGCCTCCGCATCGTCGGCGGGTGGCGGCGCCGGCTCCATCCCGGGCTCGGGCTCGGGTGCAGGCTCGGCGGCCGGGTCGGGGTCCGGCTCGGGTGCCGGCTCGGGCTCCGGCTCGGGTGCCGGGTCCGGGTCTGGCGCAGGCGCCGGCTCCGGGTCTGGCGCCACGGTCGTGGGCGGTGGCTCGGGTGTCGGGTCTGGTTCGGGCTCTGGCTCCGGGTCTGGCGCCACCGTGGTCGGTGGCGGCCCGTTCGACCCTCCGTCGTCGTCGACGGCCTGGCTCGCGGCAGGTTCCTGACCCGCCGGCTCCGGATCCACCCAATCACAGTTGCGCTCCCGGGTGGCGCGTTGCTGTGCAACGGTGCGGTAACACCATCCTGCAGCGAAACCGGTGACCCCGTCGTGTTCCGCGGCAAGCACGAGGAGCCGCCACGCAAGGGCAGCGTCGCTCTCGAGGAGGCACCGAGCGCTGGTGCCGCCCTCGACCTCATCGAGGATGCGGTCGGGGAGCCGTCCGTTGCGGTAACCGGCCTCGCGAAGGTCGGAGCGGAGCGCCACCGAGCCTCGAGGCTCGAGCGAAGGGGACAACTCTTCCGCCGCAGCGGGGAGCGTGGAGAGGGTGATGACGACGGCGAGCATCGCCGTGACTGTGCGTCGCTTCATGTTGGATCTGGCCTTGGTTACGCAGAACGAGCCCACTACCTGCCGTTCTTCGTCCGGTGCCTTCCGCCGTCGACGCTGTCGTCTCCGTGTCGGACACCGCGACCATGCCAGTCGGCCTCGACACGGGCATCGTAAGGATTGATGAAAGGCCGGACCTTTCTGCGGCCGCCCCGCCGGGTGGTGTCGTTGGCCTCTAGCGGGCCCCGCGGACGATGGCTTGAGTGAATGCGGAGCAGCCGTCCCACCGCACTGCGGGGATGCAGGATCGAGAGCAGGGAGTCGTCATGGCGATAGAAGTCCGCAAGGTGGTTCTCGAGAGCGTCACCGACGCATCCGGACTGGCGTATCTCATCGAGACAGGTGTGTTCGGTGCAGACGACGTGATCGCGGTGGTCGGCAAGACCGAAGGCAACGGCGGCGTGAACGATTACACGCGCATCCTCGCCGACCGGGCATTCCGCGACGTGCTGCTCGAGCACGGGACTCGCCCCCTGAGCGAGGTCAAAGAGATCCCGATGGTCTGGTCGGGCGGTACGGACGGCATCCTCACGCCCCACGCCACGATCTTTGCCACCGTCGACGCGGCGCCCTCGGACGAGCCGCGCCTCGCCGTCGGCTATGCGATGAGCGACACCATTCGGCCCGAGGACATCGGGCGGCCGGCGATGGTGGAGAAGGTCGCCGAGGGCGTCATGGCGGCCATGAAGGAGGCGGGCATCGACAACCCGAGCGATGTTCACTACGTGCAGACCAAGACACCGCTCCTCACCGTCGACACCATCAACGACGCCAGGAAGCGGGGTCACACCGTCTTCACCGACGACCCGCTCGAGTCGATGAACGTGTCGAACGGCACGGCGGCTCTCGGCATCGCCGTTGCGCTCGGGGAGATCGAGATGCCCGCCGCCGATCGCATCGGACACGACCTCTCCTTGTTCTCTTCGGTTGCATCGTGCTCGTCGGGCGTCGAGCTCGACCGCGCCCAGACGGTCGTGGTCGGCAACGTGCGCGGGGTTGGCGGCCGCTACCGGATCGGTCACGGCGTGATGGACGACGCGCTCGACTTCGATGGCGTGTACGACGCGATCCGCTCCGCCGGTCTCGACCTTCCCGAGCGGGCGCAGGCCGAGGACCTCGGTGGCCGGCTCGTCAACGTGTTCCTCAAGTGCGAGGCGGACCCCAGCGGACGGCTCCGCGGCCGTCGTCAGGTGTCGCTCGACGACAGCGACGTCCACCACCACCGCCACATCAAGGGTGCCGTCGGCGGCATCGTGGCCGCCGCCGTCGGCGACACCGCCATCTTCGTGTCGGTGGCTGCGCTGCACCAGGGCCCCTCCGGCGGCGGCCCCGTGGCGGCGATCGTCGACATGGGATGAGCGCTCGTCCCGACGCCGACGATGGCCGCCGGGACGGTCACGTGTCGACCACGGCCGCTCGGGGCGTTTGCGACCTCGTCTCCGGTCCGCTGCGCACGTGGGAGCGGCTCGGAACGAGCGAGTCGATGGCATGGATGCTCGCAGGCCGTCAGGTGATCGTCGTGCAATCCGGCCCGGCGGCGTTCCTTCCGAACGGCGTCATCGCACCGGCTTCCACGATCGGCCCGCTGACGGCGCTTCCGGGGTCGGGGGTGGTGGGGCACGGCCATATCGACGTTGGGCGCACCCGCCTCGACGTCGTGCGCTGGTGGGACCCGGTGCCGCAGCTGCCCGTCGTGGCGCCGATCGTCGTCGCCGAACGCGTCGTCGAGCTGTCACGCCTCGTATCGCCCGTGGAGGACGCCGGGCTGTCCGTGGCCCTGACGACCGCCATCCCGGCCGACATCCATCGGGCCGGAGCCGCCCTGCTCGGGATGGGCGAAGGGCTCATCCCCGAAGGCGACGACGTGCTCGTGGGTTCGCTCGCCGCGCTTCGTCTGCTCGGTCCTGCGTTGCGGGCGCCCGCCGCTCACCGCCTTCTCGCCGAGCTCGCCGGGGCCGTGCTCGGCGGGGCGGGGATGGCGACGAGCGCACTTGCGGCGTCGCTGCTCCATCACGCTCACGCCGGAGCCGTGGCCGCACCCCTGGGGAAGCTGCTCGTCGCGCTGGCCGGCGGGGGAGGGGTCGCAGAGGCCCTGGCCGGGCTGGTGGCGAACGGTCCGACCTCGGGGACCGCCATGGTCACCGGGGTGCTTGCCTCCGCCGGCTGCCTCGTCGGGGTGCCGGCATGATCGAATGGGTCGAGGTGCGTCGCGGGGCGTATCACGATTCGGTGCGGCTCATGCAGGCGACGGCGACGGTGCAGGCGCTGCCAGGCATCGAGGACGCCGTCGTGGCGATGGCCACGCCGCTGAACCTCGGGCTGCTCGAGGGGGCAGGGTTCTCTCCGGACTCGGTGGCAGGGGTGGGACCGGACGACCTCGTGGTTGCGGTGCGGGCGGTGGATCGGGACACCGCCGAGCGGGCGCGTCGCACGCTCGACGAGGCGCTGTCCTCGTCGTCACGTCCCGCCGAGGCGATGTCGCCGCCGCCGCCTCGTACCATCGGCCGGGCGGTCGCGGATGCGCGCCTCGCGCTCATCTCCGTCCCCGGCGAGCACGCCTTCGTCGAAGCCATGGATGCGCTGCGTCACGGCGCCCATGTGATGGTGTTCAGCGACAACGTGCCGGTCTCCCAGGAGGCCGCCCTCAAGGAGGCGGCCGCCGACGCCGGGGTGCTGGTGATGGGGCCCGACTGCGGGACTGCCATCGTCAACGGGATCGGGCTCGGCTTCGCCAACGTCGTGCCTCCCGGTCCGGTTGGGATCGTGGGGGCGGCCGGCACCGGCATCCAGCAGATCTGCTGTCTGCTCGCCGACGCCGGCGTCGGGGTACGGCATGCGCTCGGGACCGGCGGGCGCGATCTCTCGGCTCAGGTGGGGGGTGCGTCGACGCTGGCCGCCCTGGCCGTCCTCGACGAGGACCCGGACACGGAGGTGATCGTCGTCGTCTCCAAGCCGCCGGCTCTTGACGTGGCCGGGGTGGTCGCCGCGGCCGCTGCGGCATGCCGCACGCCCACGGTCGTGACGTATCTGGGAACCCCCGGAGCGACGCTCGAAGCCGCCGCGTTGCAGGCGCTCGGCCTGCTCGGCAGCACGGCGCCGGAGTGGCCCGCGTGGCCGGTGGGGGCGGGCGATCATCGCCCCGGATCCATCCTCGGCCTGTTCTCCGGCGGGAGTCTCCGCACCGAGGCGGCGGCGATCGCAGCGACGGCTCTCGGTTCGATCTCGGAGGTCGAGGAGGGGAACGGTCACCGTCTCGTCGACCTCGGCGCCGACCGCTACACGGTGGGACGTGCCCACCCGATGATCGACCAGTCGATTCGGATCGATCGCCTGGAGGCCGCCGCCCGCGACGTATCGGTCGGCGTGATCCTGCTCGACGTCGTGCTCGGGCGCGGCGCCCACCCCGATCCCGGCGCCGAGCTCGCTCCGGTCGTGGCTCACGCCGTCGGGGCAGGGGCGGCGGTGGTGGTTTCGTTGTGTGGGACGGACGGCGACCCACAGGGCCGCAGCCGTCAGGCGGCCGGCCTCTGCGAGGCGGGCGCCGCGGTGTACGCCTGCAACGCGGCGGCTACCCGGGCCGCGGTGGCGCTGGTCGAGGCAGTGCCGGCATGACCGGTCTCCGGGGCCTGCTCGGTGCGCCGCCCATCGTGGTCACGGCCGGCGTCGAGGTGCTCGCCGCCGCGCTCGAGGCGCAGGGAGTCGATGTGCACCGTACCGACTGGCGACCACCGGAGCCCGGCACGGCTGCGGCGCTCGCCGTGGTGGCGTCCGACCCAGATGTGGCCGGGGCGAATGCCACGGCCGTCGCTCGCATGACGGGTGTCCGGCCCCACCTCGTGAGCGTCGCCACAGCTCGTGAGGTGATCCCCGGCATGACCGGCGACACGCTGCTGCATGCGGGCCCGCCGCTCGAGTGGCGGGATGCGAGCGGGCCGATGCGCGGGGCCATCATGGGCGCGCTCCTCTACGAGGGGATCGCGGCCTCGCCCGAGGAGGCGGCCACCCTCGCCGCATCGGGTCGGATCGAGCTGTCGCCCTGCCACCACCACATGGCTGCCGGGCCGATGGCCGGGGTCGTCTCGCCGTCGATGCCCGTCGCGGTGGTGGAGGACGGCGGGCGGACGGCGTACGCCACGCTGAACGAGGGCCTCGGCAACGTGTTGCGATACGGGGCGTACGGCCCGGAGGTGATCGAGCGGCTGCGCTGGATGGAGCAGGTGCTCGCCCCCGTCGTGGCCTCGGCGTTGCGGATCACGGGCCCCGTCGATCTGCGGGCGATCACCGCCCAGGCGCTCCAGATGGGCGACGACGGGCACAACCGCAACCGGGCCGGCACGTCGCTGTTCCTGCGCACCCTCGGGGCGGCGCTCGTCGCCGATGACGCCACGCCGGCTTCGCGGCGAGCCGAGGTCTTCCGCTTCATCGACGGGAACGACCACTTCATGCTGAACCTGGTGATGGCGGCGGGGAAGTTGGCGGCAGACGCCGCGTCGGGCGTGGCGGGCTCGAGCCTGGTCACGGCGATGGCGCGCAACGGCACCGAGTTCGGTATCCGGCTCTCGGGCACCGGCGACCGCTGGTTCACCGCTCCAGCGCCCACCGTCGACGGGCTCTACCTCGGCACGTTCACGGCCGAAGACGCCAACCCGGACATCGGCGACTCGGCGATCACCGAGACCGTGGGACTCGGTGGCTTCGCCATGGCCGCATCACCCGCCATCGTCGGGTTCGTCGGCGGCACCGCGGCGGGGGCGGTGCGGCGAACCCTGGAGATGTACGAGATCACGCTCACCGAGCACCCCGTCTACCGAATCCCCTTCCTCGAGTCCCGCGGCACGCCCACGGGGATCGACGCCACGCTCGTGGTGCGGACCCGGATTCGTCCGCAGATCAACACCGGGATCGCCGGGAAAGAGCCTGGCGTCGGCATGGTCGGCGCCGGTTTGGTGGAGGCGCCGATGGCATGCTTCGTCGCTGCAGTGCGGGCGCTCGCCGGTTCCCGGCGCCGCTGAGGTCCATCGTCGTCGGCGGGGGGCCCGGCGAGTACCGACCGGCCGAGGACTTGGCATCCCGAACCCCACGGACGGACCGATCCCGGTCTCGGCGCCGAGCTCACTCGGCGCCGAGGGCGCTTTCGTGCTCGACAACGGCGCTTTCGTGCTCGGCGTCCTCGGCGTCCTCGGCGGCGAGTGCGTCGAGCATGTCGTTCATGTGGTGGAACAGGATTCGTTTGCCCTCGAGCTTCAGTTCCTTGCCGGTGGTCTCGTCCTTGATGACGGCGGTGCGAACCGTGACCTTCTGATGCATTTCGACGCTGAGGTTGTCCCGATCGAAGGTATCGAGGAGGACGAGGTGTTTGGCGAGGATGATGCCCTTTGCATTGTTGGAGGTCATCACATAGAGCTTGGACGGCGATGCGGCGAGGACCACGACGGGCGGGAGTTCGCCCGAGGTCGCTGCGTAGCGGCCGGCTGCCGCGCCGGCTCCCGCCCCGACGGCCTGAGCCATGTCGTCGCCCACGGCGTCTCCGATCACGGACCCGGCTGCCGCGCCCGCAGCCATCTTCCACGTCAGGCCCTTGGGCTGAAAGTCGCCGGCGACGGTGATCTCGAGGTCGCCTGTCGCTTCGCGGGCGAGATCGATGAGCTTCTGCTTCAGGTCCAT
>DKBA01000079.1 GCA_002450985.1 Acidimicrobiia bacterium UBA6912
AACATCCCGCCGCACAACCTCGGTGAGGTCGTCGACGCCGTCCTCTACGCCATCGATCATCCCGATGCCACCGCCGCCGACCTCCTCCAGTTCGTGCAGGGCCCCGACTTCCCGACGGGTGCGTACATCGTCGGCAACAGGGGCATCAAGGACGCCCTGCTCACCGGACGCGGGTCGGTGAAGATGCGGGCCGTCACCGACGTCGTCGAGATGGCGCGTGGCAAGACGGCCATCGTCGTCACCGAGATCCCGTACCAGGTGTCGCGCGACCGCATCATGGCGAAGATCGCCGATCTCGTGCGAGACAAGACGATCTCGGGCATCTCCGACCTGCGCGACGAGTCCGACCGGGACGGCACCCGCCTCGTCATCGAGCTGAAGCGCGAGGCGCAGCCCCAGGTGATCCTCAACCAGCTCTTCAAGCACACACAGCTCGAGGAGAACTTCGCCGTCAACGCCGTCGCGCTCGACGACGGAGTGCCGCGCACCCTCAACCTCGCCGACATGGTGCACCTCTACATCGCGCACCAGCTCGATGTCATCGAACGGCGCACCAGGTTCCGGCTCGACAAGGCCGAGGCCAGGGCCCACATCGTCGAGGGCCTCCTCATCGCACTCGACAACATCGACGAGGTGGTGCAGATCATCCGCGGCTCGGCCGACGTCGACGTCGCCCGCACCACGTTGATGGAGCGATTCGAGCTTTCCGAGATCCAGGCGAACCACATCCTCGACATGCCCCTCCGCCGGCTGACGGCGCTCGAGACCGACAAGCTGCGAGAGGAGTACGAGGAGCTGCAGGCGACCATTGCCGACCTCAAGGCGATCCTCGAGAGCGAGGAGCGCCGGCGCCGGCTCATCGGCACNNGAGCTGTCGGAGATCCGCGACAAGTTCGGCGACGATCGTAGGTCCCGCATCATCGCCGATGAGGGCGACATGTCGCTCGAAGACCTCATCGCCGACGAGGAGCTGGTCGTGTCGATCACCGCCAGCGGCTACGTGAAGGCCGTGCTCGCCCGCTCATACCGCACCCAGAGCCGGGGTGGCCGCGGGGTGCGCGGCGCCGCCGTGAAGCAAGACGACGTCATCACCCACGTGTTGCACACCACCGCCCACGCCTATCTCCTGTTCTTCACCAACCAGGGCAAGGTCTATCGGATTCGGGCCCACCAGCTTCCCCGCAAGGACCGCACCTCGAAGGGCGTGCTGGTTCAGTCGGTGCTGCCGCTCGACCCCGACGAGCGGGTCGAGGCGATCATCGACACTCGCGACTACGAGACGTCGCGCTACCTCGTTGCGTTCACGCGACAGGGCCAGGTGAAGAAGACCCGGTTCTCCGAGTACGACTCGCGCAACCAGGTGCTCGTCGCCATCAGCCTCCAGGAGGGCGACGAGGTGGTCGCGGTCAGGGCCACGAACGGCGAGCACGACCTGATGATGTTCACCCGCAACGGACAGGGCATCCGTTTCGGTGAGGACGACGTCCGTCCGATGGGCCGCGACACCCAGGGTGTACGCGGCATCCGCTTGCGGGCTGGCGACGAGGTCGTGGCGGCGGCGTGCGCCGCCGAGGGCGACGACGTCCTGCTGCTCTCGTCCGGCGGCTACGGCAAGCGCACCCGCACTTCCGAGTTCCCCAAGCAGAACCGGGGTGGCGTCGGAGTGAAGGCGATGAAGCTCACCAGNNGTGCGCGGCGTGCTGGTCGACGTCCGCGCCGTGTCGCCGGGCGACGAGATCGTGTGTATGTCATCCGACGGCATCGTCATCCGCTCCGTGGTCGATTCGGTGAGCCGGCAGAAGCGGGATTCGACGGGTGTCAGGGTGATGAACCTCGCCGCCGGCGCCCAGTTGTCCGCGGTGGCGCTCGTGCCGGCAGGCGAGGAGGACGACGCGGAGTGAGGGCGGTGCGTCCCGGTCCTGGCGGCCGGGTCGCGGCCGGTCACGGCGCGGAACCCGAGCGGCATGTCTGAACGTTGAATGCGACGTACCGCTGCGCTAGCCCGTCGTGGCGTTACACTCATTGCAATCCCTGAGGAGCCTTCTGGACATGCAAGTACGACGCGTGCGGCGAGTCGTCCGCAAGATCGACCCGTGGACGGTGCTCAAGGCGTCGCTGATCTTCAACATCATCGCCGGCCTCACCTTCGTGCTCGGCATGTGGGTCATGTGGTCCATCGCCGTGCAGCGCGGCATCCCCGACGGCATCGCCGACATCTTCGAGAGCCTCACCTTGACCTTCACCCCCGATGGGGAGCTCTACTTCAGGGCGCTCGTGCTGCTCACGGTGATCGGCGTCATCGTCGGCACGGGAGCCATGACCATGGGGGCGGTCGTCTACAACCTCATCTCCGACGTCGTGGGAGGCGTCGAGTTCACGGTGCTCGAAGAGACCTACCAGCCGGTGCCCACCCAACAGCGAGTGCGGAGGGCGGCGCCGTCCCGGCTGGGTCCCCGTCCTGCCGTCCCGCAGCCGCGAACCGAGCGGCCACCGACCCGGCAAACCGCCGCCGAGCCGGAGCAGCCGGCCACCGCCTCGTCGGTGCCTGCCACCAAATCCTGAGGGCGTCGTCTCAGCTGCGCTCCAGGACGCGGCGTAGCTCGGTGGCGACCGCGTCGCCCACCCGTGTGTTCCCGACGTGCGAGAGATGCACCCCGTCGGCGCCGAGCAACCGCTCACGATCGAGGTCGACCACGGCATACAGGTCGTCCACCGTTACGCCGAGCTCGTCGGCTACCCGGCGCAGCGCAGCGTTGTAGTCCACGACATCGGCCTCGTGCCGTTCTGGTCGCCGTCCCGATCCATGCCGAAGGTCGTCGACCGGCGTGGTCGTCGCCAGCACGAGTGTGACCTTGGCGATCCGGGTCACGGAGCCGACGATGGTGCGGAGGTTGGCGACGTACTCGGGGATTGGCACCGCTGGTCGCCCTGAGGTCCCGGGCGGCCGGCGCAGGTCGTGGAGCCCGGCGTTGAGGTGCACGACGGCCCCCGGCTCCAGACGCCGCAGGATCCACTCGTCGAGGTTGGCGACGACGGCACGCGTGCTGCCGCAGTTCTCCTCGGGTCCCCAGACGCGAGCGGCGGCATCGAGCCGCCGAGCGACGACGGGCTGGTACCCGAGCCGGATGGAGTCACCGATGAGAACCACGGGTCGAGGCGGCGACGGCGACCGCATCAGTCTGTGAGGTCGGGCAGCGCGATCTCGTGAGAGAGCACGACGTCGCCTCCGTCACCGTCGCCGACCGTGACCGGGGCGACGAACCGCACCTGGTCGATGTAGCACAGGCTCTCGGCCTCGTTCCTGCAGTACACCACGGTGAGGTCGACGATGACGTCGGCCGAGCGTTCGAAGAGCCGAACCGGGATGCCGACCGGGAACGACGCCCCCGTGAGATCGACGGTGGTGTCCTCGTCGGCGATGGAGACGGCCTCGCCTTCGACGGTGACGACCGCAGACGAGGGCGCCTCCTCGTTGACCTTGTAGCCGTCTGGCAGCGCCACGTCGAGCACGATCTGCCCGTCACCCGCGGCGAGCTCGAGCGGCGGCACGCTGACGATCGTCCCCTTGTAGTCGGCGTCCTCGGGTCGCGGCTCGAAATCCTCGATTCCCTTGAGCACGAGCGTCTCCACGGTGCCCGTGGCCAGATCGACGACGCGGACGGCGTGGTTGTTGGTGTCCGCGACGTAGAGGGTGGCACCGTCGACGGAGAGACCGCCAGGCTCGAAGAAACGCGGGTCGGCTCCGTCCTGCCAGCCCTGCTCGCCGCCGAGGTAGGTCGTCACCTCCCGGGTGACGGGATTCACCAATCGGAGGCGGCTGTTGTACGTGTCGGCCACGATGAGCGTACCGGCGTCCTTCCACACCACAACGCCCAAAGGATGCTGGAAACGCGCCGCATCACCGGTGCCGTCGTCGTCGCCGAACTCGAAGAGGTTGATCGCCCCACCGGCGACGAGGGCCGTCTCCCCGGCCGGGGCGGCCACGTCGGCGGATCGGATCGAGCTGGACTCGGAGTCGGCGAAGTAGAGGATGCCCCCGTCGATGGCGAGCCCGCTCGGTTGGGCGAGCTCAGCCTGGTCGAGGGTGCCGTTGAGCACTCCCTCCCGGCCGCTGCCGACGAGGGGGAGGGCGATCCCGGTTGCGAGGTCCATCGACCAGATCTGGTGGGTCCCCGCCATCGCGATGTAGAGGGTGGTGCCGTCCACCAGCACGTCCCATGGTGAGCTGATGGGGACGTCGGGGGCGACGCCGCCCGTCGGTGGCCAGCCCTGCTCGCCCGTGCCCAGGAGCGTGGTCACCGTCCCGGTGTTCGTGTCGACGGCCCGGATCGAATGGTTGTTGGTATCGGCGACGTACAGGGTCACACCGTCGGCGGCGAGGGCGAGTCCCTGCGGGGCGTCGAAGGCAGCGCTCGCTGCCGGCCCGTCGCGCCGCCCGGGTGGTCCGCTCCCGTACACGGCCAGCACCTGCCCGGTGGTGCGGTCGGCCACGACGATCCGGTTGTGGGCGGTGTCCGCGATGAAGAGCCGGTCGTCCTGCNNGTCGAACTCGGCGACCAGCGAGGTGATGACCGGAGCGACGACGTCGTACACACCCTCACCGGGGTGGCCGCCCACCACGTTCCCCGCCGGGTCGATGAGCACGGTGGTGGGCCAGGCGTTGGCGCCCCATGCGCGCCACACCTCGAAGTCCCGATCGTTCACCACTGGGTGCTCGATGTCGTAGCGGAGGATCACCTGGCGGATGTTGTCGGTGGCGCTCTCGTTGACGAACTTCGCGGAGTGGACGCCGATCACGACGAGCTCGTCTGCGAACTCCTCCTCGAGGCGTTCGAGGTCGGGGAGGATGTGGATGCAGTTGATGCATCCATAGGTCCAGAAGTCGAGCAGTACCACCTTGCCCCGGAGCTCGGCGAGGGTGACCGGTGCAGCGGTGTTGAGCCAGTCGAGCCCCTCCGGGAACTCCGGGGCGGGCGTGTCGCCCGCATAGGACTGCTCGCCGTCGCCGGCCGTCGTCGTCGTGTCGCCGGCGGGTGCGGTGCTGTCCGGCGGCGCCGTGGTGGACACGCTCTCGAGGGCAGCCGGGGCCGGATCGTCGTCCGCCGCCGTGCTGCAGGCCGCCGCGAGCATCGCGACCACCAGCAGGATGGCGGCGGTGCGGCGGGCGGGCATGCCGGCTATTCAACCGGGTTCGGCGGGCTAAGGGGCCGCGCCATACGGAGAGGCGCAGTTGCGTCGGGCGACGAGACGCTTCCCCCCTCGTGCGGCTCTGACGGGTGGTGGGGTCAGTTGGCCGGCTCGGTCGAGTATGACGCGACGTCGAGGCCGGCTTCGAGCGCCGCGGCCAGGTAGGCCTCGCTTCGGTCGGCGGCGTGGGCGAGCCCGAAGGCGTAGTCACCGACGGTCACCGCACCGGCGGCGAGGGCGATCGCCTCCAGGTGGGCGGCGTCGTCGGCAACGCCGACGATCCGAGACACGACGCCGGCGGGCGTGCCGATGGTGACCCTGGCCATCGCACCCGCCCACTCGCCGTCGACGGGGGCGACGAACCGGCTCGAGATTCCCAGCACACCCCGGTCGCGGCTCCAGCAGGCTCCGATCGGGTCGGGGAAAGGGATGGGTTCGCCGCGGCGGAGGGGGCGCCCCGGTTCCGTCCATGCATAGCGGACCTCGAGCAGATCGGCGGTCCTCGCCGACTCGTGAGAGGCGAGGCAGGGGGCGATGCCGGAGGCCAGGTTGGCGCCCACCAGCAGCGTGCGTCCCTGGGCGGCGAACTCGTCGCCGAGCGCGGCGAGGTCGTCGTTGCCGTCGGCCCAGAGCACGCACGTCACGTCGGCGGCCAGTGCCCTCTCCGCCTCGGCAACGGCAGCCTCTCTGTCATCGCTGACGAACACGTCATAGCTGGTGAGGTCGGTCGCCGCCTCGAGGCGAGGGTCGGTGCGGGTGTTGGGCCGGCTCCCCACAACGCCGAGCGCCGTCAGGCGGCGTTCTCCGAGCAGAATCCGGCCGGCTCGCAGACCGACGTCGCCGACGTGGTGGATGGCGATGCGCACGGCTCAGTGACGGGCGTGATGCGGATCGGCGGGCTGCCAGTTCCCCGTTGCCTCGGGTCTGCGCACGGGCCGCAGCACGTAGGCGGCGGCCGCCGCGGCGAGGACGAGCATCGAGACGAAGCGGGCACGAGGGCTCATAAGGCCAGCGTAGCGGGGGAGGGGCGGCCCGGCACCCCGACCGGCCGTCCCCGCCCGTTGCGCCCGTGTCCGCCGCCGGCCGCACCATCGTGCGGCTATCGTTGGCGATGCGCAGCCCGATGTGGCTGCGGCGTCCCGCGAGAGCGAAGTCCGGTGTGAACCCGGCGCTGTCCCGCAACTGTGAAGCCCCGTCCCGGGGACGAGCCAGGTCGCCTCCTCGCCGGACGGCGGCTGGGCTCTCGGAGGAGGGGCGACGCCGCTCCTGCCCGGCTCCTCCACCGAGAGGAGGAAGCCGTGAGATCCGCCACCATCGCAACGCTGCTCGGCGTGCTCCTGGTGATCGGCGGGTGTTCCGCCACGACTGCGGACACCACCGCGGCGACCCTGGCTCCGACGTCGGTGGCGGAGACCGCCCCGTCTTCGGCATTCCCCACCGAGGTCGCCACCGGCGCAGGCGCCGTCACCATCCCCTCCCGCCCCGAGCGCATCGCCGCGTTGTCGCCGACCCACGTCGAGATGCTGTTCGCCATCGGGGCCGGCGACCAGGTCATGGCGGTCGACCTGTTCTCGAACTCCCCGCCGGAGGCCGCCGAGCTCACCCGGCTCGACTCCTTCAACCTGAGCGTGGAGGCCGTCGTGGCCCTCGATCCCGACCTCGTCATCTTGTCGTTCGACCCGGTCGATGCGGTCACGGCGCTCGATGCGGTCGGCGTGCCGACCCTGCTCCTCGGCACCGCCGGCTCGCTCGACGACGTGTATGCCCAGGTCCGGACGCTGGGGGCGGCGACCGGCCACACCGAAGAGGCGGAGGACCTCGTCGCCGGCATGGCGGACCGCATCGACGCGGCAATGGCCGCCGTTGGCGACCGCGCCGCCGGGCTCACCTACTACCACGAGACGGATCCCTTCGGCTTCTACACCCCCAACTCCCAGTCCTTCATCGGCCAGCTCTACGGCCTCCTCGGGATGGAGAACATCGCCGATGCGGCGCCGGACGAGCTGGGGAGCGGATTCCCCCAGCTCAGCCCCGAGTTCATCCTCAGCGCCGATCCCGACCTGATCTTCCTCGCCGGCGTGGGGGAGACCCCCGAGACGCTGGCTTCCAGGGATGGGTGGGACACGCTGTCGGCCGTGGCCTCGGGCCACGTGTTCGTGCTCGATCCGGATGTGGCGTCGCGCTGGGGGCCGCGGGTGGTCGATCTCATGGACGCCATCGCGGCCGCCGTGAGCGAGGCGACATCGTGATGGACGCCGCAGTGGCCGCTCACCGCCGGGTCCGGCCCCGCCCGGCGTTGGTGGTCGGGCTCGTTCTCGTCGCAGGCGCCGCCCTCGCCCTCACCGTCGGCCCTGCCGGGCTCCCGGTGCGCGGCGTCCTCCTCGAACTGGTCGACGGGCTGCCGTGGGTGTCGGTGGATTCGGGGCTCACCGAGCGTCAGGCGGCCGTGCTGTGGGAGCTGCGGTTGCCCCGCGTCGTGCTGGGAGCGCTCGTCGGCGGGGCCCTCGCCATCGCGGGCGGCGCCTACCAGGGCGTCTTCCGCAACCCGCTCGCCGACCCCTATCTGCTGGGCGTCGCCGCCGGAGCGGGCCTCGGGGCGACGCTCGCCATCGTTGCGGGCGTGTCGGGCACGTCCCCCCTGCTGCCGCTCGCCGCGTTCGGCGGGGGCGCCGTCGCCGTCGTCGTGACCTACGCCTTGGCCCGGCTGGGCGGCGCAGTGCGCACGACGGCAACGCTGATCCTGGCCGGCGTGGCGGTGGCGTCGTTCTTCACCGCCGCTCAGACGTTCGCCCAGCAGCTCGCGTCCGACACGGTGCGGGAGGTGTTTGCGTGGATCCTGGGACGGCTCACCACGGTCGGCTGGGGAGAGGTGCGCCTGATCGCCCCGTTCGTCGTCGTGTCGGTGGGCGTGCTCGTCGCTCACCGCCGTCACCTCGACGTGCTGGCGGTGGGGGAGACCGAGGCGTCGGCGCTGGGGCTCGACGTCTCCCGCGTCCGGTTCTGGATCGTTCTCGCCGCGACGCTGGCGACCGCCTCGGCAGTTGCCGTTGCCGGGCTCATCGGATTCGTCGGCATCATCGTGCCCCACACGGTGCGCCTGCTGTCGGGCACCTCGTACCGGTCGATCCTGCCGATGTCGCTCGCCGCGGGGGCGGCGTTCCTGCTCTTCGCCGATGTGGTGGCGCGAACGGTGCTGGCGCCATCCGAGCTGCCCATCGGCGTGGTCACGGCCTTCGTCGGGGCGCCGTTCTTTGCGGTGATCCTGGCGCGTGCCGGGAGGACCCGATGAGCGGCGTTTCGTTCGTCGGGGTCACCGCGGGGTACGGCGGCGAGGACGTGGTGCACGGNNGTGATCCCCCCGGGAACCAGTGTGTTCGACTACGTGCTACTCGGGCGCAATCCCCACATCCCGTACTGGCGCACCGAGTCGCGCACCGACGTCGCGGTGGCGAGGGAGGAGATGGATCGTCTCGACCTGTTGCGACTGTCCGACCGGCGCCTGGAGTCCCTCTCGGGTGGGGAGCGCCAGCGCGCCGTGCTCGCCAGGGCGCTCACCCAGCGACCCCAGGTGCTCTTGCTCGACGAGCCCACCACAGGGCTGGATCTCGGTCACCAGCAGCAGTTCCTCGAGAGTGTCGACGGGCTCCGGTCCCGGCTCGGCATCTGCGTGATCGCCGCCGTCCACGATCTCACGCTCGGCGCCCAATACGCCGACCGCCTCGTGTTGCTCGCCGGCGGCAGGGTGGTCGCCTCCGGATCGCCGGGGGAGGTGCTCACCGTGGAGCGGCTGCGGCGTCACTACGAGGCGGACGTGGCCGTCCTCACCGACGCCGAGGGCCGTCCGGTGGTGGTTCCCCATCGCCCGGCCGCCACCCAGCCAACCTGAGGCCCGCAACGACATGGCGCAGACGCCACGCGGGCCGGTGGCGGTAGATTGCGGCATCGGCAACAACGAAGGAGCCGCATGGATCCCGAGCAACCCGATCCCCGTGTCCGCCAGCAGGTCATCGGGCACCCATTCGTGAAGGGTTTGGACCCCGAAGACGCCGAGGTGTTCGTCAAGCTCGGCCGGCTGGTCGAGTTCGCCGCCCGCGACATCATCTTCAGGGCGGGCGAGCCCGCCGACACGTTCTACCTGATTCGCTCGGGGGTGGTGGCGCTCCAGGTCGATGCGGCAGGAACCGTCCCCCGCACGATCCAGAACATCACCGAGGGCTCGGCGCTGGGGTGGTCGTGGCTGTTCCCGCCGTACGAGTGGCAGTTCGACGCCCAGGCGCAGACGCCCGTCCGCGGCATCGCCTTCGACGCTGCGGCCCTGCGCGAGCGGTTCCTCAACAACCCGGCATGCGGCTACCGGGTGATGGCCCGCGTCGCAGAGGTCATGGCGAAGAGGCTCCACGCCACGCGCCGCCAGCTGCTCAACCTGCTTGCCTGAGACCGCCCCGCCGGGCTCGTCGATGCTCGCCGAGCTGCTCGCCACGCCGGGCGTGAGGGAGATCCACATGCCGGGCAGCCGCGTGGGGTTGATGGCGTTGCACGGCGGGCTCGAGCACGGCACCTGGGAGATCGCCCGTGACGTCGCTTCCGCAACGGGGGCGTCCCTCTACGCAGTGGTGCAGCCACCCGACGTGCGCTGGCACGTCCCTTCCATCCGCTTCGACCCCGATCACAGTGAGGCGTTGCGGCGGTATCTCCGGAGCGTCGACGTCGCCGTCTCGCTTCATGGCTTCGGGCGGCGCGGGATGCGGTCGACGGCGTTGCTCGGCGGTCGTAACCGGCCGCTGGCTGCCCGGCTCTCAGCGGCCCTGCGGGCGCGACGCGGGCTTCGCGCGGTACACGTGCCGGAGGAGATACCCGTGAAGCTGCGGGGTATGCACCCCAGAAACCCGGTCAACCTACCGCCCCGCTGCGGCGTCCAGATCGAACTCACCGCCGATCTCCGCATCGGATCGACCCGCAACCGGGTCGCTGCGGCCCTGGCGGGGGCGCTCGTGGATGCCGGCTGAGATCCGGTTGGGCTCCCGAACCGGGACATCCCTCAGCTCGCGACGAACGCGTCCAGGGCAGGCAGCATGACCTCCTCGAACAGAGCGTCGCGCTCGTCGGCGTTGGACACGAGCACGACGATGCCCATCAGGTCACCGGGGCCGAGCGCAACGTCTGCGGCGAAGCCGTCGATGGTGCCCCGGTAGAGGCTCCAGGTCCGACCGCCGCGATCCACCGTGCCGTTCGACTCCGGCTCGCCGTCGAACCCGAGCTGGGAGGCGAACAGGCCGATCACGAGCTCCGGGCTGTTGAGGCCCGGCGCCGCCTGCTGGACGATCGTGGTCTGATCGAGGCCGGTCGCCATGCGCGTCCACGCCCCCGGGGACACGCTCTCCCACCCGTCGGGCACCACGCCCGAGATGGTGACCCCGAAGACCGATTCCTCGAAGGGCACGAGGTCGATCGCAGGAGCGGCCACCCCGGGGACGATGAAGGGAGGCCCTCCCATGCTGCTCACGCACGATCGGTCGACATCGGCGAGCGGGTCGTCGATGAACGCGAGGGCGATCGCCTCGGGGCAATCGCCAGACAGGGATGCCCCGTGCCCGACGCCGGGAAACTCCACGTAGGTCGAGTTGGGAAGGGTGCGGGCCGCACCAACGCCCCACTCCGGCGGCGTGATCGGGTCGTACTGGCCCGCCATGACGAGCGTGGGGAGGTCGCTCGTCACTGGCTCGTTCTCGACCGGGTTCGCCCTTCCCGACTGCCACATGTCGCAGATGGGATAGATGGCGGGGCCGATGTTGCTCGCTTCTGCGAAGAAGTCCTCCAACCGGGGATCCGAGGTCGCCGCCGCGGCGACTGCCGCCTCGTTCGTGAACGGAACCTCCTCGTTGCACTGCACGGACAAGTGCATCCCGTAGCTGAAGAAGGCGCCGTTGGCGAGGTCGTTGGTGGCGAGTAGGGCCAGGGTGGAGGTGTCGTCCTGCTCCAGCTCGGCGATCATCTGCGGGAGGACCGGGATGATCTCGGCGGAGTAGAGCCCCTGGAACACGGTACCGAGCACGGCCTGGCCGTCGACGACGGCGTCGTACCGCTCCTGGGTGAAGACGTCGCGTACCCGGGCCGTGAGCGGGTCGGCGTCGAGACGCTCGACGAGGGCGAAGAGCCGGTCGTCCAGATTCGGGTAGGCGGCGTTGCACGCCTGGTCGGTGGCGCACCCGGTGAAGAACACGTCGAGGGCGCGGGCGAAGTTCCGCGGGGCCGACTCGATGAGATCGGTGTCCGGTGTGTACGTCGAGTCGAGGATCACGCTGCGAATCCCCTCCGGGTGGTCGCGCATGACCGTCTCGGCGAGACGGGTGCCGTAGGAGATGCCGAGGAGGTTCCACTCGTCGATGCGGAGGGCGATGCGGAGGTCGGCGACGTCGGCGGCGTTCTCCTCACTCGTGTACTGGGCGAGATCGATGCCGCCGGCGAGCAGCCGCTGGCGACACCGGGTCAGGGCGTCGAGCTCGAGGCTCAGGTACTCGCCTGCCGGGAGGTCCTCGTCGATGACATCGAAGGTCAGCTCGCGGGTCTCGGTGCATTCGAGCGACGGCTCGGAGTAGCCGACGCCGCGCTGATCGAAGAAGATCATGTCGCGGTTGGCGACGAAGTCGCTCCACGTCGGCCCGAGCGAGAACTGGAGGGGGTCGAGGCTCTCGCCACCCGGCCCGCCGTCGAGATAGACGATCGGGTCGGCGGGAGCGTTCGGGTTGTCGCTCTGGACGCGGGCGACATGGATCCGCACCTGCTGCCCGTTGTCCGGCGCCTGGCGGTCCTCGGGCACCACGAGGTACCCGCACGAGATGTCGAGCTCGGTCACCACGGTGAAGGCGCAGGGTGCCTCCTCGAAGACGGGGGTGTAGGCGGCCGCCGACGTCGTCGTCGACGTCTCCGTGGTGGGCACCGATCCGGTCGTCGTCGTCTCGCCCGGTGCGGTCGTCGTCGGCCCCGAGGACGTGGTGGTTGCACCGGCGGCGGGGACGGCCTCGTCGCCGTCTCCGCGCAGCAGAAGCACGGCGGCGACGACTGCGGCCACGAGGGCGACGGCCACGATGCCGATGAGGGCGTTGCGATTCATGACGGGTGCACCCTAGGAGTCTTGGCGGGCTTGCGGTTCGAGCGTCCGAGCGTTTGGTGCCGATCAGCCCTGTCGGCACCCGGTCCCGACGGGCAAGGTGGGAGCCGGATGCTTTCACACGGCGAAAGGAGTCGATCGTGGCCGGATTCGGGAACCGAGTGGCGATGACGATGTTGCGCTCCCCCCTCCACCGGATGCTCAGCGGCTCGCTGATGGTGCTCACCTATGAGGGACGACGCAGCCGTCGCCGCTACGAGCTCCCGCTGCAGTACGTTCGACACGGCGACGGCGTCGCCGTGTGGGCGGGCAACGCCGACGCCAAGACGTGGTGGCGCAACTTCGCCGAGCCCGCCGCGGTCGAGGTCGTGCTCGGCGGACGCACGCGACACGGCAAGGCCCATCTGGTCGATGACGTCGCCACGCGCCGGGAGCTGCTCGCCGCCTATGTGGAGCGGTACCCGGCGACCACTCCCGGCGGACGACCGCGCTTCTTCGGTGCCCGCTGGAGACCAACCCCCGACGAGCTCACCGCGGCCGCCGCGGATGCCGTCTTCGTCGCCATCGATCTCGAATGATCCCCCCT
>DKBA01000078.1 GCA_002450985.1 Acidimicrobiia bacterium UBA6912
TGTTCTGGGCGTTCTTCTACAACACCGCGGCGATCCCACTCGCCGCCGCCGGTCTGCTCAACCCGATGATCGCCGCCGGCGCCATGGCGTTCTCGAGCGTTTCGGTCGTCTCCAACTCGCTCCGTCTCCGACGCGCCGAGCGCTGAACACGCCGCGCGCCCCCGCCACACGACGCCGAACCTGCGTCGCCCGACACATGTCCGCCGTAGGCGGACGGCCACGGAGCGGACGCCGTGGCCGGAACCTCCATCGACGGTGACGGCGCCCCCCATGAGACCCGGTTCCGGTCACGGCCCGACCGGTCGGTGCCGCCCGTCCCCCACCCACGCACCGAAGCGACCTGCGGCACTTCGGCCGGTCGGAACCAGCAGACAGGGCGACGAAGTCGCTCCATCACCCCGTAGAGACGACGCGGCGCCGAGCCGAATCCGTGTCGCCCGACACATGTCCGCCGTAGGCGGACGGCAGCGACCAGAATCACCGGCGTGACCCAGCTGCGCCGTGAGCTCGGCATCCCTTCCGCCATCCTGCTCGGACTCGGTTCGATCGTGGGCACCGGCGTCTTCGTCAGCATCGGCATCGCCGCAGGCGTCACCGGACCGAGCGTCATCGTCGCCGTCGCTGCGGCCGGGTTGGTCGCCGCCGCCAACGGGCTGAGCAGCGCCCAACTGGCCGCAGCCCACCCGGTGAGCGGCGGCACCTACGAGTACGGCAATCGCCTCCTCTCCCCGGGCTGGGGCCTCACCGCCGGCTGGATGTTCCTCGCCGCCAAGTCGGCTTCGGCGGCGACGGCCGCGCTCGGTTTCGCCGGCTACGTCGTCGTTGCCATCGACGGGCCGGAGTCCGCCGTCGTGCCACTCGCCCTGCTCGCCGTGCTCGCCATCGGCGGCGTCGTGATCTCCGGGATACGGCGCTCGGCCATGGTCAACACGGTGGTGGTCGGCACTGCGCTCGGCGCCCTGCTGCTCTTCCTCGCCGCCGGTCTCGGCAGTGTCAGGTCCGCCAACTTCACGGCCGGAGGCTTCTTCGGGGGAGGGACGACGGGGTGGCTCGAGGCGACGGCGTTGATGTTCGTCGCCTACACCGGCTACGGCAGGATCGCCACACTCGGTGAGGAGGTGCACCGGCCGGCACGCACCATCCCCATCGCCATCATCGCCACCATGGCGATCACGATCGCCCTGTACACGGCGGTCGCCGCCGTGGGTGTCGGTACGGTCGGCGCCGCCGAGATCGCGGCCGCCACCGAGGGCCCGGCCGCCCCACTGGCGACCGTCGCCATCGGCTACGGCGCACCTGGGATCGCCAGGGTCGTGGAGATCGGGGCGGTGGCCGCAATGCTCGGAGTGCTGTTGAACCTCATCCTCGGGCTGTCCCGCGTCGTGCTCGCCATGGGGCGGCGGGCCGACCTGCCAACCGGGCTCGCCGCCGTCGACGAGGTGCGCTCGACACCACGGCCCGCCACCGTCACCGTCGTCCTCACCATCGCCCTCATCGCCGTCATCGGTGACGTGCGCACGACGTGGACCTTCAGCGCCATGACCGTGCTCGTCTACTACGCGATCACCAACCTCGCCGCGCTGCGCCTACCCCCCGAGCACCGCCGGTTCCCCCGCTGGATCGCGTGGGCAGGCCTGCTCGCCTGCCTCTCGCTCGCCGTCTTCGTCGACGTGAGGGCATGGATCGCCGCTGCCGCCATCCTGGCCGGCGGATGGGGACTTCGGGCTCTGGTTCGCCGGGCAGGAGCTACGTAGCGTGACGGCATGCGCTTCATCGACATGCACTGCCATCCCCCAGTCCCCGAGTTCCTCGATTCGACCTTCGTTCGCTTCCTGCCCGAGCTGGAGCGGCGGTTCGGGCGTACGATCGCCCGAATGTCCGCCGGCGAGCTCGCCGACTACTACCGGTCGCTCGACGGCCGAGCGGTGATCCTGGGGTGGGACAACGAGGCCACCACCGGCCTTCCACCCTTCTCCAGCGAGCACGTCGCCAAGCTCGTGACGACGGCGCCTGACGTGTTCATCGGCTTTGGAGCCGTGGATCCGCATCGCACGGATCTCATCGGGCCGGTGGAGGAGATCGCCGAGTTGGGGCTGTCGGGCATCAAGTTCCATCCCTCGGCTCAGGGATTCGACCCGAGTCGGAAACGCTTCCGTCCGATGTTCGAGCTGGCCGCCGAGCTCGGTCTCGTGTGCCTCTTCCACACCGGCTACACGGCGCTCGGCGCCGGCCTGCCGGGAGGGGCCGGGGTACAGACACGGTATGCGAATCCCATGCTGCTCGACTCGCTGTCCGCTCGGGTGCCGGGCCTGAAGATCATCGCCGCCCACCCGTCGTGGCCGTGGCAGAGCGAGGCCATCGCCGCCGCCCGCCACAAGCCCACGATCTGGCTCGAGCTCTCGGGTTGGTCGCCGAAGTACTTCCCGCAGGAGCTGATCGACGCCTGCACGGGAGAGCTCGCCGAGCGCACCCTGTTCGGCTCGGACTTCCCGTTCATCACGCCGGAGCTGTGGCTGCGGGAGTGGGACAAGCTGGGCGTCGACGCCGACGTCACGCAGCGGATCCTGTACGACAACGCCGCGGAGCTGCTCGGGGTCTGAACGCGCCGGGAGCCGGTAGCCTGGAACCATGGATGCCATCCATCGGTTCTCGAGACCCATCCTGCGGCGGCCTCGGGCGATCGTGGCCTTCGAGGGATGGAACGACGCGTGTGAGGCGGCGACCGGGGTCGCCGAGTTCGTGCTCGGCCAGNNACCAAGTTCTTCGCCGTTCCGAACGAGAGCGGCGAGCGTGACCTCGTCGTCGTGCTCGGGGAGGAGCCCAGCTTCCGGTGGAAGACCTTCGCCCGCCACGTCACGCGGGTGCTCATGGAGAGCGACGTCGAGGAGGTCGTGCTGCTGGGGGCGTTCATCGGCCAGGTGCCCCACACCCGGCCCGTCCCCGTGATCGGAGTCGCCACCGACCCGGGCATGCTCATCCGCTACAACCTGCTCGGGTCCAGTTACGAAGGCCCCACCGGGATCATCGGCGTGCTCCAGGAGGCCTGCCGCGAGGGTGGCATGCCGGCCGTCAGCCTGTGGGCGGCGACGCCGCACTACCTGGCCGCCAACGCCAATCCGAAGGCCATGCTCGCCCTGCTGGAGCGGGCGACGGATCTCCTTGCTCTCCACCTCGATGCGGCGCCACTGGAACGGCTGGCCGCCGAGTTCGAGACCAGGGTCGACGACGCCATGGCCGAGTCGGACGATCTCGCCGAGCTCGTCCACGAGCTCGAGGACGAGGACGACGAGGCCCCACCCGACCTCGACCTCGGGGCGACCGAGGACTTGGTCGCCGAGATCGAGACCTTCCTGAAGGACCAGGACTGATTCGGTGACCATCGACGGCGTCGTGCTCTGGCTCCATCTCGTGGCTGCGGCCGTGTGGGTCGGCGGCCTCATCACGGTGGGTGCGCTGGTTCCGGCACTGCGCTCGGCAGGCGCCGAACGCCCGATGCTCCAAGCCATGGCGCGCCGTTTCGGCGTCGTGTCGTGGGCGGCGATGGGGCTGGCCGTGGTGACCGGCGCCATCCAGATGGTTCGGCTCGACTACGGCTGGTTCGACGAGCCCGTCGTCCGCAAGCTCGGGTTGGTCGTCGTCGCCATCGCCCTCGCCGCAGGACACCAATTCACCGCCCGCCGCACCTCGGCCGCCGTCCGCGGCGCCCTCCAGGGCGCGATCCTGCTGGTGAGCCTCGGCATCCTCGCCGCGGCCGTCGCCCTATCGGGCTGAGCCCCGTTCG
>DKBA01000080.1 GCA_002450985.1 Acidimicrobiia bacterium UBA6912
GTCTTGGTCTGGCCCTCGAACTGGGGCTGGCGCACCTTCACCGACACGACGGCGGTGAGCCCCTCCCGCACGTCCTCGCCTTGGAGGTTCTCGTCCTTCTCCTTGAGGAGGTTGCGGCCACGGGCGAAGTCGTTGATCGCCCGGGTGAGCGCCTTGCGGAAGCCCTCCTCGTGGGTTCCGCCCTCATGGGTGTTGATGTTGTTGGCGAAGCTCAACACACGTTCGTTGTACCCGCCGGTCCATTGCAGGGCGACGGCGACCTCGGCCTCGTCGCCCGCCTCCTCGAAGAAGGCGACCTGGCTGTGGATGGGCTCACGCGTCGCGTTCAGGTGCTTCACGAAGTCGATGAGGCCGCCGCGGTACTGGAAGACCTCCTCCTCGGGCTCCTCGCCCCGCTCGTCACGGAACCGGATCTCCAAGCCCCGGTTGAGGAATGCCATCTCGCGCAGACGGCTCGTCACCACCGTCGCGCCGTACTCCGTCGTCTCGGCGAAGATCTCGGGGTCGGCCCAGAAGGTGATGTTGGTGCCCGTTCGCTTGGCCGGCTTGCCCTTCTCCACCTTGCCGAGCGGACGGCCGTACTCGAAGGACTGCGTCCATTGGAAGCCGTCGCGCACGACCGAGACGTCCATCCGCGTCGAGAGGGCGTTGACGACGGAGACACCCACCCCGTGGAGCCCGCCGGACACCGTGTACGCGCCCGACTCGAACTTGCCCCCGGCGTGCAGGGTGGTGAGCACGGTGGTGAGCGCGGACTGCTTCGTCTTGTCGTGAAAGTCCACGGGGATGCCGCGGCCGTTGTCCTTCACCTCGACGGCGCCATCGGCGCGCAGCGTCACTTCGATGCGGGTGCAGAAGCCCGCCATCGCCTCGTCGACGGCGTTGTCGACGACCTCCCAGATCAGGTGGTGGAGGCCTTTTGGCCCGGTGGAGCCGATGTACATGGCGGGTCGACGGCGTACCGCCTCGAGGCCTTCGAGGACGGTGATGTCCTTGGCTCCATAGGACGCGCCGGACGCGTTGGATGTGCGCTTCGAATCAGCCACAGGTCTCCTCAGACTGGCCCAGGCGGGGACGCGTTTCGCGAACTGACAACCATGTCATTATAGCCGGGAACGCCTGTGGCTCACCCATTTGCGTCCTTCGGGCGCCTCCGCACACGGATCGCCAGGCGGGACGGGGCGATGTCCCCTGCGAGGTGGTGACGCACCCCGGCGAGCAGCCGCTCGCTCTCGAACCGCAGCTTCGAGGCATCCAAGCCGGAGCCCACCTCGACGGTGAGCACGCCGTTGCGAATCCCCACCGGGGTGCACTTGCCCGCCCACTCGCCGGCGACCTCGTCCCAGCCGCGCCGGAGCTGGACGATGGGCGCCACGTCGGCCCTGGCGACCTTGCCGAGCACCTTGTCGATCAGGTCGCCCACGGCGACGAGATCCCGCCGCTCGTTCATTTCCTGTCTCCTCTCCCCCGCCGATCACACCGGAGGCGCATCACTCGACCTTGCCGTCGCCGACGGCCCATCGCCGTCCGCCGACCGGTACCTCATCTTCCCTCGTGGTAGTGACGAGAACCTGGCCTTCGGGGAGCATCTCGACCACGGCGGCCGTCCTGGCGAGGTCGAGCTCGGAGAACACGTCGTCGAGCAGCAACACCGGCGGGTGGCCGTGGCGCTCCCGCAGCAGTCGGTACGACGCCACTCTCATCGCCACGGCCACGGACCGTTGCTCGCCCTGGCTCGCCTGGGCTCGTACGTCGCGCCGGCCCAGCACCAGCCCGATGTCGTCGCGATGCGGGCCCACCGTGGTCGTTCGCTGCTCGAGCTCCCTCCGTCTCCGGGCGGAGAGGGCGTCACGCAGCGCCCGGGCCGCTCGCTCGGGGTTCCACTCCCCATCCTCCCTTCGCTCGTCGTCGCTTCCCCATGCCGGACTGAGCACGACGGCGAGCAGCTCCCCCGGCCCCGCCACCGCCGCGTGCGCCGCGTCGAGCGTCGGTCCCAGCCGGAGGGTGAGCCGCACTCGCTCGTTCCACAAGGCAACCGCAGCCGCGATCAACCGCTCGTCCCAGACCTCGAGGGACATGAGGTCGGTGGCCGGTCCGTCTCGTCGCAACAACGCGTTGCGCTGGCGCAGCGTCTGCTCGTATTCCGCCACCGCCGCCGCATATCCCGGCGCCAGCTGCGACCCGAGGTCGTCGACATAGCGTCGTCTGATCCCCGCGCTCTCTTTCACGAGGTCGAGGTCGTCTGGCAGGAAGGCCACCACCGGTGCGATCGCGGCGACGTCGGCCAGCCGCCCCGGCCGCTTCCCGTTGACCAGGACCCGGCGCCTCCCCGCCGCCGGGAGCTCGACCTCGATCCTGGTCTCGCCGGCCTCCTTCTGGAACCCACCACGCAGCACCGCACCGTCCGCCCCGGTCCGGATGAGCGACGCATCGGGCGTACGACGGAAGGAGCTGAGGCCCGAGAGGTAGGCGACGGCCTCGAGGACCGTCGTCTTGCCTGCGCCGTTCGGCCCGACGAGCACGTTGATGCCGGGCGACGGCTCGAAGGCGAGCGCCTCGTACGACCGGAAGTCGCGCAGATCGAGCCAGGACAGATGCATGAACGACGTCGACGCCGGACCGGTCAGAGCCGGACGGGCATCAACAGGTATCGGAAGGCGGGGTCGCCGTCGCCACGGATCAGCCCCGGCTTGAGCGGATCGATGGTGTCGATGATCACGTCGTCGGTCTCGACCGCCGAGACGCCGTCCGTCAGGTAGCGGGTGTTGAAGGCGATGGTCATGTCCTCACCGTCGTACGCGCCCTCGAGGTGCTCGGTCTCCTCACCCACCTCCTGGCGGGACACGCTGAGCTCCACTCCCCCTTCGTGCATGCTCAGCCGCACGGGGATGTGGTCCTCGGCGACGAGCGAGGCACGGCCGACGGCTTCGAGCAAACCCGCACGAGAGACCACGAGGCGGTTCGGGTAGCTGTCGGGAAGCAGTTGGCGGTAGTTGGGGAAGCTCGCCTCGATGACCCGCACGGTGAGGGTGCCGCGGTCTGAGCTGAACGTGGCGTCGCGATCCCCGAGATCGAGCGTCATCTTCTGGTCGCCGATGGTGCGGCCGACCTCGCGCAGCGCCCGGAACGGGACCAGGGTGGAGGAGACGCCTTCGACGCCCTCGAGGTCGCGCACGGCAAGACGGTACGAGTCCGTTGCCACCAGGCGGAGCGCATCCTGCTCGTTCTCGAAGAGCACCCCGGTGAGGGTGGGCCGGGCCTCGTCCCCGGACGCCGCAACCCCGACCTGTGCCAATGCCCTGGTGAGCACGTCGCCGTCGACGGCGGCTCCACCGCCGCTGCCCCCGACCGAGACCGTCGGGTAGTCCTCGACCGTGAGCTCCCGCAGCCGGAACCGCGGGCCGTTGCCGGTGATCTCGACTTCGCCGTCGGCGGCGTTCACGGTGACGGCGCCGACGGGCAGCTTCCGCACCGCTTCGGCGGCGAGCTTTGCCGGGATGAGCGTCCGACCCTCCTCCAACACCTCCACCTCGAGCGTGGTGCGGATGGTGAGCTCGGTGTCGGTGCCGGTGACGCGGAGCACGCCGCTGTCGACCTCGCAGAGGATTCCCTGGAGGATGGGCAACGGGGAGCGGGTCCCGACGGCTCGACCTGCCCTGGCGAGGACATCGGCAAGGTCATCTCTCTCAGCTCGGATTCGCACGGTGGTTATCCCTCTGCCGTCTGCATCTGATGAATCTGAAGAACAGTAGTGGTCGTAGTAGGCCCTGTGGATTGTGGGTAACGGTCGGAATCGCTTGCAGGGCTTGCGTCATGCCGTCCACAGCGGTTGGGGAGGAGATCGGGATCATCCCCAGTCGGGAACACGGCGAGACGGGTTCTGTGGAGAACGGGCACGCTGTCCTCAGCTCTTCCTCAGCTCGTGACACAGGCTGGTGACCTCATCGAGCACCCTCTTGTCGCTCTGCATGAGCGTCTTCACCTTGTCGACCGCGTGCATCACCGTGGTGTGATCGCGGCCTCCGAAGGCGGCGCCGATCTTGGGCAGCGAGAGATCAGTGAGCTCACGCGCCAGGTACATGGCGATCTGGCGCGACCAGGCCAATGGCTGCTTGCGGCTGGGACCGGTGAGGTCGGCGCAATCGAGGTCGTAGCGCATCGCAACCCGCTCCATGATGAGCTCGGGGGTCGGCTTGCGCATCTCCTCGCCAGGGACGAGGTCCTGCAGCACCTCCTGGGACATCTCGAGCGTGATCACCTCGTGGGTCAGTGCGGCGTAGGCGGTGACCCGGGTCAGTGCGCCCTCCAGCTCGCGGATGTTGTCGAAGACATTCACCGCGATGAACTCCAACACGTCGGTGGGGACCGGTGTCGGGGCGAACTCGGCGTTCTTGCGCAAGATGGCCAGCCGGGTCTCGACGTCGGGCGGCTGGATGTCGGTGAGGAGACCCCATTCGAAGCGGCTCCGCAGCCGGTCCTCGAGGGTCGCCAGGTGCTTGGGGTGGCGATCCGAGCTGATGACGAGTTGTTTGCCTGCCTCGTAGAGGCTGTTGAAGGTGTGGAAGAACTCCTCGAGGATCTGCTCCTTGCCCTCGAAGAACTGCACGTCGTCGAGCAGGAGGACGTCGATGGTGCGATAGCGCGCCTTGAACTCCGCCATCTGCTTGCGCCGGATGCCGTTGATGAACTCGTTGAAGAACTGCTCGGACGACACGTAGCGGATGATCGATCCGGGGAGCACCTCGCGGCGATGGTGCCCGACGGCATGGAGGAGGTGGGTCTTTCCCAGCCCTGCTCCGCCGTGGATGAAGAGGGGGTTGTAGTGGCTGCCGGGCTGCTCGGCGACGGCCATGGCGGCGGCGTGCGCAAAGCGGTTGGACTGACCGACGACGAAGTTCTCGAACGTGTACTTCGCGATGAGTCGCGAGTCGAGCTCCTGGATCGGTGTGGTGGCGACGGACGGCGACGCAGCCCCGATGGCCCGGGGGCTCGGGACACCGTCGTCGAGGGGCACCTCGAAGGGGGCGTCCTCGATTGGCTGCGCCGCGGCGTCGACGCCGAGGACGATGTTCACGCCCTCTCCGAACACCTTGAGCGCCACCGTTTCGATGACGTCCCAGTGACGTTCGGCAACCCAGCGGCGATGGAACTCGCTCGGGGCGTCGAGCACGAGCG
The DNA here is from genome assembly GCA_002450985.1 of Acidimicrobiia bacterium UBA6912. Classification (GTDB taxonomy): domain Bacteria; phylum Actinomycetota; class Acidimicrobiia; order Spongiisociales; family UBA5794; genus UBA6912. The sequence continues at coordinate 5,176 of DKBA01000080.1, forward strand.
TGTGATCACGGTGATCGTGGCGGAGCGGCTGGAGCCACGTCTGCCAGGTCACCGGGGTGACCTCCTGTTGGAGGAGAGAGCGGAAGTCGTCCCGTCCACGGTGGGGGTTCGCTTGGGGTTCCACGAGACTCCTATGGCCGTTGCGGGCCCCGCTCTCCGACTATCCACATAGGTATCCACAAATGTGGAGAAGACTCGTGGGTCGCGGCCCTGTTGCGCGGGGCTTCACTTTCCTACCAGGGAAGTGGCGGGCGTCGGACCCACCGGCGAACGGCGAGTGTAGGGAGCCGCCTCACCGCGGTTCAAGAGCGCCAAAACGCGGACTGTGGACCCGACGCACGGATGGGCCGTTCGGGCTGAAGTGTTGAGCTGCAAGGGTTTCCGGCGGCGTGAGAGGCGGTGAGGGAGGGCGGCGATACGGGGCACATGCCGCAAAACCGCCCTAGGCATTCTTTCGCGGGACTGTGGGAGTTTTCGCGCCCGGTGACGCCGGCAGCGTCCCGAACGCGGTCGTCGCGGCCTCGGCGAGGGCGCGCATCTCGGTGCGGGTGGCGTCGGGCGAGACCGGGACCGGGCATCGGGCTCGGGTCGGGGCCGGGCGGGAGCCGCCCGCAGGCTTTGACAAAGGAGACGGCGGATTCATAACCTGTTCGTTCGTACCCCGAACGCCTGCTCCGGGACCCCTCCTTCATGAAACGTACCTATCAGCCCAATGTGCGCAGACGCAAGCGCAAGCACGGATTCCGGACCCGGATGCGAACCCGCGCCGGACGTGCGATCATCAAGCGACGTCGTGACAAGGGTCGCGAGCGACTCAGCGCGTAGTCGCGGATATGTCTCACTGCGTGGCCGAAGGTCGTTCTCCAGGATCTACCAGGAGGGAACACGGAGGCGCCGTGGTGGGATCCTCGTCGTGAGCGCCCCCGGTGTCCCCGGCCCGCCGCAGGTCGGGTTCGTCGCCGGGAGGCGTCTCGGGACCGCCGTCCGCCGCAACCGCGCCAAGCGCCGGCTGCGGGCGGCGATGGAGCAGGTGGTGTGCGCCCCCGGCAGGGCGTACGTGGTGATCGCCGGGCCGGAGGTGATCGACGCCGACTTCGACCGTGTGGTCGGCTGGTTGAGCGCTGCGATGGCCGCAGATCGCAGCGAGAACGATGAGGAGGACGTGTGAAGAGACAGCGAGAGCGGGCCGGGCTGGCGGCTCGGGTGGCGTTGTTGCTCATCACCGGCTACCGCCGATGGATCTCCCCCCTCTTGGGGGCCAATTGCCGCTACCAGCCGACGTGCTCTGCGTACGCCCAGCAGGCGATCGAGCGTTTCGGTGCAGGCCGGGGAAGCTGGCTGGCCCTGCGCCGCATCGGTCGGTGCCATCCCTTCCATGAAGGTGGCTACGACCCGGTTCCCGAGCCGCCCACGCCGGTGACGGCAGCGCTCCAGGGGAACACTCCATGAATCCGTTCACCGCACTCGTCAACTTCCTCGGCCAGGTCCTGTCCTTCTTCTACGGAATCATCCCCAACTACGGCATTGCCATCATATTGCTGACACTTGTGATCAGTTTGCTCCTGTTCCCGCTCACGCTGAAGCAGACCCGATCGATGAAGGCGATGCAGGAGATCCAGCCGGAGGTCAAGCGGCTCCAGAAGGAGTACAAGGAAGACCGCGAGGAGATGCAGAAGCAGCTCATGGCGCTGTACCAGGAGCGCGGCGTCAACCCGGCGGCCGGCTGTCTGCCGCTCCTGCTGCAGATGCCGATCTGGTTTGCGCTCTTCAGCGTGCTGCGGGTGGGGGTGGAGAACCCGGGGACCGCGGAATGTGTGGTCAACTCGACCGCCATCCCGCCCGGGGCGCTGCAGGATGCCCTGTGCGCCGAGAACACCCATTTTCTCGGCATGGATCTGTTGATCTCGCCGAGCCAGGCCGCCGGCACCGGCATCGTCGACGCCATCCCGTACATCATCCTCGTGTTGATCGTCGTGGCGGCAGGGTTCTACCAGCAGGTACAGACCACCCGCCGCAACGCCAACTCTCCCCAGCAGCAGGCGCAACCACAGGGCATGCAGACCGCCCTCAAGATCATGCCGATCTTCTTCGGGTTCATCTCGTGGGGCTTCCCGACGGGTCTCGTGGTCTACTTCGCCACGTCGAACCTGTTCAGGATCGCACAGCAGTCGGTGATCCTTCGCATGGATCGCGACAAGGAGGCTGTCGCCGAAGATGCTTCGGGAGGCGACGCCCGGGGACCGGACAAGGGGGCCAAGGGATCGACGGCGCAGGGATCGACCAGCGTGCGGGGTGAGGCGCAACCGCCCACCCCGGAGCGGAGCCAGCCGTCGCCGCATGCCAGCAAGAAGCGCAAGAAGCGCAGGAGGAAGTAGATCCCCATGGTGAGAGAGTGGGTCGAGGCCACAGGATCGACCGTCGATATCGCAGTGCAGGCTGCACTCCAAGAGCTGGGTCTCGAATCGCGCGACCAGGCAGTTGTGGAGGTCATCAAGGAGGGCAAGCCGGGGATCCTCGGCTCTGCCTGGCGCGCCGAAGACGCCGTGGTCAAGGTCATGGCGAAGCCGCCGGATCGAAAACGTCGCCGGCGACGGGGTCGCGGGGGGAAGAACCGCGGCGACGGGGAGTCGGGCGAGGACACGCGGGGGAGCGACGGGACGCCGACGACGACACCAGACCAACGAGCGAAAGGCGGCAAGGGCGCCGAACGCCCGCGCCGCGAAGGGCGGGGCAAGGCGCAGAACGCGGGGGAGCGTCAGCCCGTCAAGGCGGCCGGAGAGACCAGAGAATCCACGTCACGCGGTGCGGGGGAGCCCCGGGATCGTGGGCGCGGAGGGCAGTCCGGAGAGCCGGAGCGCACTCCCAGGGAAGAGGAGGCCAGCATCGAAGAGCAGGCGAAGGTCGCAGAGGATTTCGTGAAGGGACTGCTTGGGGCGTTCGGTCTCGAGGGTACCGTCACGACCACGATCGACGACGACATCCTGAAGATCGACGTCACAGGTGATCAGACCGAAGCGCTGGTCGGGCGCAAGGGAGTGATCATGCAGTCAGTCCTCGAGATCACGAGGACCGTGGTGCAACGCAAGACCTTCGGTGCCCCCCGAATGCGTATCGACATCAACGGGTATGCCGAGCGCAGGCGCGAGGCTCTGAAGATCTACGCCGCCCGTCAGGCTGAGCGGGTCCTGGAGGATGGCGGCGAGGTGATGCTCGAGCCGATGAACGCTGCCGATCGGAAGGTCGTGCACGATGCCGTGGCAGAGATCGCCGGCGTACGGTCGTACTCCGAGGGTGAGGACCCTGACCGGGCGGTCGTCATCAGCAAGGACGAGGCGAACGACGACGAGTGATCGTTGCCCTGTCAACCATCCGTGGAGAACCCCGGTGCGATCCTGCACCGGGGTTCTCTGTTGCACGTGGAACCTTCGAGCCGACTCCCCCATGCCATGTTTCACGTGAAACGGCGATTCAGATCCGCCGCCGCCGTACACTCGTCTCATGAGCCTCGACGAGGATACGCAGGCGGCGCTGCACCGCACGCTCGAGTGGCTGGGCATCCCGTGGGACGACGCCAGGACGGAGCGGCTGGAGCGGTATGCCGCGTGGCTGAGCGCCGAAGGGGTCCAGACCGGGGGGATTGGCCCGGACGAGGTGTCCCGGCTGTGGCGGCGTCACCTGCTCGATAGTCTGCTGCTCGGCAAGGGCTTCGACGGCGGCGGGAGCCTCCTCGATATGGGAACCGGCGTCGGTCTCCCCGGCGTCCCCCTGGCGATTGCCTTCCCCGGCAGCTCGGTCGTGTTGGTCGAGCGGTCCGGCAGACGCGTCGACGCCGTGCGTCGGGCGGCGGCGGTGCTCGATCTCGCCGTGGACGTCGTCCAGGATGATGTGCGTCGGGTACGGTTCGCCGTGGATCGGGTCGTGTCGCGAGCGACCCTGCCCCCCCATGACGTCGTGCCTGCCGCAACCCGGCTGCTCGATGAGCGAGGAGAGGCATGGCTGGCATTGGGCAGACGCACCCGCCCCTTGGACGACTGGTGTGCCGTTGCGCCCCCGGAGGGGTGGATCACAACCCTCGTCGAGGTTCCCGCCGAGATCCTTGACTCACCGGTGTGGATGCTTAGGATTGCCCGAACGTGACAGACCCCACCTGGTCCGGTCCCCCGCCGGCGCCGCACGCTGCGACCGTCATCGCCATCGCCAACCAGAAGGGTGGCGTCGGNNGTTCTCGTCGTGGATCTGGACCCTCAAGGGAACACCACCTCGGGTCTCGGTGTCGACAGGTCCGACCTCTCCGGCTCGACCTACGAGGTGCTCGTCGCCGAACTCCCTCTCGAAGAGGCCCTGGAGCCGACCTCTGTTCGCGATCTGTTCCTCGTGCCGGCCAACATCAACCTCGCCGGGGCCGAGATCGAGCTCGTGAGCATGTTCTCCCGTGAGACACGCCTACGGCAGGCGGTGGACAAGGTGCGCACCGAGTACGACTTCGTTCTCATCGACTGCCCACCGTCGCTGGGATTGCTCACCGTCAACGGACTCGCCGCAGCCGACGAGGTGCTCATCCCGATCCAGTGTGAGTACTACGCGCTCGAGGGCGTTGGGCAGCTCATGCGCAACGTGCAGCTGGTGCAGCGAAACCTCAACCCTCAGCTCGAGGTTGAGGGAGTGCTTCTGACCATGTTCGACGGGCGGACGACCCTGGCTGCCGACGTCGCAGAACAGGTCCGCTCCCACTTCGGTGACACTACCTATCGCACGATAATCCCACGCACCGTCAGGCTCAGTGAGGCACCGTCATACGGCGAACCGATCGAGGCCTACGACCCGATGTCGCGAGGTGCGATCGCCTACAGGGAGCTGGCACGCGAGTTCAGGAGGCGTCATGGCCGCACGTAAGAGCGGGTTGGGGAGAGGGCTCGACGCCCTGCTGCCGGTCGATCGGCCCGAGACGGGCTTCGCCACCATCCCGCTCGAACGCATCGACGCCAATCCGCAGCAGCCGCGCAAACACTTCGACGACGAGGGTCTGGCTGCCCTGGCGGCCTCTATGCGCGAGGTCGGGGTGCTCCAACCCATCGTCGTCAGGAGGTCGGGCGACGGGGAGGGCTACGAGCTCGTCGCCGGGGAGCGACGCTGCCGCGCCGCTCGGCTCGCCGGCCTGGACGAGATCCCGGCGATCGTGCGCAGCGATGTCGATGCGATGCACAGCCTGACCGAGGCCCTCATCGAGAACGTCCAGCGCGAGGACCTCAGCCCTCTGGAGGAGGCGGCGGCCTACCGCCAGCTCATCGACGACTTCGGTCTGACCCACGACGCAGTGGCGTCGGCCGTCGGCAAGAGCCGGAGCGCCGTGACCAACATGCTCCGGCTGCTCCAACTGCCCGCTGCGGTGCAGGGTCTCCTGGAACGCGGCGAGATCTCGGCGGGGCACGCACGTGCGCTGCTTGCGCTCGACGACGAGGCCTACGCCGCCCACATCGCCGGGCGGTGCGCCGAAGAGGGATGGTCGGTGCGCCAAGTAGAGGACGCGGTTCGGGCGCGTACCCGCCCAGAGCCGTCTCGGCCTTCGGTCACCGCGGTGCGGCCGGCGGCGATCATCGAATTGGAGACGCGGCTCGCCGAGCACCTGGGAACCAGGGTCAAGATCGATTACGGGTCGCGTGGCGGCAAGGTCACCGTCCGGTTCAGCTCACTCGACGACCTCGAGCGGATCTACCGCAAGTTCTACGGTTGACGTATCCGTAGCCCGTAGCCGTGGATGCCGGTGCTCAGCGCGATTCGGCGGGATCCGCATCGCGGGGTGCGGCCAGCAGGGAGACGATCGCTCTCGCCGCTTCCCGCCCCAACCGTCCGGTCATCTGGACGACGCACACGACGATCGCGGGCTCCCGCGTGTCCTTGAGCATCGCCGTCGCACGACCCGAGGCCGGGACGTTCAGATGGTCGGCGACGGCGGCGGCCAGCTTCTCGCCCGCCGCCGAATGGCTGTGCTGTGACGCGAAGTAGAAGACGGCGTCTGTGCCGTCCTGCGGCACGGCGAAGGAGACGACGAAGTCGACGCCGAGGCGATTGGCCCGCAGGGCTCGAACTCGCTCTGTCGGGAAGGTGTCGGCGCTGCGCGAGAAGATCGGCACTCCTCCCAATATCTGGATGGCACGGCCGAACTCGAGGGCGGCGCTCCAGGTGGCCTCCGCCTCGGTCTCGTCGCGGCAATAGGCGTCGACGTACACCCGCTGACCGGCCACGGTGCGGGGGAGTGCGGCCAGCCACTGGCGTTCCCGCACGCCTTCGCGCCCCGGCTTCGCCGTGGCGCGCGACATGAGGTCGAGCTCCGTGACCACCTCGCGGCCGACGATGCCGTCTTCGGCCATACGACGGTTCGCCTGGAAGTCGAGCACCGCTCGCAGGGTGTCTGGCCCGAAGATCCCATCCACCTTTCCGGCATCGAAGCCCAGCGAGTTCAGACGGCGCTGCAACTCGGCGACGTCGTCGCCCCGCATCATGGGTACTCGGTGGTACAGCATCCGGCTGCCGAGGGCGAAGCCGGCGTCGACGAGGGTTCGCCACGTGTCGGGACCCACGATGCCGTCGGCGGCCAGACCACGAGCCGACTGGAAGTCCGCCACTGCCGCGTGGGTGCCGTCCCCGAAGAAGCCGCGGCGATCGGCGGACGGATGACCGAGGGCAGAGAGCCGGTCCTGGATGTCCCGGACCGGCTCTCCTTCGTCGCCTTTGCGATAGAGCCTCACGGCTCAATCGTCTCACATGTCGAGCTCAGGCGAGGTAATCGCGGAGCTCGGACTCGAGCTGTGCCTTCGAGCGGGCGCCGACGAGCCGCTTCCGCTCGACGCCGCCCTGGAAGACGATCATCGTCGGGATGCTCATCACCTCGTAGGTCATGGCCGTCTGCTGGTTCTCGTCGACGTTGAGCTTGGCAACGGACAGCCGGCCGCTGTGGGCACCGGCGAGATCCTCGAGCGGTCCGTTCATCATCTTGCACGGACCGCACCACTCGGCCCAGAAGTCGACCAGCACGGGGGTGTCCGAGCTGATCAAATCGGTGAAGTTCTGGTCGTTAGCGACCACGGTGTTCTGTCCCATGAGCGTCGGCCCAGGAGGGCCTCCACCTCCTCGAATCTGTCATCACCGGATCCCGGCGTCCGGGTCATCGTCATGCAGCGTCGACGATACCCAACCTCGTTCCGGTAGCGATCATTCCTACGTGCTCAACCGTGCTGACTCTCGAGCCACCTCTCCGCATCGATTGCCGCCCGGCAGCCCATCCCGGCCGCGGTGATCGCCTGGCGGTAGACCTTGTCGACGACGTCGCCTGCGGCGAAGACGCCGTCGACGGATGTCACGGAGTTGTCACCGGTGAGGATGTACCCGGCCTCGTCCGTCTCGACCTGTCCGGCGAACACGGCGGTGTTGGGATCGTGACCGATGGCCATGAACACCCCCTCGACCGGCAGCTCGGACACGGAGTCCTTCACGCGGTCGCGCAGTCGCAGACCGGTGACGCCCGTGTCGCCGAGGATCTCCTCGACGACGGTGTTCCAGATCACCTCGATCTTCGGGTGTTCCAGCGCACGGTTGGCCATGATCTTCGAGGCGCGGAACTCGTCGCGACGGTGGATGATGGTCACCTTCGAGGCGAACTTCGTGAGGAAGAGCGCTTCCTCCATGGCGCTATCGCCACCACCGACGACGGCGATCTCCTTGTCGCGGAAGAAGAACCCGTCGCAGGTGGCGCACGCCGAGACACCGTAGCCCCGTAGCTTCTCCTCGCCCGGGACGTCGAGCCAGCGGGCGGACGCACCGGTGGAGATGATGATCGAGTCGCTCTCGTACAGGTCCTCGTCGACCCAGACCTTGAAGGGGCGAGACGAGAAGTCGACACGGGTGACGTCGGAGCTGATGATCCGGGTGCCAAACCGTTCTGCCTGCTTGCGGAACTGCTCCATCAGCTCCGGTCCCATGATGCCGTCGGGGAAACCCGGGTAGTTCTCGACGTCGGTGGTCAGCATCAGCTGGCCGCCGCGCTGGAAGCCCTCGATCATGAGGGGGTCGAGGTCGGCGCGGGCGGCGTAGATCGCCGCCGTGATCCCGGCGGGACCCGACCCGATGATCAGTACCTTCTCAGGCATTCGTGTCCTCTCCCATGCTCCCGGCCCCTGGAGCCGCAGGTGGTGTTCGCTTGGCCCACAAGAACGCACCGACGATCACGAATAATCCCCCGAGGATGAGGTAGGCGATCTCAACGGTCGTGATCTCGGCGAGGAGGCGAAAGAGACCGACGACGAGGAATACGACGAGAATGAAGGCGAGCATGCCGACCACCAGGCCGACGGCCGTCCACGTTGCGGCATTGCGTACGCGGTCGACCGAGAGGCTGCGGATCTGGGCAGCGGTGCTCTCGAGGAAGTCGGCGATCTTGGTTGGGTAATCATCCATAACCCGGTCGAGCTTAGAGCACGCGCCCCCCGGTACGAGAGTGCGGGCGGCAACGGCCTCGGCCGAGCCGGGCTTTTCCCCCGGCGCCACGGGCGAGAGCGGCTACGGCAGGGTCTCCACAGGGCGGCACGACACCGGATCGTGGGCGACGAGCGCAAGGCCTCCGTCGGCGAGCTCGTGGACCGTCACGGTCACATACACGGTTCCCCCGGCATCGCCTCCGGCACCCGGGTCGGGAGACACGACGAGGCTGCCGAGCGTGAACGCCTCCGCCGTATCACCGACCTCCGTCTGGCCTTGTTCCACGCAGACGTCGGAGTCGTCGGGGGGCCCGGCCTCGGTCAGGTCGTAGAGCTCGGCGACGCGCTGCCGGGACACCTCCGGATCGCGGGCGGAATCCTCGATGATGCTCCGCAGATCGGTGAGGGTCGGGGCGGAGTCGAGGTCGAGGCCGCCATCGGCAGCCGTCACCTCGTCGTCGCCGGCGAATGCAAGGGTGGTCGGGGGCACCGTTGCGTCCGGGGCCCCGGTCTCCGGGACCGCCTCCTGCATGCGTGCCGCGGGGGCGAGCCCGGCGGCCTCCTCGGACGCCGCCGTCGTCGTGGTGGCGCTGAACGCGAGCATGTCGAGGCTCTCGGATGCTTCGTCGTCGCCGCCACCGAGGAGGTCCATCGCCGGCGCCACGAGCACGAGGGCGAGGATGATGGCAGCGATCGAGAAGGCGGGAGCCCACGACAGGCGGCGGCGTGCCCGGGGGGCGCGGACGGGAGCAGGCTCCCGGTCGTGACCGAGCTCGGCGTCGAGGCGTCGCATCAACCGGACGGACTCGAGCTCGGTGAGTGCCACCGGTGGCGCGGCGCGGAGGACGGTGAGGGCGACGGACTGCGCCGCGAGGTCGGCGGAGCACTCGGGGCACTCGGCGACGGCGGCACGCTCGGCATCGGACACGTCGCCGCCCTCGGCGATCGCCATGATCAGTTCTGGGTCGTGGTCGTGGTGAATCATCGGTCTCGCTGTGTTCTCACGTGTGACGTCCGTCGGTGGGGCGGAGGTTCCCGAGGTGCTCGGCCAGCAGCCTTCTCCCGCGGAACACGCGCGACTTGACCGTGCCGATGGGCACCCCGAGGGCTTCGGCAGCCGTCTCCAGACTGAGTCCCTGGAGATCGACGAGGACGACCGCGGCCCGGAACTCGGGCGCCACGGCGGCGAGGGCCTCCTCGATGGCGGGTCGGACCTCGGCGGCCTCGAACGGATCCGCAGCGTGCGGGTCGGACAGCTCGAGCGTCTCGGGGAGCTGATCCGCGGGCTTGCGCTGGCGGCGGCGCAGGTGGTCGTAGCAGACGTTCACGGTCACCCGGTACAGCCAGGTGGAGAAGGCTGCTTCCGCCTTGAAGCGATCCGCCTTGCGGAACAGCATGACGAAGGTGTCCTGCATCGCATCGAGGGCCGCGTCGCGGTCGCGCAGCATGCGCAGGCACACGGCGAAGACACGGTCCTGATGCCGGCGAACGAGGTCGTCGAAGGCACCTAGGTCGCCGGCGACGTACCGTTCGACGAGAGCGATGTCCTGTGCTCGGTCGGTCATGCGGTGCCGATTCTCGTCACCCCGGCCGTGGAAGTCATGGTCTGAACGCGACCTCGGAGATCTCGGCGTAGAACTCGCCGTTTGCCTGTTCCGGGAGCGACGTGAGCCACAGCAGCCAGGCGCCGCCGTCACGCGCCGGCAGCTGGAGCGACGCGGAGCCCGAGACGAGGGTCCCCGAGCTCACGGTCTCCCACCCTGCGATGTCGTCCGGGGGAACGGCCGCCCACGCCACTTGGTAGGCCGTTCCCGTCGATCCTCGGATGTCCATCACCCGCACCGGGGCCTGCGGCGTGAACACCACGCCGACGCCGGGCTTCACCGAGGCGAGCGGGCTGAAGTACCGCTCGGTCCGCCATGCCGTTGCCGGGTCACCGTCGTGGAGGAGCGGGATGTCGGCCTCGCGCTCGGCCTGGTTGTCGCCGAAGGGATCGAACGAGGTTGCCTCTGCGGGCACGGTCTCGTCACCGCCCGGCGCCGGGGGAGGGGGAACCGTGCCGCCTGCCGGGGGCGACTCGTCGCCCGGAGCCGCGGTCGGCAGCGGCTGGGGCGTTGCCGGGAAGAGGAAGGGTGAATCCGGGTCGACATCGATGCTCAGGCCTGCTGCGGCAACGAGCAGCGCGGCCGCGAGGAGGATGGCGGCGGGTGTCACCCAGCGCCACGACCATCCACCATCGCCGGATGTCTCCGGGGTGAACGGCGCCGATCGGAGCGCTGCGGCGAGCTCGGTTGCGGACATCGTTCCCGCCTCGGCGGCGGCGAGGGCGTCGTCGACCGATCGCGGGATTCCCTCCACGACCTGGGAAGGGCGGAGGTCCGCTTCGTCTGAGCCGGTGAGGGCCTGGCGCAAGGTCACCGCCAGTGCCTGCGTATCCCACTGCGGCGTGGCCGGCTGGTGCGGCCGTCCGTAGGCGCCGAGCTTGGCGGGATGGGCGGCCGAGAAGAGGATGGCTCCGGCGTCGATCGCCCCATGGACGACCCCGGCGGCATGGAGAGCGGCGAGCCCATCGGCGAGCCCTGCCGCGTTGGGGAGGAACTCGTTGACGGGCAACGTGTCCCCCGCACGGAGCCGATCGGCCACGGACACCCCCCCATTCCACTCGAGCACGGCGTAGGTGGTTCCGTCCTGGTCGACCTCGTAGACCTTGGCCAGGTGGATGTGGGTCACTGCCGCCGCCGCCCGAACGCCTGCGACGTATTCGGCCTGCCGGCCGGGATGGGCGGCGGGATCGAGCGCCCGGATCAGCACGGGTCTGTCGAGCGCCTGATCGGTCGCCAGCCACTCCTCGACGTCGATGTCGCGTCCGAGGCGGACCTGGGTCTGGTACCGATCGGGCAGCCTGGGGGCCAGGGTCGTCTCCGGGGTGGGATACCCGCGAGGTTAACGGCCGGTCAGGCTTCGCAGCGCAGCAGGGCGAGCGCATCGGGGAGGAGGACGAACCCTTCGCTCTCGTACAGCCCGATGGCGCTGCGGTTGTCGAACTGCGTGTTGAGCAGCATCACCTGTGCGCCCGCCGTCCTCGCCTTGCGGGCGGCAACCCGCACGAGCGACCGGCCCATACCCTGGCCATGCCAGCGCGGATGGACGGCGACGCGCTGCAAGTAGCTGATCGCGCTGCCGTAGCCGATGACCGCAAAGCCTGCGGGGTGGCCGTCGCCATCGCGAATGATCAGGATGCTCGATCGTCCGGTCGCCTCGATCGCCTCCGACAAGCCGTGGATGTCGAACCGCCAGAATCTGTCGAAGGCGGCGGCGTCGATGGCGAGCAGCTCGTCCCGAGCGATGTCGTCGGCGGCGACGACGAGGTGGTTCGGGCCGGGGGAGGGGGTGTCCAGCGCCTTGCGCATCAGCGCCAGATCGATGAACGGTGTGAACCCCGCCTCGCGCCACGGGCTCCTGGCGCTCGTCGGCAATGGTGGCGACAAGACGGAGGAGGCACCGAGCCCGAGCAGCTCGCCGGCGCACGCTCCGAGGAACGCGCTGCCCCCTCGCACCAAGCGGAGGCTGGCGTCGAGCGACGTGGCGTTCCATGGGCGAGCGTCTGCCCGGGACCACCCGCGTCGAAACGTGATGGGTCCCGGCCAGTCGCCTCGGTGGGCGACCCGAAATGGACTCTCCGCCAGTGCCACGGTGAAGGTCCCCCTCCCGCCTCGTCCTGTGCCCGAGCCGGGCTCAGCGTACTCGGGTTGCGGCGGGGTCCCGCCGGACCGTGGGATGATGGAGGAATGCGTGTGTTGCTCGTCACCCATCCGGCCTCGATGGGACACGACACGGGGGCCAACCACCCGGAGCGTCCGGCCCGGATCCCTGCGGTCGTCGAAGGAGTTCGAACGTCAGGTCTCGAGGTCGTCGATCTCCAGCCGCCGGCCGCATCGCTGGAGACCCTCATGCTCGTGCACGAGGAGGCGTACGTCACCGCGGTCGAGCACTTCTGCGCCGCCGGCGGCGGCGCGCTCGATCCCGACACGGTGGCCCGGGCGGGGTCGTGGGAAGCGGCGCTGCGTTCGGCGGGGGCCGGCCCCGCCGCCGTCGCCGCCCTGAAGTCCGGCGACGCCGAGGTGGCGTTCGTCGCCACACGGCCACCCGGGCATCATGCGATGCCGGCGCGGGCGATGGGGTTCTGCCTGTTCAACAACATCGCGATCACGGCACGCCTCCTCGTCAACGAGGGCATGCGGGTGGCGATCGTCGATTGGGACGTGCACCACGGAAACAGCACGCAGGACGTCTTCTACGGCGAACCCGACGTCCTGTACATGTCGATGCACGAGTTCCCCGCATATCCGGGAACGGGCTGGCTCCACGAGGGTGGCACCGGCGAGGCGTCGGGGACGACCGTCAACTTCCCATGGCCCACCGGGACCGGCGGTATGCCGTACCGATGGGGCTTCGATGCGATCGTCCACCCGGTGCTCGAGCAGTTTGCGCCTGACTGGATCCTCGTCTCCGCCGGGTACGACGCCCACCGCGCCGACCCGCTTGCGGGGATCCGCCTCGAGGCCGACGACTACCGGTTCATGGCCGGCAGGATCTCGCGCATCGTGCCGGGCGGGCGCAGCATCCTGTTCCTCGAGGGGGGCTACGACCTCGGCGCGCTGCGCACCTCGACGGCGGCGACGCTCCAGGGCTGGCAGGCGGGCCCGGTCGACGACCAGGTCACAGACCCCGGCGGTGGCGCCCCGGCGGAGATCGCACATCGGGTGGCGCTCGAGACGAGCCGGCACTGGGATCTGTGAGGAATCGGTAGTCGGTATCCGGTATCCCGTACGTCCGGGGTCCGGGTCGCAGGTACCCTCGCGCCATGGCGACGTTCACGTGCGAAGACTGCGGCAAGGAGTTCACCGTCGCCGACCGCGTGCTGGATCGGTACTCCGGGTGGCGGCCGCGGCAGTGCCTTGCGTGCCGGGACAGGTCGCGTGGTGCGACGACGAGGGGCTCTGCGGCGTCGACGCCGCCGCTGGCGCTGGGAGGACCCGACACGGGGGTCTTCACGGACGGCGGCGCCAGCCCGAATCCGGGACCGGGCGGCTGGGGAGCCGTCTATGTCGTCAACGGCGAGATCGTCGCCGAGAGATACGGGCACGACCCGTCGACCACCAACAATCGTATGGAGCTGACGGCGCTGATCGAGGGCGCATCGCTCGTGCCCGCGGGAACTCGCGTCACCGTGTTCTCCGACTCCAACCTCGCCGTGCGGACGCTCACCGAGTGGGCGGCCGGCTGGGCGGCGCGGGGGTGGAAGCGCAAGACGGGACCCGTGGAGAACCTCGATCTCGTGAGGGAGGCGTACCGCATCTACTCGAGCCGACCGGAGCTGACCCTCGAGTGGGTGAAGGGTCACGCCGGCATCGCCTGGAACGAGTATGCGGACGAGCTGGCCAACCGGTGGCGTGAGGGCTGAGCGCACCGCCGCCCGGATCGCAGCGCCCGTGCGGTGAGTGTCTACCCTGCGCCCGTGATCCCTCCCCGGCTCGAACCGCTGCTCGACGCGGGCGCCGCGCCCCGCCAGCTCGCCTCCCGCTTCGCTGCAGCGGGCAAGGCGCTCTACCTCGTCGGCGGCAGCGTGCGGGACGCGCTCCTCGGCCGCACCGGTGTAGGCACGGACCTCGACTTCGCAACCGATGCCCGCCCCGAGGAGATCCGGCGCATCGTGTCGGGCTGGGCGGCGGACCTCTACCTGGCGGGACAGGCCTTCGGCACGATCGGCGCCGCAAGAGACGGGCACGTCTACGAGATCACCACTTTCCGACGCGAGGTGTACCGGGAGGACTCACGCAAGCCCGTGGTGACGTTCTCCGACGACATCGTCACCGATCTGTCGCGACGTGATTTCACGGTGAATGCGATGGCGATCCGCCTTCCCGATGCCGGCGAGACGCCGGAGATGATCGACCCCCACGGAGGGCTCGCCGACCTCGCCGCCGCCGTCCTCCGCTGCCCGCTCGATCCCCACATCTCCTTCGGTGACGATCCGCTGCGGATGCTGCGCCTCTTCCGGTTCATCTCGCAGCTCGGTTTCGCTCCCGACCACGACGCTCTCGCTGCGGTTCGTGAGATGGCCGCCCGTCTGTCTGTGGTGTCGGCGGAGCGAATCCGCGTCGAGCTCGACAAGCTGATGGTGGGCGACCACGTTGCGGCCGCGCTGTGGGGGCTGGTGGGCAGCGGGCTGGCCGGCGAGTTCCTCCCCGAGCTGCCGGCCCTGGCCGTCGAGCAGGACCCGATGCACCGCCACAAGGACGTGCTCGCCCACACCATCGCCGTCGTCGAGAAGACGGAGCCCGACCTCACGCTCCGCCTCGCCGCGCTCTTCCACGACGTCGGCAAGCCTGCCACCCGCCGATTCGAGGCGGGCGGCGTCACGTTCCATCATCACGAGGCGGTGGGGGCGCGGATGACGAGGGACCGCATGCAGGCATTGCGGTACTCGAACCAGATGATCGACGATGTGTCTCGGCTCGTGTTCCTCCACATGCGGCCGCACACGTACAAGATGGGATGGACCGACTCGGCCGTGCGCCGCTATGTCAGGGATGCCGGCGCGCTGCTCGCCCCGCTGAATCATCTCGTTCGCTGCGATGTCACGACGCGCAGCGTCAAGCGTGCCAGTGCGATCGAGCGGCGCATCGACGAGCTGGAGCAGCGCATCGACGAGCTGCGTGCCCAGGAGGAGCTGGATGCGCTGCGGCCGCCCATCGACGGCCATGCGGTGATGGCCTACCTCGGGCTGTCGCCCGGACCGCTCGTCGGTGAGGCGATGCACCTCCTCACCGAGCACCGCATCGAGCATGGGCCGTACACCGAGGACGACGCCTACTCGCTGCTCGACGAGTGGTGGGCGCAGCGGGGGACGACCCCGTGAACCCGCCGCCCGCGATCGTCGCCATCGAGTGGGGGAGGGTGGAGGTGGAGGGACTCGGCGTCTTCAAGGACGTCAAGTTGTGGCCGGGCGGTGGACGCACCTGGGACTGGAACGAGACGGCCACCCGTCATCGGCCCGGAATCCAGCCGGCCGACTGTGCGGAGCTGGTCGAGCACGGCGCCCGCACGATCGTCCTCGGCACCGGCATGAACGGTGCGCTCGGCGTCGCACCGGGCACGGTGGCTGCGTTGGGAGAGCGGGGCGTCGCCGTCGAGGCGTCCCCGACGCCGGTGGCCGTTGCCCGCTACCGCGAGCTCGCCGCCCTTTCGAACGCGGTGGGGGCCCTCATCCACTCCACGTGCTGACCCCGGTACACTGGCACGGTCGTCCCGAGAGGAGCCCGTGCGCATCGCAGTGTGACCCCGCCGTCCCGGCCTCGTCTGGCCGGCCTCGAGTGAGGAGCTGCCGTGCCCGCCGTCCATCTCGATCATCTCTCGTATCGCTACTCCACCGCCGTCGACGTGCTCGACGACGCCGGCGCCCACCTCGGTCCGGGATGGACGGGCGTCGTCGGCGCCAACGGCTCGGGGAAGACCACCCTCCTGCGCCTCATCGCCGGCACGTTGACACCGAGTGGGGGGAGCGTGACGCTCGACCCACGGGATGCCGTCTGCGTCACCTGCGACCAGGAGGTGGAGTCGCTGTCGGCCGACATCGCCGCGTTCGGAGCCTCGTGGGACGCCCCGGACATCACGCTGCGAGGCCGGCTGGCGCTCGAAACCTCCGACCTCGACCGCTGGGACACGCTCTCTCCCGGTGAGCGTAAGCGGTGGCAGATCGGTGCGGCGCTGGCCCGGCGCCCGGACGTGCTGCTGCTCGACGAGNNACGAGCCGACGAACCACCTCGATCGCACCGGCCGCGATCTCCTCGTCGAGGCGCTGGTGCGGTTCGGCGGAGTCGGGCTCGTCGTGTCCCACGACCGGCGCCTCCTCGACGAGCTCACCGAGCGCACCCTCCGCATCACGCGGGGCTCGGTCGAGGTGTGGGGCGGGGGCTACACGGTCGCTCACGACGCGTGGATCGCCGCCGAGCGGGAACACGTGGCCAGGTACCAGGGCCTGCGTCGCGAGCAGCGCAAGCTCGAGCGGCGCATCGCCGACCAGCGCCGCACGACCGAGGCGAAGCGGGCGGAGTTCGCCCGCCGGCAGCGCACCTCGGACTTCAAGGACATCGATGCCCGCAGCGCCGCCGCCACGGGCGTCTATCGCTCCGGGGAAGCGGCGGCGGCACGTCGCCTCGCAACCACGACGAAGGCGAGGGACCGGGTTGCCGCAGAAGCCGCGGAGATCGAGATGACGCGCGACCTCGGCCGCACGGTGTTCGTCGACTACGAGCCGTCGCCCAAGCCCGACGTGCTCCGCCACCACGGACCGCTGGTCGCCGGAGATCGTGAGCTGGCCGGACGCGTCGACGCCGTCGTCGGCCGGAGCGACCGGATCTGGCTCCAGGGCGCCAACGGTGCGGGGAAGACGACCCTGCTCACGACGTTGCTCGCCGGCTCGGGCCTGCCGAGCGACCGGGTGCTCTACCTTCCCCAGGAGCTGACGGCTGCCGAGACTCTCGACGTGCTCGATGCCGTACGCACCCTGCCCCCGGATGAGCGAGGGCGTGTGCTGGCCATCGTTGCGGCGTTGGGGGTCGATCCCGAGGTGCTGCTCGCCTCAGGGCGGCCGTCACCCGGCGAAGGGCGCAAGCTGGCGATGGCGCTCGGGCTCGGGAAGCGGGCTTGGGTGCTGCTGCTCGANNCGGCGCGGCGCGGCGGCCGGTCATCGACCCAACCGAGCAGGGTGAACGACGGGACCATTCGGAAGCGGGGCACCCGTTCGGCCCGAGGAGAGGACGGACCATGCCGGGGACTCGACCGAGGACGAACAGGGTGCGCAGCTCGGCTGCGCAAGTCGAGTACTCCCCGATGAGCGCCGGGCGCCGCGGTGCGGTGTCCAGTGTCTCGTCAGTCGGTGAGCGTCATGGTGACGTAGTCCCGCACGTCGACTCTCGCCAGGGCTTCGCGGATCCATCCCGGCACCGGGGCGCTGAGCTCGGCCCCGCCCAGCCGTGGATCGACGAGCTCGTAGCTGCCGCCCTTGTACATCAGACGGCAGCGGCCGGCGGCCAGGACATTGCGCACCCAGTCGACGTCGCGCCCGTACGTGAGCGCAAAGGTGAAGCTGTCACCGCTGCGAAACACCATCACCGGCGTTCGGTAGCGGGTACCGCTCCGCCGGCCTTCGTGTTCGAGAACGGCCAGCGGGCGAAGCCGGCGCGCCACCGGCTCGACCAGGGGATTGATCACGGCACGATTGATTGGCGTGAGCGCCTTTGGGAACGGCAGGGTCAGCTCCTCGGGACCTTGGCCCAGGGGAGATCCTTGTCCACCCGGGGTTCACCTGGCAAGCCGAGAACGCGCTCGCCGAGGATGTTCTTCATGATCTCCGACGTCCCGCCCTCGATGGAGTTGGCGCGCACCCGTAGGAAGCGGCGGCGTACGTCCTCTGGCATGTCCTCGGGGGTCTCCGGCTGAATGAACGCGTAGGTGTCGTAGAGCATGCCCGCCGGGCCCATCAGCTCGGTGGCCAGCTCGTAGATCCGCTTGTTCAGCTCGGCGTAGACGAGCTTCGCGGTCGATCCCTCAGGCCCTGGTGTTCCCGCCGTCCGGTTCTCGTAGGCGCGCAGGTTGGTGAGCCGGGCCGCCTCCGCCTCGACCCACAGCTTCATCACCCGATCGCGGTCCTCCTCCGTGCCGCCGTGCTCCCTCCACACCTCGACGAGATCGCCGATGGCGCCCGAGTTGCGCGGCGTCGGGTTACCGCCGATGGCGACGCGCTCGTTCATCAGGGTGGTGAGCGCCACCTTCCATCCGTCGCCGCGGTCACCGATACGCTGCGCGTCCGGGATGCGGACGTCGGTCATGTAGACCTCGTTGAACTCCGCCTCGCCGGTGATCTGACGCAGGGGACGGACCTCGACGCCCTCGGACTCCATGTCCATCAGGAAGTAGGTCATCCCCTGGTGCTTGGGGAGCTCGGGGTCGGTGCGAGCCACCAGCATCCCCCACTTGGCGACATGGGCGACGGTGGTCCACACCTTCTGGCCGTTGACGACCCATTCCTCGCCGTCCTGAATCGCCCTCGTGGCGAGCCCGGCGACATCGCTGCCCGCTCCGGGCTCGGAGAACAGCTGGCACCACACCTCGGCACCGGTGAAGAGTGGCTTCAGGTGGCGCTGCTTCTGCTCCTCGGTGCCGTGGGTGTTGAGCATCGGCGCTCCCATGCCGTGCCCGATGACGTGGAAGAACGACGGCCGGTGTTCGGTGGCGGCGTCGAGGCGCTCGTCGATGACCTCTTGGAGGCGGGGCGACAGCCCCAACCCACCGTGTCCGACGGGGAAGTGCACCCAGGCGAGGCCCATGTCGAACTGGGCGCCCATGAAGTCGTACCGGTCGCCGTGCGGATCGTGCTCGCTGAGGAGGCGGTCGACGAGTTCGAGGACGCGGGCCTCGTCGCTGCTGGTCGCGGGGTCAACGATCTGCGTCACGAACGCCTCCTGTGGTCCCGAGGGCGAGAGGCAAACGGTAGTCGTCTCCACGCACCTCGGGTTCTCCGAGCAGGCGGGGGAGGGGAGGTCCGGGAACTCGGATTGCGTCGCCTGGCGTCACATCGACATGAAGCGGACTCGACGCGCGCTGGCGGTGATGGTCGTGGCGCTGTGCTGCGCGATCCTTCTCGCCGCCTGCGGAACCGAGCGTGCGGACACGACGACCACGACGCCGGGCGGCGAGGAGACGACCGTGACCACGATGCCGGACCGAAGCGACCGCACCCCGACGAGCCCCCCCGAAACGGTGCCACCCGACCTCATCACGTTTCCGCCGGTGACCGGCGAGGTGCCCGCCGACCTGCTCGAGCCTGTGGTGGCCGACGCCGCCGTACGCGCCGGGGTCGCCGTGGCGGACACCACGGTCATCACCGCCCAGGAGATGGTGTGGAGCGACGGCTCGCTCGGGTGTCCCGAGCCTGGCGTGGTCTACACCCAGGCCCAGGTCCCCGGCTATTGGGTCGTGGTGGAGGCCGCAGGCGCCGCCTACGACTACCGGCTGAAGGCCGCGGGCTCCTTCAGGCTCTGCACCAGCCCAGGACTCGGTGGAACGAGCCCGACGTCCTAGACCAGACGGCAGAAGTCAGACGTCAGAAGTCAGACGGTGGAAGCCAGCGGAAGCTCTCCCATCTGGAATCTGGAAGCGAGGTGCAGCCGAGCGATCTGAGGTCTGAGGTCTGAGGTCTGAGGTCTGAGGTCTGGGGTCTCGAACCGACGCGCCGGAGGGCGGGGGATCCCCCGCCCTCCGGCGCGTGTCGGTCGTGGTCGGGCCGTTCAGCTGCCGAGGATCGAACGCACGTAGGCGGCGTTCGCCCTGGTTGGCAGCACGAGGCCTTCGGTGTCCGCCGTGGCGCCACCGTGGGCTCCGGTCCCGCGGTCACCGTTGGTGACGAGCAGGATGCCGAGCTCCTGGCTGTTGCCGGGGAAGCGGCCGAAGTCGTAGACCTCGAGGTTTCCCGACGAGTTGCCGGCGATGTCGGAGGTGACACCGACGAAGCGCTCACCGAGCGGGGTGATCGTCAGTCCGTCGACGAGGTCGCCGGGACCCCCGTAGTAGATGTCCTCGGCGACCACGTACGCATCGACGTTCGTGTTGAGCATGTCGGTGCCGGTCAGCCCAACCTGCTCGCCGCAGACGTACAGGACGGTGTTCCCCGTCGCCGTCGAGTGCTCGGCGAAGAAGAACGCCGAGAGGGTGCCGGCAGCGACGTCGAAGGCCCAGGTGACCTGCCGCCCGTCGGATACACCGAACGGTCCACTCAGATCCGCGTTGAGCACCGCGTAGTCGTCGGTTCCGTCACGGTCGATGTCGAGCCACACCTGGTGGCTCACCGGGACGAGATGCGACTGGCGCTCCCACGTGTTGATGGCGAACGCCCAGATGAACGATTCCTGGTCCGAGCAGAAGCCGGCGGGCACCGGGAAGGTGTTCACGCCGACCGCCCGGATATCGGGTGTCGGGCTCTGCGCCCCCGGCGCGCCCTCGGGCAGGTTCGGGCTCACCGCAAGCAGCGAGTACGGGTCGTTCTGCGCAGTGCCGACGCCCCGGTTGTGGAGCGTGACCGCCCCTACCCCGGGTGACGTCTGCCGCAGGATCGGCGGGCTCGCCACGACGTCGGCTGCCTGGCGGGCCAGCACCTGCCAGGGCACGTGCACGGCGTCGCCGTTGCGGGCCGTGATCTCGACGTAGCCGTCGAACTCGTTGGCCGTCAGCGCATCCGGGTTGGCGCCGTCGCCGCCGGAGCTCATCGAGTTGGCGGGCACGTTGGCACCATTGATCGTCATCGTGACGTTCACGACGGCCGACGAGTTGCCGCGCACCTGCACCGTGCTCGGCGAGATCTTCACGTTGATCGCTCCGCTCGCCTCGTCATCGGCGTAGCGGAACGTCGGCGTGAGGGTCACCGCCGTGCGGCTGTTCGAGTAGTTCCACACCCGCAGCTGCTTGTGCATGGTGATCGTGTTCTGGGCCACGTCCACCTGCCCGAAGCTCAGCGTCGGGAGCAGCGTGTCGGCATCCCACGCCGCGAGCTCGTTGGTGAACGCGGCATCGACCCGCACCTCGCCGCCGCCGATCCGGGTGATCGGCGCCAATCCGGTGAAGGGATCGGTGTCGATCGCCGTGTCGCCGGTACCGACGAGACGCGCCTTCACCTCGGCCGGGCTCAACCCCGGCGCGTGCTGCAGCAACAGGGCCGCAGAGCCGGTGACCATCGGCGCCGCACCCGAGGTGCCGCCGAACGGTCCCTCACCGGTGCCGGTGCCGGCGACAGCCGACACGGAGGCGCCGGGAGCGCCGATCTCGGGCTTCACGAGGTACGTGCCCATGGCCGGGCCTCGCGACGACGAGCCGACCATCTGCCCGACGAGCGGGAGCTGGTTGGCCGGGTCGAGCGTGCCGATGCCCGGGTTGCCGATGGCCGCCTTGATCGCATTCGAGTCGGCCTGGCTGATCATGTAGCCGGGGATGTCGATCGGCCGGTCGCCGCCGTCGCCTCCGGAGAACGGCGCCCCCGGGGCGATCAGCCCGATGAAGCCGGCGAGACCGCCCGCCTGGCTGATGTTGCTGATCTTGAGCGTGAAGTTGCACGCCCCACGGTCGACGAGGACGATCAGACCGCTCAGGTCGCCCGCGAACGGGGCGCACCCGTTCAGATTGCCGCCCGCACCGTCGCCGTACTGCACCGGGCCGGTGATGACCTCGGTGAGTGGCACGGACCACGGCTGGAACACGGCCGGGTAGTCGACGCCGTCCACGTCGAACAGCTGGAGCGACGCCGACGGCACCTGCGTCTGGGCCACGGACAGCGCCGCCGCCGTCACTGACGGCGTACCGGCCGCAAACGGCTTGTCGGCGCTGTTGCCGGCCGACGCCACCGTCAGGATGCCGAGCGCCGACGCGTTCTCGACGGCCTGCGACAAGTCGTCGTCGAACGCCGTTCCGTACGGCGAGCCGAGGGACATGTTCACGACGTCCATGGCGTCCGCGGTGTCGCCGTCGCCGTTCGGGTCGACGACGAACTCCATGCCCTGGATCAGCGCGATGCCCGAGCAGGCCGTCGACACCGACGAGCACACCTTCACCGCATACAGATCCACACCCGGCGCCACACCGCCAACACCACCGATGATGTGGCCGACATGGGTGCCGTGCCCCGCCTCAGGTCCGTCGTCGATCGGGTCGGGGTCGGGAGCCTCCGGCGGCGTCCCCGTGTCGCCCGACCAGTTCGAGCCGACGAAGTCGTAGCCACCGACCACCTTCGCCGTGGGGAACGTCCCTGGCTCGATGATCGTCGGGT
This sequence comes from Acidimicrobiia bacterium UBA6912, assembly GCA_002450985.1. Classification (GTDB taxonomy): domain Bacteria; phylum Actinomycetota; class Acidimicrobiia; order Spongiisociales; family UBA5794; genus UBA6912. The sequence goes on from DKBA01000080.1 coordinate 27,523, forward strand.
CGTTTGCGGCGTAGTCGGCCGGATCGCCGCTGCCACCGAGGGCGGCGTGGGTGTAGTCGATACCGCTGTCGAGCACTGCCACCTTCACCCCGGTGCCGTCGTACCCGCGGTTCTGGACCGCGGTGGCACCGATGTACGGCACGGTCTCGCTCAGGTCCAACTCGTAGTCGTGCACCTTGGAGATGCGGAGCACGGCGGGATCTGCGGCCAGCGTCGCAAGGGCGGCGGCGTCGACCTCGAGCACCACGGCGTTCAACACCACCTGGGTGTCGGTGACGACGCGGGCGTCCGGCGCCACACGCCGTGCCCGGTCGATGAAGTCTCTCTGCTCCGCCTCTACGGCGCTCTTGCGCGCCTTGCGCGCAGCGCTGGTGGTCGCAGCCGACTCGGCGACGGAGTCGCCGGCCAGTCGAACCAGCACGGTCTGCTCGCCGGTGACGCCGAGCAGGTCGGCGTCGAGCCCGGATGCGGTGGCGGGACGGTCGAGCATCAGATCGGCGACATGATCGGGTACGGATGCTCGGTCGCCCCGATCAGGNNAGTTCCTGAGCCGCACCTGCAGGTGCGAAGAAGACGAACGTGATCGCGAGCGCTGCGATCACAACGGACGTTCGTCGCAACATGTGGCCCCCTCCCCTGGTGAACACTGCGTTGCACGTGGCCGCAGCCACGGGAGGGATGGCGGGCAAACGGCGCAAGCCCCACTCCCGCTCTGCTGCGTTCCACGATGCAGGGTACGCCCCTTGCCGGACTTCGGCCAGTCGGGACCTGCCGAACGAGGGTCAGTCCTGGGTCTGGTCCTGTTCCGCCCGTCGCGCCTTGGCCCGTCGCTCCGCCCAGCGCACGCCGACGACGGCGAGCACGATGGGCACGCCGAACATGATCAGCTCGTCCCAGCCCCCCTGATGGGCGAGCAGCCAATGAGCCTCGGCGAGATGCACGATCAGCCCGCCAGGATGAAGAGGCCGAGTGACGTCAGCGCAACCATCAGCGCAAGCATCGCATACTGGGTGCGCACCGCAACCTCGCCACCGAAGTCGGCGAGGGCCCGGTCGTGGGCGAGCACGACACCGGCGATGTGCCCGGCGACGATGGCAACCACCTGGAGGTACCAGACGACTTCCGGGGACAGGAAGAAGTCGACGTTCCAGCCGGCGGTCCCGAAGAGGTTCCATCCCAACCCAAACGGGTCGCTCGCCGTGATCAGCAGCAGCTGGCCCTCGTAGAGCACGAGCGTGATGTAGTGGGCCACTGCGTAGGCGAGGGCGATGGGTACGAGGGTGTGGGCGAACCGGCGGGCGACCCGGGGTGCCGTCCAGCCGCCGCCGGCGAGCCGGGCCGCCGCCCACGACGCTCCTGCGTAGGCGGCGCCGATCGCCACGATGAAGCCGAGCAAGGAGATCGTCTGGAACCACGTCTCGCGGCGAAGGTCGCCGGTGAGGCTGGCCCACAGCTCGGTTCCCGAGGCGCCGTCGTAGCTGACCGTGGCGATCATCACGACGACGAACGCCGTGAGCCCCGGCCACTCCGGGATCGTCGGCAGCGCCGAGAGCCAGCGGCGACGTACCACGGCGACGTTTCGTGTGGTGGCGACGGTCGTCCCCACCGTGTCGGCGGGAACGACGTCGACCGGCGCGATGCGGGCGATGAGGCCGTTGTACGTGTGGAACGCATCTGCGAGGCGCAGCCCCGACTCCGGACCGGCGAGATACCCGGCGCCGACGACGAACGCCGTGTAGAGCAGCGCGGCGACGGCGAGCGTTCGCGGCTCCGCCCCGTTCGGTGCCACGAGCTCCAGCCACGTGAAGCCGATCAGGACGACGACGGCGGGCCAGATCCCCATCCGGGTGAGGAGGTCGTCACGTTCGGGACGGCGGGCATTGAGCCGCCGGGAGAGGGCGGCCCACGGGCTCATCCAACGCCACAGGTTGCCCGCTGCCGCGGAGGCGAACGGGACGACCAGCCAGAAGTACACGAACACGAGCACCGGCGCGATGTTGAGCGGGCTCGAGTTGCCGTCGACCAACCCGGCGACCACCACGAGGGCCAGGCCGGCGATGCCGATGGCCCTCAGCGCCGTCACCAACCTGCGCGCCCCGGGAGGGCGGCGGATGCCGATCCACGATCCTTCCTGAAGCCTGGGCTCGGTCCACAGGGCGGACAACAGGACGAACGAGGCGACGATCGCGATGCCCGCACCGACTGCGAAGTAGCTCACGGGAACCGGGAGATCGGCTCGTCCCCCGATGCCGTGGGCGAGCGCCATCCCGGGCTCGAGCGCCGCGATCGAGGTCACGGCGAGAACGACGGCGAGGCGGCGCAGCGTGGCCTTCACGTCAGCGGACCTCGAGCTCGGTGACCACGAGGCGCGCCCCTTCCAGCTCCATCTCGAAGATCCCGGGGATGTCGGTGACCACGTCGAGCCGGGCCGGGGCGCCCGGCGCCACGTCGGCGAACAGGTCGTAGCCGTGGAGATGGACCTCGTCCGTCACGTCTGCCGAGACGGTGATGACGATCTCCTCGCCGACCGTCGCCTCGATCCTGTCGGGGCCGTCGACCGACCCGGCGACGACCGTGAACTCGTAGGTCGGCGCCGCTGNNGGTGAGCGCGGCAACGATGAGCATAAGTGCGGCAACCCCCCTCATGGGCCGCGAATCTAGCGAGGGGGTGTCCCAATGGAGATGGGGTGACGCCGCCCTCCCGCTGAGGTCAATCCCCCGGGTACAGCTCGACGTCGTGCTCGTTCACTTGGATGACGAGGCCGTCGGGATCCCGGAACAGGACGGACCGTCCGAACGCCTCGTCGGCGATGCCGCGATGGGGTGTGATGCCCGCTGCGGTGAGATCGGCGACGAGCTGCTCGAGCGGGCGAGTCGTGGCGAGCGACAGCTCGACCTGGGTGCCAGGATCGATGCGCTCGATTCCGTGGAGCGCGAGCGATGCCGCTTCGCCGAGCGACAGCTCGGACCAGTAGGGCGAAGTGCTCACCAGCTCCGCCTCGGGTAGCAGGCTCCGGTACCAGGCGAGCGAGCGCTCCATGTCGGTGACGTACACGATGGGGACGAGCTTCATCTGCGCGGCTCCTCTGTGGGTGGATGCTGCTCCAGGTACGCTTCGAGAGCGTCCTCGACGAGCGTCGACAACGACACATCGAGATCGATGGCGGCATGCTTGACCCGCCGCACCAGGCCCTCGGGCAAGTACACGTTGAACTGCCGCTTCTCGCTCATGGGATCCATGAAGTAGGATGCTAGCAGCATAGCATAGAGCGGACATAGTGCGGTCCGAATGGCTCCCCACCGGGGGAGCTGGCAGGCCCGAAGGGGCAGCCAGAGGGGGCTTCTTCGACGGAATCGTGCCGCGACGTGCCGCCCGCTGCTACGGACGAGATCTTCACGATTCAGGTGACGCCGCGCGCCGCACACCCGGCCACGGCACGAGATCGACGAGACCGCAACCGCGATTCCAGGTGTAAGGGAGAGGAGAAGCCGTCTGCCTTCTGGCCGTCCACCCCCGTCGATTTCCTCCGCTATTCGCGTATGCGTATAGTCACGCCTCCACTTCAGGAGCCGACCCCCCGCATGGGCTACCGCATCACGATCTTCGGTGCTTCCGGGTACGCCGGAGGCGAGCTGATCCGGCTCGTCGACGGTCATCCGGACCTCGACCTCGTGTACCTCGGTGCCCACTCGGCGGCGGGAGAGACGCTGGGGACGGTCCATCCCCACCTCCGAGGCGGCGACCGCCCGCTGCGAGCGATGGATCCGGCGGCGGCGGCGAACTGTGATCTCGCCTTTCTCGCCCTCCCCCATGGAGCGAGCGCCGAACCCGCCCTCGACTTCGTACGGCGCGGGGTCAAGGTCGTCGACCTCGGCTCCGACTACCGGCTCGATTCCCCGGCTCGCTACCAGGCGGCGTACGGGGCGGCCCATCCCCACCCCGAAGAGCTGGGGGAGTGGGTCTACGGTCTCCCCGAGCTGTTCGCCGAGGACATCCGATCCGCGGTCAAAGTCGCTGCTCCTGGGTGTTACCCGACCTCCGCGGTCCTGGCGCTGGCGCCGCTGCTGCGGGATCGGCTGCTCGATCCTGGTGCGGTGACGGTCAACTCCGTCTCCGGGGTGAGCGGCGCCGGCCGCGCCGCCAAGCCAAACCTGACCTTCGGCGCCGTCGACGAGGGTGTCGTCGCGTACGGGGTGCTCACCCACCGGCACCGGCCGGAGATCGAGCAGGCACTGGGTGCCGTCGCCGGGGCGGAGCCGGTCGTGCTCTTCACCCCACATCTGGTGCCGATGCAGCGCGGCATCCTCTCGACCTGCTACGCCCGGGTGATGCCGGGGACGAGCTCGGCCGACCTCTCCGCCTCCCTCACCGCCGCCTACGCCGAGGCACCGTTCGTCGACGTCATCGCCGCGCCGCCGCAGACCCGATGGGTGGTCGGGTCGAACCGGTGCCTGATCGCCGCTTTCCTCGACGAGCGCACCGGGACGGCCATCGTCATGGCCGCCGAGGACAACCTCCTGAAGGGTGCCGCCGGCCAGGCCGTGCAATGCGCCAACCTCATGCTCGGTCTCCCCGAGCAGACGGGGCTCCCGCTCGACGGGTGGATGCCGTGAGCATCACCGCGGCGCCGGGTTTCACGGCCGCCGGTGTGAGTGCCCGTATCAAGCCTGCGGGTGATCTCGACGTCGCGCTCGTCGTCGGCGTCGCGGGCACCATCGGTGCGGCCGTCTTCACCACGAACCAGGCTGCGGCGGCCCCGGTGACGCTCAGCAGGTCGCACCTCGCGGCAGGGCCGGCGGTGCGGGCGGTCGTGCTGAACTCGGGCTGCGCCAACGCCGCAACCGGCGCCCAGGGACAGGCCGTGGCGCACGCAACGGCGGGCGAGGTCGCGGGGGTCGTGGGGTGCGCCGTGGAGGAGGTCATCGTGTGCTCCACCGGGCCTATCGGCACGAGGCTCGATCCGGCCGTGATGGCTCGCGGCGTGCGCCTCGCCGCCGCCGAGCTCGCGGCGACGCCGGATGCCGGGGGCGCAGCGGCACGGGCGATCATGACGACGGACTCGGTCTCGAAGGAGGCGGTGTCTCC
>DKBA01000043.1:0-8449 GCA_002450985.1 Acidimicrobiia bacterium UBA6912
CAGGCCCCGAGCTGGTCCGCTTCCGGCCTCGGCGGTCTCCTGGACGCGCGAACGCCGCGAGCCGACGGTGGCGAACTCCGCTGCGACGTACAGCGCGTTGAAGCCCACCATGACGAAGATGAGCAGCAGCACGATCATCATTCGGTGGTCGATCGTACAGACGCTGCCGGGGATCCCGTATCACTCGAAGCTCCGGCAAGGAGCAGGGTCGGGTGGAGGTGGGCCGCCGGAGTCCGTCGGTACCTGCCGGAGCGGCAACACCAGGGCCCCGACCGCGGCCATGTTTCTATTCCGCTGCTGCGCGCACACTCGCGCACCCCATGAGGCGCAGACATGTCGGTGTGCTGGCCGGTCGCACGGGTCAGAGCCACCCGATCCAGGACGTGCCGGTGATCGGTGGATCGGTCAGGAACTCNNGTCCGCCACGTTCTCGGTGACGAGGGCCCGGTCGTGGTTGGTGGCGTAGGTGAGGAGGTCCTCGTCCGTGATGGCTCGGCGGCGAACGCCGCGACATCGAAGGACTCCTCGGCGAGCCGGGACTGTCCACGTGGGGTCGGTCGAAAGCGACCAGGGCTGAAGTCCCAGGAGCCACGCAGGGGTAGCGTGAGCGAGTCGACCCGCCGGGGTTACGGCGTTGTGCCCTCCCGTCACTGCCGAGCGGCCCAATCGCCGCCGGCAGTGACGGGAATGGCGCGTGTGCTTTCTAGTCGACGTTCAGACGGACGCGACCGAACTGGCCGTCGAAGCCGCCGACCTGGACGTAGTAGCTGGTTCCGGACTCCGTGTCGATCGTGGTGGCCGCCTGGAGGCTGTAACCGACCTCGAGTCCCACGTCGTCGACGCACGCCACCTGTTCGAACTCCATCCCGTCGAAGGTGTAGATCCCCAGTACGGTGTCGAAGTTGGAGCCGGCCGTGTCGATGGTCATGGCCTCACCGGTGCCCTCGAGGGTATACCAGAGGGTCTTCCCCAACGGAGTCCACCACTCTTCACCGTCCCAGGCCATGACGCACTCAGCCTCGGGATCCAAGGCGGTTGCCTTGGTCTGGGCATTGGTCGTGCCTCGCGCTTCCAGCGAGAACGCCCCATCCGGAACATCGTTGGCGGGTGCCTTACCGACCGGCTTCGGACCCTCGGGGTTGGTGGAGATGACCTTGTCCCGGTAGTCGTAGGCCGTGCAGGCACCGAGGTCGAACTCGACGTCGGGAGTGGACAGCGTGCCGGAGACGTCGAGCATGTTGAGCACGATCTTCTCCCGACCCCCTTGCCACTGGACCACGAACGACTCCCGGTCGCTACGTGCGAGCGTGGCGTCCATAATCGCCGTTCCTACCGGCTCCTCGCCGAAAGGTGACCACAGTTCGAACTCGGAGTAGATCGTTCCCGGTTCGATCACCGCTTCGGTGCCGCCCCAGTAGAGAGCTTCATCCAGCCACGGTTCCGACCCGGGACCCCACACGATCACATCGATGAAGCCGCCCCATTCGTCGGTGGCGCCGAACAACTCGGCGTAGTAGCCCTCCGACTCGAGGGCGCAGGACATCTCGGTGCCTTCCCAATCGGTGACATAGGCGTTGGGGTTGGTCGACCACTCCTCGACGTGGACGGTCTGGCCCCAACAGGCAGTGAGATCGAAGGTCTCGGCCTCCGAGCCGAGCAATGCGATCTCGAACGATCCCGCGGCCGTCAGCGGTGTGTATTCCTCGTAGAGCTCGACCCACCGGTTGCCGTCCCGGAACCTGTCCTCGTAGACCTCGGTCTCACCCGCCGTCTCGAGCGCTCCGTCGAACACGGCCACTCCGGCCGGCTCCCACGACTCATACTCGAAGAGTGCGAGCTCTACGAAGAGAGCCGATCCGTCAAAGACGAGATTGACGGATTCCACGTCACCGATGACGTCCGGAACATCCTCGTACGGTATGCCCCCCTCGGCCAACCAGACGGCGACGTCGGCCGTTCCCTCCTCGGGTCCGTAGACCTCCGCCCAGAAGTCGGCGACCCCGAAGTCACCTTCGAACGTGCAGCCAACCCCGGTGGACTCCCAGACGTGTGTCACAGGGGGAGCTGCCACGACCGGTGCAGCCGTGATGACCACCACAAACGCGATCAGGCCCCCAAGCCTCCAACGCATGACGCACCTCCTTCTCGCAAGAGAATCACTCGCGGCAAGGCGCATCCCCCAGGAAGTCAAGGAGATCCCGAGGGGCGCACTGTGTACGCCGACTCCCCTGAGCGAATCCCCTGTGCTCTAGTCCCACCGTACGGCGCCCGGGCCGGACTCACTAGAGGCATCCGTCCCGGGGCGATCCCGGGCTGCCGTGTGCGGTCACGCCGGTGGGTTGGGTGGGGTGGTTTCGGCTGTCCCGCACCGCCGGTCGCGTGGGGTTTCTGCGGTCGTCCTCCGCCGGTTGAGTGGAGGGGGGTGTGCCGGCGAACCACCCCTTGCTCTCAGGGGATCTGGCGACGGCGTCGCCCGTGAGGGAGCCAGTCGATGGCAACCTCACCCTGGAGTGGTGCGGTGCCTCCGCCCATGTTCGGATGGCGCCGGCTCGTTCCCGTCTCGCAGCGCTCGGCGAGTGGTGCGCTGTCACGAGTCCGCTCAGCAGCTCCGCGAACCAGTGGGGGAGCGAGTGATTTCGGACTGACGCTGCTTCCAGCATTCCTCGATATGTGCCCCGGTCCATGGACAGGGCGGGGCGTCAGCTGGCGCTGGCCGGCGTGCGCCTCGACGACTCTCACGAGATCGCCGAGCTCACCCGCCACATGGCGCTCGCGGCGGCCACCACCGACGACTCGAACGATGCCGCCGAGTACCTGTGGCAGAGCAGCCTGGAGCCGGCGATCGACGCCTCTCACGAGACGGCCGAGTATGCCCGACAGCGCTCGTTCGAACCGCAGCCGGATCTGTCCCACGACGTGGTCGAGTTCGAGCGGATGAGCCGCCTGGCACCGTGACCGGATTCGAGAGGGTGGGGTGGACACCGGTCCGCCCTGCCCTCACGTCGTCGCGATACCGAGTCTGGTCATCGACTACGCCCCACCGCGCAGTATTCGACCGGCGCCAAGTGCTCAGTCTCGACCCTTCGACCTCGTCCACAGCTCGCCCGGCGAGGGATTCGGTCATCCAGGTCGCCGGTTGGTTCCGAAACAACGTGGGATGCCGGGGAACCATTCGCCGAAGGGAGCACTGCGATGAGAGATGCACGACGCTCGGGCACCGTGGTCGCAGCCGCGGGTGCGCTCGTGGTGGCCCTGGGCTGGATCGTCCCGGCCGTCTCCGGCGTCGAGCTGTCGTCGACTTGGAGTCTGGTCGTGTCAGCGGGTGGGGCTGTCCTCACGCTGACCGGTTTCATGATGTCCCGCTCGCACAACGGCGTCGACCAGGCGGTTATCGCTCATCGCGCATCGCTCCGCGCTCTGGAACGTTCCGCAAGGAAGGTCCATGGACTCGTTCTGGCTGATCGCAGTCGGAAGCGACTCGAAATCGTGGGGCCCGCGCCAGGCACTGGTCGCGAGGCGCAGCGGCTCATCGGACACCCCTGACGGTCCGCCGTCCAGCGAGTCGAGGCCGGCTCTTCGTGCTGGGTCGAAGGCGTGTGGCCGGCTGGTGGCCGGTGGCAGCCCGCCACGACCCGTGCTGCTGCACCCCACGGACACTCCACACGAGCGGCGAACCGTTGAGGATCCANNGATTCCGCCGATTACGAAGAGCACTCCAATGATCCACAGAACGGTTTGCATCCCGAATCTCCCCTCGGCGCTACTCGGACATCGTGGGCTCGGAGGAGCCTACTCACGTCGTCGGTCTGTATCTGTCGCATCTGGGCGGGCAGTCTCTTGCTGGGGCGACGCCGATGTTCGCAGCTTGATCGGTGAGTGTTCGGTCGAGCACGTTCAGGAGTAGTGTTGCGCCGTGTGCTGGGTGGTCGGCCTCGAAGATCGTGAGCGATCCGTTGGTGGTGGCGGGCGCGTGTGGCAGGTGTGGGGTCCGTGGGTGCGATAGCGGCGCCGCCGCCGATCCCGGGGGGAACCGGTCGATCCTCCGCCGAAAGCGGCGCCGGACCTGGTGCAGGATCTCGATCACGCCGAAGGGGCGGCGACCACTGCTGTCGGGGTGGGCTATCGAGCGCTGATTCGCTTCAACTACGCAAGATCAACGCTACTTGCTGCGGGCACGACGTACTACGTGTTCTTGGCCCTGTTCTCGCTGATCGCCCTCGCCTACGGAGTCACTGCCATCTTCAATGCGGACCGCATGGCCAGCTACGTGACCGAGGCCCTCTCGGAGGCCTTTCCCGGGTTGCTCGGTGATGAGGGAATCGATGCGGCGCAGTTGAGAGCTGTCGGCCAGGCGGCCTCAGTGGTTGGTCTGATTGCCATGCTGCACGCGGGGAGCGGGGCAATGGTGGCTGCAAGCGGATCGATTCACGACATCTACGGTGCGCCACTCGACCCGCGCAACTACGTCGTGAAGCGGCTTCGGCTGCTCGGTTGGCTCGTCGTAATCGGTCACTGATCGCGTTCTCGCTGGTGGCCGGCACGGCCACGCTGAACTTCGCAAACCAAGTGATGGACGCCGAGGGGATCGAAGGAACGGAGAGCCGCTGGATGACGCGGGTGGGGGCGGGACTGCTGACTCTTGCCACTGACTTCTTGGTCATGCGCCTCGTGCTTGGTCGTTTGGGCGGGATTCGGCCTCCGGGCAACGCGCTCACCGTCGGATGCATCGTCGGAGCGGTGGGAATCGAGGTTCTGCGGATCCCTATGGCACTGGTTCTGAGCTTCTCGGTGGACAAGCCGCAGTACGGAGCACTCACGGCGCCGATCGGCATCCTCCTCGTCCTCTACCTCAACTCGCTGACGGTCTATGGCGCAGCCGCGCTCACGGCAGGCGTTGCCGAGCGAGACATTCCCATCGAAGACATCAAACCCGTGACGGACATCGAGACGGCGTAGATCAGCGTCGCCGAGTAGTGGGCCAGACGGGGCGATGCGACGAATCCGGTGCACGCTTCCGTGCATACGGTGGGCGCGCTCGCGGCCGAGACGGCCGCCATCGCCATGCGCCACACGGCGTGTTCGGCGCTTGCGGTTCGCCGGACCAGGAACGATGGCAGTGCACCCGCCGGGGATGAGCGGAACGATCATCGTGATCTGACGACACCGTCGCCGCGAGCGGCCGCGCAGGAACCTGTTTGCGGACTACGCTCGATACGATGAGCGAGCCGCAAAGCACCACCTCCGCCGAGTCGATGTGCGAGATCATCGGCTGCTCGAGCCCGGCAACCACCACGCGCTGGCTGATCGACGAGGAGCGTCACATCCAGGTGTGTTGGAAACATGCGGATGGTGAAGACGAAGCAGACAGGGCCGAGACGTAGGTCCCTCGACCTCGGCGATCAGACGCGCGGAGCGAGCGAGTGGTGGCGCTTTCTCGGCGCGCCCGACTCGCATGAGCCAGCGGGTGGGCCGGTGCCGGAGTTCTCCGGTGGGCCGGAGATGCTGCGGATGGGAGGCCCGGTGTCGTCGACGTTCACCTCCGAACCGGCCGGCGGCGGCACCGATTCGTGGTCTGCCTCGTGACGCAAACGTGTCCCACCGCACGTCGGCGGAGGTCATGGCCGCTGTGGCCGTATCAGGGTCGGAATCCCCAGTATCCGACTCCGTTGCGTTCGCGCGCCTCGAGGGACGGCCGGTCGTCCGGTCCGGCACCCGATCGCACCAGTACGAAGAGGTCGGACAAGAGGGTGCGTTCATCACCGAAGTAGGAGTGTCCGAGGAGAGCAGTCTCGACCGATGAGGCGTCCACGGTGTCGATCCCGTCGACCAAGACCAGGTCATCGCCCGCATCACCGGCTCTGCTCTCGCCGTGTACCAACTTGGATGCCTTGAGCGCCACATCGTTGGACGACGCATACAGCGTGAACCTGGAGGCTTTGCCGTGGAAGGCGGCGGCGAGTTGGCGGAAGGTGTCGGCATCGATGTCGGGAGCGGCGAACATCACCTGGTTGAGATCGGCGCCCTCGGTGGCGTAGGTGGGGAGGGTCTCGGCGAGCAGCCGGTTGCCCATGCTGTGGGCGATGACGTGGACCCGACTGAGGCCGAGCTTCGTCCTGACGAGGTCGAGAAACTCTGCGAAGTACTGCTGGGACCAGCGGGCATTGTTCTCGTCGATGGTGTAGCCGGCGGTCTTCTCCGCCGACGGCCAGCTGAACATCATCGGCACGCCTTTGAAGTCGAGATCGTATGCGACTTGGGCGGCGCGTCGTGCCGCGTTCTCGAACGAGTTGCTGTACCCGTGGATGAAGATCAGCGCTTCTGGTTCGTCCGTTTCGGCGGCGGCGGCGCCTGCTTCGGCGACAAACTCATCGTGGTCGAGTGGCGTCACCGTGAGCAGCACGACGTGCTTGTCGGGGTTCTGCCTGAACTCCAGCCGCCACTTGCGGGGCGCCTCGAGCTCGCCCATACGATGATCGTCGGGGATGCTGACGGTGACGCGACCAAGTCCCAAAGGCCCACGTTCGGTCCCGTAGAACGCCGATGGCTTGTCGCTTCCAGTCGGCGCTCGGACCGTGCCGTAGAACACCGGCACCTCGACATGGCGGGCCTTCGGGACCGCAGCGACGGTCTCGAAGCCCATGTCGGCGGCGTCCTCTGCCTGTGCAGCCTCGATGGCGACGGCGACACGGCGCCAGGCCTCGGGGTATGGGGCGAAGAGGCGTTCGATCTCGGCGGCGGCGGCAGACGCATCGCCCTCGGCTTCCAGCTTTCGCAGCAATGTGAGCAGCTGCATTTCCACTACAGGCCAATCGACGCCGATCAGGTCCGGGAGATCGTCCCACACCTCCCCCAGCGCACTCTCCAGAACAGCCATCGCACCTCCCCGGTTCCGCCGAAAGCTACCAGGTGCCGGGATACCAGGTCGGCTTGCCGGCACGGCTGCTCCTCCTGGGTGTGACTGCGGAATCGTTCTTGGGCGAGACGGCGGGCCAGCTCGAACTCGATGCGTTACGTGCGCCACGTCTCGAGCTCGTCGAGCGTGTGGATCTCGACCCGGCCGACGATCCCGGCGACCTCGCCCTCGGTAGGAAGATCGTGTGCCTGTGGCGCGAAGGCGTGCTCAGGGCCGGACGCCGGGACAGGCGGCGCTGCACTACTTCATACCGGTCGCCCACGACACGGGGGAAGGGTGATCTCTCTGGCGAGGCGGCACTCGAGGGCGCGCTTTCGCGTCGGTGGGCACGGGACTTGGGGTCGGTTGCGGTGCCGGCACGCCCAGATGGCACCTCGTCGCCACCGTGATTCCCGCTGGAACCGATGAGGCCTTCTCTCGCGGGTACGGTCAGGTTGTGCCTGGATAGCTGACTCGAGCGCGGCTTCGAAGTCACGCATACCTCGAGGAGTGAAGACGTAGGCGATGATGCGCAGGTGGCGGAGGTCGAAGGGGATGTCGTCCATGGACTGGGCGATCAAGATGGTCTTTTACCCAGGGTGTGCGCGACACCTATCTCATAGAAGACGTTGGGGTTCATGTCGGTGCAATCGGCTATGACGAGACGTGCGCGGTTGAGCGCGGACCAGATGTCGTGAATGATGGCGTTTGGCGACATGAACTGATCGGCTCGCGCGCATGAGAACCCGCAGGTGTCGACGACCACCTTTCGGATATGGTCCTCGAACACGGGCTGGAGGTCCGGACTGAACGGCATGAGGACGAGCACTTCGGGCCAATCCCCATCGGCTATGTTCCCGAAGATCGCTCGGGTCGCGGGAGGCGGCGCAATGATCCCCTCCAGCTTGACCGCCAAGGGAGAGATGTACAGCCGGTGATCTGAACGCAGGTCCCAGCGGCTGCGGAGATCGTCGGCGGCCACCAGACCGTCGTTGTCGTACACCTCGATCAACCCGTAGTCGACAATCAGTGGGAAGATGGCCTCGGCCAACGCTCCTGGCTTCCTGTGGCGCCTTGGCCGATCAGGTCGATGTCCTCGCGCAGCAGCGACTCGAGATCGTGGTCCTCCGGTTCGGTAGGGACTGTGTCCGCCACGGGTCGGCGATTCGCGCCTCACCGGTCAACCCTTCGGCGACGCCGATTGCGACGAACCAGGCGACGCCAGGCTGGGAGGCCTATCCTGACAAGAGAGGCCCGGTGTGGGCTCGTATTCCTTCTGCAGAAGAGACCCTGCCAATGGTGAGCGAGGTGCCGGGGGTGCGCAAGCTCGCAGCAGTCGTCATCGCCGATGTCGTTGGCTATTCGGCCCTCATGGAGGAGGACGACCGGTCCACGATGGCACAGATGCGCCGGTTGAGCTCCGATATCGCAGCGCCCGTCACAGAGCGATTCGGCGGGCGGCTGGTCAAGGGCACCGGTGACGGGTGGCTGGCGGAGTTCGGCAGCGCGACCGACGCCGTGCTCAGCAGCCTCGAGATCCAGGCCGAATTGTCGGCT
>DKBA01000043.1:8525-8732 GCA_002450985.1 Acidimicrobiia bacterium UBA6912
CATCGACGACATGGGACCGCAGGACCTGAAGAACCTGAAGTCCCCGGTGCGGACGTACATGGTCTATCGGAAGTCGGGGAGTCGGCACACGACCCGCACCGAGCGTCCGGCCGAATTCTCCGCAACCCTCGGCGGGGCGTCGATCGCAGTTCTGCCCTTCGCCAATCTCTCCGGCGACCCGGGCCAGGACTACTTCGCCGACGGGAT
>DKBA01000201.1 GCA_002450985.1 Acidimicrobiia bacterium UBA6912
CGCCGGCGACCCAGGCCAGCCTCCGGCCGTCGGGCGACCAGGCGGGATCCCAGTCGGCCCACAGGGGACGGCGCGAGACGTTCTTTGGGTCCGTGCCATCGGCCCTCATCGTCCAGATCTCGAACTCGTCGGATCGGTCCGACTCGAACGCGATACGCCCGTTGGCCCCGTGGGTGACGGCGCCGGTCTCCTGGGGCACGGCGAGCACCCCGGCGACGCACACCAGACCCGTGAGTAACAGTGCGAGTCGGCGCATGATGCACCTCCCCTTCTGGCCCGCCTACCAGCCTGGGGGTGTGTGCTGATGCGGCGACTCCCAGCAACCGAACACCGCCGACCCGCGGCGGTCGGCGGATGCGAGCCGACCGCACGAAGTCCCCTCGACCTCCTTCCTCACGGTCGGGCCACCACACGCCGGTTGGCTAGAGGCCAAGTGGCTTCTGCCTGTCCCGGAAGATAGGGATCGGGACCGCCCCGTCCCGACTCGCCGTAATCACGGGGGCAGCGCTTCGTCGTCCGACTGGCTCATCGAGCGATCGGCACCAAGGTCAGGACCCGCGGCGGGCCGAACGCCCCTACTCGCCGCTGCGATCCGACCCATACGGTTGCGAGGTGCATGAAGCGGGAGGTGGTACCCCATGCGCCGTGGCCTTGTCATCTTCCTGGCCGTAGTCCTGTTCGTTCCGTTCCTCGTTGCCGGTGCCGCAGCGGCGCCGCCCGACGAGCCGGTCAGCGTGATCGGCCCGTTCTGGCCTGGAGGTCCCGAGCACGAGGCCCTCATGGCCGAGCTCGGAACCCTGAAGCAGGTCGAGATCGACTACGAGTACCTCGATGATGCCGAAGCGATCCTGGCCCGCATCGCCGGCGAGGATCCGCCCGACATCGTCATCGTGCCGTGGCCACCGCTGCTGGCCGAGTTCGCCGATTCGCTCGTCGATCTCACCAGGTTCTCCCCCGAAGTGCTGATGCGGAGGGACTTCGGGGACTACTTGGTGGATCTCGGGTCCTTCGAGGACCGGGTCATCGGCGCACCTGTGAAGATGGATTTCAAGACGCTCGTCTGGTACAAGCCGGCCGTCTTTGCGGAGTACGGCTATGCGATCCCCTCGAGTTTCACCGAATTGGTGGCACTGAGCGATCGTATGGTTGCCGACGGTTTCACGCCGTGGTGTCAGTTCATGGCGTCGGGCTTCGCTACCGGGTGGTTGGGGACCGACTGGATCGAGGACCTGCTACTCGGGAAGGCGGGCCCGGACGTCTACGACAGGTGGATCACCCACGATGTGCTGTTCCAAGACCCCCTGATCGCCGACGTGTTCGCGACGTACCGGATGATGCTGGACACGCCGGGGTACGTCCTCGAAAGGGGCCTCCTCCTCGATGTCGATTGGTTCGTGAACGTGTTGCCGCTCGACGACGAGGCGTGCCTTATGCACCGCCAGGCGACGTTCTTCCGCATCGCCTTCGACGCATTCGGCATCGACATGTCCGGCTTCGACACCTTCAAGTTCCCCTCGATGAACCCGGCGTACGAGGACGCCATCATGGGCGGCGGGAACTATGTCGCCGCCCTCGACGACCGGCCCGCAGTGGCGCAGGTGATGCGCTTCGTGCTGGGCCCGCGCTTCGGCCGCACGGCGATCGCTCCGACCGCCGCGGACACGGGGTGGCTGCTGGCCAACACCCGGTTCGACACCGGCTACTACGTTGATGCGCAGGCTCGGAGCTGGGCAGATCTGTTGCAGGCGTCGCTTGCGGCGGACCTGTTCCGGCTGGACGCCTCCGACCTGATGCCGCCGGAGATCGGCTCCATCCCCGACGCCGCCTTCTGGGTCGGGATCAGGGACCTCGTCAACGGCGAGCCGATCCCACTCATCCTGCAGAACATCGACAACGCCTGGCCGTAGGCGCCGAGCCGACCGTACCGAGCGGTGCCCGGGGAGGGCGCCGCTCGGTACGCCCTGGCGGCGTGTCAGGTCGGCCAGGACGTGGTGGCCCGGCCGCCAAACCGCTGCCCGAGGCGCCGCACCATGCGGCGGCCAGCCCGCCGATGATCAGCGCGGCCGACCACCGGATGAGCATGGACCTCTGCGCTGCGCGACGCGCCGCACTCCCCCGGAGGCGTGAGCGAGCGACGCAGGTGGAGTGACCCCAGGCCCAGCCTTCACTCATGGCCCCCGAGCCGGGTGGGTCACCGTGAAGGTCCCGTCCTGGTTGACCTCGATGGTCCATTGCGAGTTGTGAACGAGCGTATGGTGTCGCCGGCACAGGCAACACATGGTCGCCACATCGGTGCTGCCACCCTGCGCAAACCCGTTGATGTGGTGAATGTCACACCATCGGGCCGGGCGCCGGCAGCTCGGGAAGATGCAGCCCGCATCGCGGATCCGGACCGCCCGGGCCTGGGCCGGGGTGGCGAAGCGGACCTTGCGGCCCATGTCGAGGATCACCGACTCGCCCGCCATGACGACTCGGGTGAGCGTGGCACCGCAGCAGATCCGCTCGAGCGTGGCTCGTGTGACCGGACCGATGCCTTCGAGGTCGCAGCGTCGGCGGGCGAGCTCTGGAGTGTCGCCGTTGAGCGTTGCGACGTCGACGACGACGTCGAGGCTGGGCGGGTTGCCGTCCGGGGCATCGCCGCGGTGGTATCGGCCCGCCAGCTCGGCCAGGGCGTCGCCGCGTCGTTCGGCAAGGCTGCGCACCCCGTCGGGGGCGTCGGCGGCGTCCGGCGGTGCGAGATGATCGAGGGCGCCGAGCAGCTGGGCGCCGGCGACGGGGTCGAGGTTGAATGTGCCGTCGACCCGGCCGTCCATGGTGACTGCCGCCTGCAGCCGGTTGCGGGGCTCGTGCTCGGGGTGATGGTCTGCGGCGAGATGGTCGTCGGCAATCGCCGCCCAGCGGCGTGCCACCAGCGTGAAGTCCTCCACCGAGAGGCTCGTGGCGTGCTCGGCGAGCAACTCGTCGTGGCCGGCCAGGATGGGCAGCCGCCGGGGTGACACGACCCGCGCCACCGTATCGACATGAGCGGCGGTGGTGGCACCGGTGTGGAGGGCCTCGGCGAGGTGCGGCGCAGCATCGACGACAGAGACGCTCTTGACGAGGCGGCGGGCATCGCTGACGGAGATGGGCGCCCGGTGCGTCAGCCACGCCGCCGGAGACAGGGCTCCGTCGGCCTCCCATGCCCGACGACGATGCCACGGCACCGCAACCCGAGTCAGCTCGGCGTCGAGCCGTTCGCGTAGCTCGAGCAGCTCGACCAGGCGGGCCGACAGCGCGTCGCCATGCCAGCCATCCCGGTCCTCGAGAGCCAGATCGGCGAGGTTGCCCCGCATCCGGTCGGCAGGGTCGCTCGGCACGACGGCCGCATCCCATTCGGCGATATCGAACATTGTTCGATCGTACGATGCGGGTGTGACAAGAATGCTCAAAGGCTGAGCAACTCGGTTGGGCGAGGAGTGATGCGGCCTCGGTGCCGTCAGCGGGGACCCGCCGGACGAAGCCGCGCCCAAGCAGGGTCTCGAAGTCAGGCCTCGCCGGCGATGACGGTGAGCATCGGGTGGGCGCGTACCGACCTGGCGAAGCCGGAGTCGTCCCGGTCCCACTCGTCCCGGCTGCGCAACACGAGGTTGACGGGACGCCCGAGCGTCGCCTCGACCGGACGCAAGGCATCGAGGACGTCGTCGGGATCGGCGTCGCGTCAATGCCGCCGTGGCGCCGGAAGAACCCGAGCCGGTCGGCTGCACGAAAGGGCGCCAGACCCATCGCCCTGCTGCGGCGCGGCGCATACGCTCGGAGCGGGTCGTGGTGTGGCAACGGGAGGACGACCTGGAGGGGGCGGCGCATGGCGGATGCGTTGATACTCGTGGGGACGCTCGGGGTCATCGCCGGCGTGCTCAGCGTGATTCGACCGATCGCCCGGCTGGGGATCACGAATCGCAAGCAGGCGCTCATCGTGGTGGCAGTGGCGTGGTCGGTGGCGATGACGGGCGCAGCGATCGCCGGGCCCGACCCCAGCGTCGAGACGGCGTCGATCGCACCGACCACGACCGAGGTGACCACGACTGCGCCTCTGACGACGGAAGCGATCACCACCTCGTCGACGACCACCTCGACCACCACCGCTCCCACGACGACCACCACGGCGGTGCCGACCGAGGTCACCGCCGTGGTCGTGTCCATCACCGACGGCGACACGATTCGAGTGCAGCTGCCCGACGGCACGGAGGAGCCGGTGAGGCTCATCGGAATCGATGCCCCCGAGCCGGGTGCGACCGGGGCAGCCGAAGCGTCGAGCCTGCTGCGGGAGCTGATCGACGGAGAGCAGGTGCTGCTCACCTTCGACGTGTCGGACCGGGACCGCTTCGACCGGCTGCTCCGCTACGTGTGGCTGGGCGACCGCCTCATCAACGAAGAGCTGGTAGCCGCCGGCGTGGCGATCGCACGCCGCTATCCCCCGGACACTGCGTACGCCGAGCGACTCGAGGCCGCCGAGGAGCAGGCACAGCTGCTGGCCATCGGGTTGTGGACACCCACGACCACTACCTCAACGACCACGAGCACCACCTCGACCACGGTGCTGGCGTTCGTCTCCCCCACCACCACGACCGGCGCCCAGGCAGAGCAGTGCCACCCGTCATACGTCGGCGAGTGCGTGCCGGTGGGCGTGTCGGACGTGGACTGCCGCGGCGGCAGCGGCGACGGNNGACGACCTTGGACGCCTGGTAGTCGGCCGTCATCCGGGCCGCCGACCTGAAGGCCCGGTCCACGGATGCCGGGGCGGCGAGCGTCGGTGGTGAGCCTCACGAGCCCGCCGGTGAGCTGCTCGGCGACCCCCTGAAACGCCGGCGCCGCCACGGCCGCAGTGCGCAGCGCCTGCATGACGTTGGCGGGAACGGCGGCTTCCCGCTCCCCGAAGGCAGCAACGGCGTCAGGCGTCCGACGACCACGACATGATCTGGACCGACACGCCGGACGAGCGCGGGATAGGTACTGGTGTCTGGTCCTTCCATCAAGAGATCATCTGACCCATCACCCAATCGCTAGGCCGGTTCCACATACAGCTCGTCCTTCCCTCCCCTCCTCGATACCAGGAGGCGAGGCGGATGGCCCTTCGGCCACGGAGCAAGGCCCAGATCCTTGAGCCATCGTCCGATCTCGTGATGGCGGAGCTCAGGACAGGTTCTCCAGTACGAGGGAGTCACCCGCACCTTGAGCTTTCCTCGACGCCCTTTCAAGCGGACTACGACGAGGCTCTGATCGCGATCCACCATGACGTGGCGGTCGTCGTTGCGGAGTCGAATGCCGTACATGCCGCCACCACGAGACGACTGGCCGCTGTGCCACCCAGAAGCGATCACCTGCGTCACTCTCGATCTCCCCTCATCCACCGCCCAAAGGCGAGCACCAGGCTCCGGTGCAACTTGCTCTCCTCACCCGGGTACATCCGCAGCGCCGCCACATCGGTTCCGTACGTGACCGTGTGCCCCGGATACAGCGTCGCTGCGTACGTCACGACCCGGCGTCCGGTCCGGTCCCGGACCGCATCTCGGTAGGCATGCATCTTGTCGACGTCCGCCTTCTTCGGCGACCCATCGCCGGGCTCGGCGCCCCCCTCACTGTCGAGCTTGTACTTCGGATCGAACACGTAGACCTCTGCCTCACCCCCCGTGCGCGTGAGCTCTAG
>DKBA01000206.1 GCA_002450985.1 Acidimicrobiia bacterium UBA6912
GGGTCGAGGTTGTTCATGAGCATCCGCATCGCGGCTTCTTGCGGCCAGCCTCTGCAGGCGAGCGAGGTCCCTCGGGGGGCACGGACGACGGGCACGAGCCTCACCTCCTGGCGGTCACCAGGACATGGTACGACGGCGCATGGCGGGTCGCTCAGCCGGTGCGGAGGAACGGGACGATGGCGGCATACGCGGCGAGTAGCAGCGCCCCTTCGATGCGGCTCATGCGCCGGCCGGTGCGCATCATCACCCACACGGCGAGCCCGACCACAACGGAGGTCGTCGCCCCGAACCCGGTGAGCGCCGGTGCGTCGATCGTCCGGGGACCGATGAGGGCGGCGACGCCGCCGACGGCGAGGGCGTTGAAGAGGTTCGACCCGAGCAGATTGCCGAGTATCAGGTCGCCCTCCTTGCGCCGGGCCGATTGGATCACCGTGACGAGCTCGGGGAGGGAGGTGCCCACCGCCACCAGCGTGGCGCCGACGAAGCCCTCGCTCAGACCCGCGCGTTCGGCGAGGTCGACGGCGCCCCACAACAACAGGCGGGCGCCGAGCAAGGTGCCCATCAGCCCGATCGCCGTGCGCACCACTTCACGCCGGAGGCGGATGTCCGTGCCGGCGAGCTCGACAGCTTCGTCGCCGAGCACATCACCGCCACCCCTACGGACGACGGTGACGAGCGCCGCGGCCATCGCCGCCACGAGCACGAGCCCCTCCCACACCTCGAGACCGTTTTGGACCAGCACGGCGAACAGCGTCATGCCGGCGACGGCGAGCGGTGCCTCTCGCCGCACGGCGCGGGAGTCGACGGCGAGCGGCAGGATGAGCACGCCGACGCCGAGGATGAGCGTGAGGTTGACCAGGTTCGACCCGACGACGTTCCCGACGGCGATCTCGATCTCGCCGGTCCTGGCGGCGAGTGCCGACACGAGCAGTTCAGGTGAGCTGGTGCCGAAGCCGACGATCACCGCACCGACGACGATGGGCGCAACCCGGCGCACCACCGCGATCCGGGCGGCGCCGATGACGAGCTGATCGGCGGCCCAGCCGAGCAGCAGCACACCGAGGGCGAGCGCAGCGAGCGAAGTTGCCATCCCGATCCCGTCCCGTGGGGACCACGACATGTCTCAGAGCGGAGAGATGATACGGCACTGCGCCGTCGCGCGATCGTTGCCGAGAGGGTTGCCGGGCGGTCAGCCGGAGCGTTGGTGCAGGTACCGCCGGATGAGCGTCTCCGTCGACGAGTCGTGGCCGCCAGGAGCGACGGCGCCGGCCGCGATCTCCCCGGCGATCCGCTTCGCCAGCACCTTGCCGAGCTCCACGCCCCACTGGTCGAAGGAGTTGATGCCCCAGATCGTGCCCTGGGTGAACACCTTGTGCTCGTAGAGGGCGATGAGTTGCCCGAGCACCGAAGGGGTCAGCTCGGAGGCGAGGAGCGTCGACGTGGGGTGATTGCCGGCGAAGGACCGATGGGCGACGAGGTCCTCGGGAATGCCTTCGGCTCTCACCTCCGCAGGGGTCTTCCCGAAGGCGAGCGCCTCGGTCTGAGCGAAGAGGTTCGCCAGGAGCTGGTCGTTCTGCCCACCCGGGTCGGCCACCGGCCGGCTGAACCCGATGAAATCGCACGGAACGAGGGATGTGCCCTGGTGGATGAGCTGGAAGAAGGCGTGTTGCCCGTTCGTGCCCGGCTCGCCCCACACGATGGGTCCCGTGTCCGTCGTCACCGGCATGCCGTCGCGTCGCACGGACTTGCCGTTGCTCTCCATGTNNCCCAGAACTCGAACATGTTGGCCGGGTCGATGCCGAAACCGGCGACCTCCTCGGCGTTGGTGGACACGGCCACGAAGTGCCGGGAGACGGCCTCCTCGCCGAGCGCGTCGACCAGCCAGCGACGGGCGTTGCGGGCGTTGGTGAGGGTCTCGAGCGTCGTGAAGGTCTTCGAGGCGACGATGAACAGGGTCGTCGCCGGGTCGCTCGCCTCCAGGGCGGCGGCGAGGTCGGCCCCGTCGACGTTCGACACGAAACGCGGCGTGATCTCCGGATGCCCCAGATGGGCGAGCGCCCGGGTCGCCATCGCCGGCCCGAGGTCGGACCCGCCGATCCCGACGTTCACCACGGTGCGGATCCGCTCGCCGGTGGCACCCTTCCACTCGCCCGACCGGACCGCGTCGGAGAACTCCGCCATGTGGCGCAGCACGGCGTGCACGTCGGGCACGACGTCGTGCCCGTCCACCAGGATCGACTCGCCCTCGGGGGCGCGCAGCGCGACGTGCAGCACGGCGCGGTCCTCGGTGGTGTTGATGTGCTCGCCGGAGAACATCGCATCGATCCGTTCCCGCAGCCCGGCCCGACCCGCGACCGAGATCAGCCGGGGGAGCGTGCTGGAATCGATCCGGTGCTTCGAGTAGTCGAAGTAGACGTCACCGACGGTGAGCGCCATCCGTTCCCCGCGCGCAGGGTCCTCACCAAACAGGTCACGAAGATGGCGGGCGGCGAGGTCCGCGTGGTGGGCGTGCAGCTCATACCACTCGCTCGTCTCGCTGATCGGTGGGGTCACGGCGGCGGTCTCCTCGTGCGGGGGCACGGCTCACACTAGAAGCGGTCGCGCCCGGTGGGACCGGGCCGCCGCTCCCACGGCGCCCTTCGGGTACCCGGCGGACGACCCGTACACTTCCGGACCGGAGGCTCAGGGCCCGGAGGCGACGGTGGACGGCGATCAGATCGATGCGATGTGCCCGGCGTGCGGGCAGCGTGGCCTTCGCGGCTTCCACCGCCAAGACGGCGTGCCGGTCAACAGCTGTCTGCTGCTCGACACCGAGGCCGAGGCAGCCGGTTTCCCGACAGGGTCGATCCATCTCGGCTTCTGTCCTGCATGCGGTTTCATCGCCAACGTCGAGTTCGATGAGGCGCTCGCCGAGTACTCCCAGCGCTACGAGGAGACCCAGGGCTTCTCGCCGCGCTTCCAGCGCTTCGCCCGCGAGCTCGCCGCCGGCTGGATCGAGCGCTACGACCTGGCGGGCAAGACGGTCCTCGAGATCGGTTGCGGCAAGGGGGAGTTCCTCGCCGGGATGGCCGAGCTGGGCATCGGACACGGCATCGGCATCGACCCGGGGGTCAAGCCCGAGCGCATCGACACCACGGCCGCCGATCGCCTCACCTGGCTCCCGCGCCGCTTCACCGCCGCCGACGCCGACCTGGTCGGCGACGCCGTCGTGTGCCGTCACACGCTGGAGCATCTCGCCCCGGTGCGGGAGTTCATCCGCGGCCTCCGCACCGCCATCGGAGAGCGCTCCACGGTCGTGCTCTTCGAGCTACCGGATACGCAGCGGGTGCTCGACGAGGCGGCCTTCTGGGACGTGTACTACGAGCACTGCTCGTACTTCACGGCCGGCTCGCTCGCCCGGCTCTTCGAGCGTTGCGGGTTCGACGTGCTCGACCTGCGCAAGGAGTACGACGAGCAGTACCTGATCATCGAGGCGCGGCCGGTTCCCGGCACCGCGTCGTCCCGGCCGTGGCCCGCCGACGACATGGACCGGATCTCCGCCGGCGTCGACCATTTCGCCGCCGCCTACGGCGACATGGTGGGGGAGTGGCAGGGCCGCCTGGAGGCGGTGGCGGCGGCGGGCCGGAGCGCCGTGATCTGGGGCGCCAGCTCGAAGGGCGTTGCGTTCCTGACGGCGGCGGGCGATCACGTGGCGGCCGCGGTCGACATCAACCCGCACAAGCACGGCACCTTCATCGCCGGTACTGGGCACCCCATCGTGGCGCCGGCCGAGCTCACGAAGCTACGACCGGCGCTCGTCGTGGCGATGAACCCCATCTACCTGGACGAGATCCGAGCGGACCTCGTCGAGCTGGGTGTCGACGCCGAGCTGGTCGGGGCGTGATCCCGGTCCCGTCGAGGCGAGAGTCACCGGCGAGGGCACGGTGTGCCAGAACCCGACAACGGGGGAACTGGCCAACGGGTCGGGGACCGACACCGCAGTGAACGGTGCTGCGCTGTTTGCTGAGTTCGGTGGGCAGGGACTTCGAAATCATCGCCGAACTCACCGGCCAACCGACAGAACGTCTCAACCTCAGCCGAATGAACCACCCGGCCTCACTCCCCAGCGAATCTACGAATCGGGCACCGGCGCCGACCAGTATGACTGCCATCTCAGGGAGGGGCCATTGACCGGGATGTGGCTCCCCCTTCTTGCCTCCGTAAGAGGCGTGGCCAAGATATCGAGAGATCGGTCCGTCAATCTCTGATGCAATCTTGGTCACGTCATCGGACCATTTGGGGGCGTACGCAGTGAAGTGGACGTCGCTCTTCTTGTCCCCGAAGAAATGGGCCAGGGCGCGAGCATTGGCGAGACCGGACTCCACGAGAGCGTTCTTCAGCACGTTGTCAACACCGACGCGCAGGCCGGGCAGGGGCCAATCCAGGAGAAGAATGACACCGTAGCTCAACTGCTGTGTGCGATACGCAATGGCACGAGCGCCACGCTCTAGCTGCACGGGAGTGCGTTGCTGCGCCATAGGCCAAGGCTACCGAGGATGCGAGCGTCCAATCTCGCGCAACTGTTGACCAAGCGGCAGTCGGTCACCATGTCGTCTTGACCGGGGTCGGTGGCGACGAGGGCCTTGCCGATGCCAGGGCCGTCGGCCAGCCCTACGCAGGCGCTCTTGGGGAAGCGTCACGGACGCAAGACTTGTCGCGACGGGAGTCACCTGGGCTGGGCCGCAACATCAGTGAGACGCACGACCAGCGTGGTGCATAATTGCCACTATCCACCAGGGCGTTGCTGCGGGACACCGCAAGCGTCCGCGCCCGGTGGATCTCCCCAACGATCTCCTCAAGCAGGGGTCCGTACCGGTCGTGCTCAGCGATCTCGTTCACGCAACCACGCTACAAGCCGCAACCTACAGCACCCAGCCACACAAGCGGCACTCGCAGTGTCACCGCAGACGCCCGACGGCAGCTCAGTCCCGGCGGCAGTCGGCGGTGCGGTAACACGGTCGAAGGCGCTGGGGATGCAGCAGGCGTCGACACTGCTGGCAGCGACGACGTCACCGTCGTGGGTGTGTTCGGGCGCATTCCGATCCGGGTGGGGACGAACGTCCACACTCCGATCAAGACCCATCTGCGGTAGACAACTCGGGACCTGCCTACCGGGAATCGGGACTTGGTGGCATTGCGCAGTCCGTCACAATGAGAAGAAGACCCCTTGTACAGAGCTTCTCGAAGCACGAGCAGGAAGGAGAGAGGCATGTGTTGGCGACGCTTGATCGTTCTTGTTGTTGTCGTCCTATTGGTCATGACGACGGGTGCCGTGGGCACCGCCTCGGGCGGACCTGCGACAGAGCGCGTCCGGCCGTTCAAGATCACCATGGAGATCACGGGCGCAGCTGTCGGGCTTCCGGGTACCTTGGGCTGCGATGAAGGGTGGGTTCCGGGGTATATGTCCGGAACGGGCCGCGCCACTCATATGGGGAGGATCACGGTCGAGGGCACGGTCTGCCAGCACCCGGAGACAGGGGAACTGACCGACGGGTCGGGGACCTACACCGCAGTGAACGGTGTTGCGCTGTTTGCCGAGTTCGGAGGTCAGGGGTACCTCAATCCCGATGGGACGTTCACCGGTGAGGGCTACGGGATCCTCACGGGCGGCACCGGCCGGTTCGTGTCGGCGACGGGAGAGTGGACCTGGACCATGTCGGGGTCGTACCTGCCGGACGGGTCGAGCTTGACGTCGCTCCGCGGCAGAGGCTGGATCTCCTTCTAGCGAACCGGCGCGGCCCAGCGGTGCTCCGGGGGAGCACTCGGAGAATGCGCCGCCGACCGGTTGTGACGCACTCTGCGGCGCCGCAGGCCCCTCGTGGACATCGGGACCAGGCACGTCGATGTCCAGGACGCAGAAGTGACGTCTGCCTGTAGCCGCCGCCGTGATCGCAGCGCGAGCATGCTCGATGGGGAGGCGTCCCTGGTATGGCCACGATCACTGAGACGACACGCACCCGCAAACCATCCCGAGCTGCGCGCCGGTGGGTGGGCATCCCGATCGTGGTGCTTCTTCTCGGCGTCGGAGTGTCGGCGTGCGGCGAAGATGAACAAGCAGCCGGGACGAGCGGCTGCGACAAGCCGCTGGCCGCACCGGGCGAGTACGAGGGTGAACTCGTCGTCGGCGACGCTACTCAAGCCTATTGGATGATCGTGCCAGAGAGCTACGCCGAAAGCACCCCGGCGCAACTCGAACTCCAGCTTGCCACGGGACACGGAGACCACACCTGGGCCCTGGGCGGCGCACGCCACTATGTCGACCCGGCCGGGGTCCTCAGCGCCATCGTCAACACCAGTGCCGGACCGCACCGCACACCGGAAATGCTGGCCTCACTCATTGACCATCTCGGAGAGCAGTACTGCGTGGACGCCAACCGCATCCACGTCGTCGGGTTCTCATCGAGTCAGACCCTCGCTGCCGAATTGGCCTGCGTCGCCTCCGATCGGGTTGCCTCCGTCTCCTCGTCGATGGGTGACGGCCCACCGACGATGCCATGCTCCCCAGGGCGGGCCGTGCCGCTTATCAGCTTCACCGGTGACACCGATCGGGCCGGGATGCAACCGCTGATTGAGATGTGGGCCGACCTCAACGGCTGCGACCCCGAACCTGTCGTGGAGGACCTCGGCTCAGGGGTGTCCCGCACCACGTACCAGGGCTGCGAGGCCGACGTGGTCTTCTACGACATCGAAGGCCTCGGTCACAAGTGGCCAATGCGCNNTTCTTCGCCGACCACCCCATGCCCTGAACACCCGTTCACGGTGAACCAGCGGCGACTGCCACGGAGTGCCGCACGGGCGCTTCCGATGGAGAGGTTCATGGGTCCACGTATCGCTCGACGACGTGCAGTTCTCTCGTTGGGGGAGTTCGACCGTGGGATGGGACCACTCCTGTCGCAGTACGTCGTCGGTGCTACGTGCCACCTGAAGGACATCTAGTTGTGAGTCGGCGCAGCACTACGACGTGAGGTCCGCGTCGTGAGATTTCGCTAGCCCTACCAACGCTTGTCGGGTTGCGCGACGGTGTGTGGTGCGGGCGAAAGGAGGAACATGGTCGGCACGATCAGTCCGCGTCGTCGCATCATCATCATGGGTATCACTGTCGCATTCCTGATCGTCACCCTTGCGGGGCTGGCGGGTGCGGCTTTCTCCGTGTCGGGGGAAGGATCAGCAGCCGGCGCAGTGGTGGACGTCAAGCCGTTGACGGTCGTCGAAGGCAAGGTCGCCGAGACCGGCGAGGTACTCCCCGGCGGGACCGGCGACGTGAAGATGACGATCAGGAACCCGAACGTCTTCGCGGTGGAGGTCGTTGTCAGCCAGAACGGTGACATCACAACGGATCAGCCGAGCTGCGATCCGGAGTGGTTCACATTCACGGCTCCGACAGACCCCTTCGCGATAGGTGGAGGTGAATCACTTCAGGTTGAGCTGGCCGATGCGCTTGCGCTTTCGTTGGACGCGGACAACGGGTGTAGCGACGCGGCGGTCTCGATTCCGGTTGCGGTGACGGGAACGCAGATCGTCGCCCCGGCGCAATGCGTTGATGATGGCTACGAGCCGAATGACCTACCGCCCGGGTCGTCGCTCGGCGCAGTCGATCGCAGCTCGCCATTGGGACCGATCGAGGCCTTCAGGTGCCCAATGAACGATGACTACTACGAGGTCACGGCGCTCGATAGCGACAGTGGTGCGTGCATTCCGGGTATCGACAGTGAGGACTTCACACTGACGATAGAGGTGACGGTCGCGGATGTAATCGACGGTCAGATTGGCTTCATGGTCGGTCGAGCAGGATCATTCACACCTACCCTCGATGAAGTCGTCCTGTCGTCCGACGCGAGAGCGACCCTCGAGACATCGTGGACGGGTTCCTGCGGCGTCGATGACTCACGTGACTTCTGGTTGCGGGTAACTGGGAATCCCGGTGGCGAGGCCGCCAGTGCTGCAGGTAGCTACACCATGCACTTCTCCGTCCAGGAGGTGGACTAGCTGACCGACAAGGGCCCAGAGGCAGGCGGCTCAAGGCTGACCTGGCGAGCTGAACGCAGCCCCGTTGCACCCAAACGCTTCCCGCCAGCCTCGCGATTCGATGCCCGCTCGTCCGGATCGGCCGCTATCAAGCACACTTCACGCTCTTGCGAGTGGGCCCAACTCAGTCAACCCNNGCGGAGCGGCGTGTGGGGGAGTGGGCTTGTTGGTGATCTGCAGCGCTCTCGGTTATGGAAATCAGAGTGGTCAGCTGGTGAGGAGTTGGTGGACGCGTTGGTGTGAGACGCCGATGAGCTGGCCGACGTCGCGCAGTGGGAGTCCTTCGTCTCGAAGCGCTTGCGCGACCTCCCGGCGCATCCTTGAGGCTTCCTCGCTGGCCTCGGCAGCTGCGGCGACGGAGACTTCGAGGGCTGCGAGGAGCTCTGCGACGGTGTCTGGGGGAGTGACGTGCACCTCGAGTTCGCCGACGTCGTCTTCGTCGATGTCGAGCATCATGGCGATCGCTTCGCGGGCGTGCTCCTCGACCTGATCGAGGCGCTTGGCCTGGGAGAACACGCCGTCGAGGTCGGGGACGGTGATGGCCCACCAATCACCTGAGCGGACAGCCTCGACGCGGTAGGGTCGATCACGGGTCATCGGTTGTCACCTCCTTGGCTTTCTTGATGATTCCTTGTGCGGTGCGTTCGTTGATCTCTCGGTGGCGGGGGATCACGAGTCGCTGGCCGCCTATGGTCCAGATCTCATGGTTGGCGCCCTCTCGGATGAAGCCCAGCTCGGTGTCAGCGGCTTTGGCGATCTCCCGGAGTTGCCTGATGAGATCTCGCTTCTTCACAAGATGTAGTCTATAGCCCTAGACTAGTCAAGTCAAGGTTAGTAGACTAGAGGTGAAACTCAGGGAGCTGAGGTGCGAATGTCTCGCGCAGCGTCCGCCAGCATCGTGAAGCCCAGAGGGTGAACGTCGCGACCAGCGAGAGGGGCGCGTGGAAGGCGCAGATCATCAACCTCGAGTCACGGCTCTTCTGCGGCAGCTGCAGCAGCGGATGGATGTCCCAACTCGAGAACGAGACCAAGCCGATACTCGAGCCCATGATCCGTTGACTCGATCGAGTCCAGCTCGACGAGGGTGCGCAGCCCTGCGGGACGAGAGAGAGTCCGGAACCAGGTAGACATCCCGATCGAGCACCCCGTCGCGGAAGAAGCTCAAGTTTCCTGGCCACCGATACGCCGGGAGCCCGGCCCTCCGGACTGTCGCGCCCAAAGCCGAGATTGTGACCGAACCGCTGAGCGACCTGGGCCGAGTTGATCGTGAGCAAGGGGTCTCGGTGGCTGGCGACGATAAGGTCGAAGTCGACAGGGGCAGGATCGCAGAAAGCTGTTGGCGACTCGGAACGGGACCCTTGCAGGGTCATTCGCCACTTCGAGGGCCCCGGCGTCGTGGCGCATGCTGGTGAAGAACCCCGGGTTGGTGGGTGCTGTTCCTTGCGTCCCGATGAAGACAAGCCCGGCTCGGTGCCGCAGCCGTCAGGTGAACGCACACATCTGCGCAGCATTCGCTGGACACCTCCGGGGGTGACCGGGCAGGCCACACGGACAACAGGGGGTTTCGCAATGGTTGCCTTGAGGAAGTATGCCCCGGTGGTGCTCGTCCTCGTCACAGTGTTGGCCATCGGCGCTGCATCGGGTGTCCTCGCCAGTGGCGATTCGGGCGACGTGATCAACGCATGCGTGGCGAACCGGAACGGCGAGATCAGGATCGTCCCGGAAGGGTTCGAATGCCGGCGAGGCTGGACGCCGCTCCAATGGAACCAACAGGGCCCGGCGGGTGTCTCTGGCTACGAAGTGGTCGTGGGCTTCTGGGCTGACACCGCAGTCCCGCCCGGCGAGCTCGCATCGCGCCAGACGTGGTGCCCGCCCGAGAAGAACGTGATCGGCGGCGGATACGCCTATGCGAACTTCGATGCCGGTGCTCTCATCGTTGAGGACAGCTTCCCCGTGACCGAGGAGGGTGACCACAAGTGGCGGGTGCAGTGGAGGAACATGTCCGACGCCGAGGTGACCGACGACCTGCAAATCTGGGCGATCTGCGTCTATGCATCGCCGTAGGGCCCTGCCGTGATGCGGCTGCTCGACGAGCACGACACGGCGTGGGCAGAGCAGGGCCGAGGTGCTGGCGACAACGGTGAGCGTCAATTCATCGACGTCCGTACCGAGTCGTCGGAGATCTCGGTGTGCTGGGGCCATCTCAGCTATTGCCTGATGCTTCTGAACTTGCTGATCGTCCGGGTAATCCGTGATGAGCGCATACAACGCCGCACGGGCGATACCGTCACCGTGACGCGATCGTTCTCAAATGTGCCCCACCACGCTCTTGCCGCCGAAAGCACTGGAGGCCGGAAAGGGTGACCGACCGAGCGTCGCCGTCGCATCGGCGGCAATGACGCGGCGAACCGCGAGACTGCCTTGCGCAGCAAGGGTGCGTATTCAATTGGCCGTGGCCAACCCAGCAAGATCCGCCATGCTGTTGTGCCGGGTCGGTGCGCTGCTCCGTCGCAGCGGGTCCGCCTGGGGTCGACAGGACCACCTGTGGTGCATAATGTCAACTATGCACGCCGGGCGCTGACGTCAGCGACGACCGGGTCGTCGTGGGGTGGGGGAGGCGCCGGGCTCCTCACCGGCGACGGTATTGACGGTATTGTCGCCCGATGGTTGCAGCGTCTCGCCACTCCGTGGTCGCACAAGTTAGCTTGCATCGGCTCGTGAGACAAGCTAACTTGTGAGGGAGCCGCTGATTGCGGCGAGTGCTCGCCGTCACGGAGTCAGCGAGGAGATCATCCTGCACGCCTTCAACCATCCGATCCTGGTGGAGGACCTCGATGAGGGCCTCACGATGTTGATTGGCCCCGACCACGCTGGGAACCTGTTTGAGATCGGCGTGGTCGGCTCAGCCGAGGGCCCAATCGTGGTGCATGCAATGCGTGCCCGACCCAAGTACCTGAGGTAGCCGATGCCAAGAACCGTGCAAGAGATTCTCGAACGGGCCGAAGCACTGGCAACCCGCTTCGAGGGCCACGAGCCGGACGCCGATGCGATCCGCGATGCGACTGCGCTGCGGCGGGTGCGCGAGGCGTTCCTGGCTCGTGCCGAGGCCGAACAACGGTTGGCCGATGCGGTCGCTGCTGCTCGGGCCGAGGGGCATTCGTGGGCGTCGATCGGTGCCATGGTCGGCACGTCGGGTGAGGCCGCTCGGCAACGCTACGGTCAGCCGGCCACCCGCTAGCCAGGCAGAGAAGCGCCGCCGTCTGCCGTGCGCTTGCGACTGGCGTCGAGGTCACAACGGCGGGGGGAGTGGTGCATATTCGATCTTATGCACCACAAGAGGTGTGCTCGTCAACGTTGCTGGGGTCGGGAGCACGGTGCCGCATCTGATCCTTGGTCACGCAGACACGGCGTCGCTGGTGTCGTTGCGTCCATCAGGTGCTGTCCTGTCCGCGGTTCCGTCGAGGATCGGATCAGCCACGACTCACACGGCGCATCACTCGTACGCGAGCCCAGGTTGGTCGGGGCAACCTCACTACGGCGTCGCACCTACGGCCAGGTCACCTCCTTCGAGGAAGAGCGCCGCTGCGATCGCTGGCTCGTCTATCGATAGGAGATTGACGAGTTGGCCCGCAGCTGTGCGGACTTCGATCCAGATCCGATCACTGCCGTCCCCAGGCGAGGCATGGTCTTCGAGGTAGACCAGGAATTTGGCATCCCTTGTCTCCCTTCGACGCTCAGCCGCCGCTTGTTCGTACGTGGCGCTACCCGAGAAGGCGGCCCACCGGTATGTCTCCTCTGTGTCGGCGTCGACTTCCTCCCCGTGTGCGAGGCCGTAGATCTCGTTGCTGTTGAGAGCACCGAGGACTGATCCCTCCGCCGACTCCCACGAGATCGAGAATCGGTCATCGGCGCCGGGCCCGTTGGCATCCGATGTGACCGAGTAGTGGAACTGTGCAGTGCTTTCCGAGTCGGTCCATGAGAACCAGCCCCGACCCGAGGTTCGCGCTTGCTCGGGGTCGAAGACCACCAGGACGTCCCTGACAGGTTCGCTTCGGTAGTAGTCACCGGTAACGAGCAACTTCACGACGTAGGCATTGGGCTCAACGCCCTCAAAACGGCAGACCGCCGTTTGAGCTGCGTCGTATCCTGACCCGGCCTCGCCATGTAGCTCGCACAGTGTCGTCGCCGGCGAGCCTGGACCAACCGGGCTCAGGGTTGCCTCGACCGCAGCCCGGTCAATCTCGCCTGGTGCCCCGAACTCCACCGGCGCGTCGGGGACCACCTCACGTACCCGCGCTCGCACGCTGACGTTTGCGTCTGTCTCGGCCGCGGTCGACACTCTCGATGGATTGCTACGGTCGAGCTTGATCCTGGCATCTTCCGGATGCACCTCGAGCTCGAACGAGGCGGAACTGTCGACGGTGCCGTCTGAAACGATCACGTCCGTCGTATAGGACCCGACGGGGAGCAGCGCTTGTCCTTCCAGAGTCCACGTACATGCCGTGCCTGCCTCGTCTGCCTCGCAGGACGGCGGGCTCACTGCCAGGCCGTCGCGGGGTGGTGACATGGTGGCTTCGAGGTTCGTGGAGTCTGCGCTGTGCGAGGTGATCGTCAGGGGCGGGATGTGGTCGCTGTATTGCGCCGATACTGTGGTGGTGTCGATCACCACCGCGAGAGCGCCGTCGCGGATCCCGTCACCCCGATGGGAAGCTCAAGCGGGCTGCCACACGCCCGCACCGACATGGGTTGCGACGCCTCAAATCCCGCCAAACACCGCCACGTCGCCATCCCAGTCGATCCACGACGACCGCCCGAGTCGTCGGAGATCACCCGATGCGCCTCACCCGTTGTGCACAAGATCGATGCGCCACGGCGATGCCGCAGCCGCCTGGGGGACCCTGCCGGTCAACCAGCAGCACCGCCCTCGACGTCGCCCGCCACCTCCACCGCAGGCAGGCGGCCCCGCTTCCGGCGGAAGAGGAGGTAGGCGATGCCGCCGGACGGAATCGGCAGCCAGAACGAGAACAGGCGGTAGGCGAGGGTGGCGAGCAGGGCGTCGGAGGCCGGCACGCCGGCGACTGTGAGCGTCGCCGTGAGGCCAGCTTCGACGAAGCCGAGCCCGCCCGGCGTGATCGGGATCATCGTCAGCACGGCCGACGCCGCGTACGCCAGGAGCACGATGCTCAGCCGAGGGCGGGCGCCGACCGCATACAGGGCGGCGACGAGCGTGAGGTAGTCCAGCAGCCAGTTGGCGGCGGCGAGCCCGACCGACTGCATCCAGCGCGGCCCGACCACCTCGACCACCTCGTCCCGGATCGCCACGATGCGCTCGGGCGTCGTCGCCACCGTGCGACGGAAGCGGGCGGCGATCCACCGCAGGAGCCCAAGGGCACCTCGGGCGGTCACTCGCAGCGGGGTGTCGAAGCGCACGGCGAGAAGGCCGGCGACGAACAGCGCCATGAAGATGACCAGACCACCGAACGCGATGGGAAGGAGCCCCGGCGGGATCGGCGCCGTCACCAGGGCGACCGCCGCAGCGACGGCCGGAAGCGCAACGAGCACCATCGTCGACACCAGCGAGTTGACGGTGAGGGCCGCCGCCGCCTGGCCCGGCTGCGTCCCGGCGGCCGACAGCATCCGGTAGTAGACGGCGCTGCCGACAACGGCACCGCCGGGGAAGACTCGGGAGGCGCTGTTGGCGGACAGCTGCGCAGTCGCGGCGTCGAACCACGACAGCTTCGGCACCGCAAGGCGGGCGAGCGCCCATGCTGCGGCGAACGATCCGGTCTCGAGCACGAGCATCGCCGCATACCACCCCGGATTGATCGACGACAGCCGTGGCGCGGTGGAGAAGACCTCGATCAACAGCGGTGACAGCGTATGGATCACCACGCCGCCGGCGATGAGCATCAGGGAGCGGACGATGATCGTCCGCCACGGCGAGCTGCGCCGCCCGTCAGAAGCTGTCACGTGCTCAACCCACTCCGCCCGGCTCGGGCCCATTGGGCGTGACGTAGGTGCGGATCTCGACGGTGAGGCGCTGCACCTGCTCGGTGAGCTCCGTGTTGGCCTCGATGAGCGACCGGAGCCGGGCGAGCTCCTCGGCCGACTGCTGTTCGCGGCGCAGCGTGTCCTGGGCGAGCATCTCGCGGTGGTCGGCGTCCGCCTCGCTCATCGCCTTGTCACGGTCGGCCTGCCTCGTCTGAGCCAGGAGGATCAGAGGCGCCGCGTACGCCGCCTGGAGCGAGAACGCCAGATTGAGGAGGATGAACGGGTACGGGTCCCACCGCAGCGAGACCGCGGCGACGTTGACCGCGATCCAGACGGCCACGACCACCGTCTGGCCGATGAGGAACTGGGGCGTGCCGAAGAAGCGGGCGAACGACTCCGCCTGGCGACCGAAGCGATCGACACCGAACGCTCCGTGGAGTTGCTGGAGACGCTGGCCGTGGGCGGGATGGGGGTTGCTCATCGAAGCTCCTGCTCGGCTGGAGCGCAGGATGATATTGGCCGCCCTGCGCGAATCCTGGCCAGCCCGGGCTCACCAGGCGCCGCCGCCACCACCTCCGCCGCCACCACCTCCGCCGCCGCTGAAACCGCCACCGCTCCCGCTCGACGACGGCGGCGCAAAGGCGCCGTGGAGGGCGGAGCCGATCCCCGAGATCGCGTTCGTGCTGTGACCGCTCGTGTACCCGTGGTTGCCGTACCAGTAGAGCGAGGAGCTCTGTTCCAGCTCGGCCGGCGCCGAGATGCGGGCGGCGGCGAGCACCGCATCGGCGACGCCGAAGGTGATCGCGTAGACCAGGTACTCCTCCCACAGGGCGATCGACAACGCCGGGGCCTCCTGGAAGCGCCCGAAGTCCTGGAGGTAGCGACGGAAGCCCCGCCACCTCGCATCGAGCAAGGCGCCTTCGGCCGTACGCCGTACCCACGCCTTGCGGGCGGAGCCGAACAGGACGGCGATCACACCACCGCCGACGCCGAACACGACGATGCCGAACCGGAGCAGATCCTCGTTGACGGCGGTGAACCGGGTGAGCAGGGGAGTGACGGCGAACCAGCCGAAGAGCGCCACGGCGATGACCACCGCGAGCACGATCCACGGGTAACGCCGACCCGCCGGATCGAGCAGCTTGTGCGACTCCAGGTGGCGGAGCGCGGCATTCTGATAGGCCGTGTAGCTGCTGTGGTTCGCCGAGGCATCCTCGCGGATCCGGTCCCGGAACTCGGTGAGGGGGAGGGGACCGTCGGCGAGCACCCGCCCCATCACCGTCATCACCGGTCGCTCCCATGCCCTCAGCGGCCCCGGATCCTCGCCGAGGCCGATCTCGAGATCGGAGATCTCCTCGTTGCGGAGACCGAGCCACGTCGACTTCTCGGCAGCGACGGGTTGGGCCTTCAGCACACCACGACGCAGCAGGTCGAACATGGTGGCCGTGAAACCATCCTCGTTCGGCGAGCCTTGCCGGATGAGGGCATTGACGATGGCAGGACCGTCGTCACTCGGCGGGGCGTGCTCGTATTCGAGGTCGTAGGCGACCCGCGGTTCCTTGCCGAAGCGCGTGTAGCCGACGACGAGCGCCACCGGCACCATCGCGAGCAGGACGCCGAGACCCAGCAACGCGTTCCGGTTCGACTGGCGCTCGGCGTCGGCCCGCTCGGCGAATGCCGCTTCCTCGTCGAGGATCGCCTGGAGTCCGTCGCCTGCTATCACCCTGGCCCCCGCCGTTGACGCCAGCGCGGCGCGGGGCACCACGACCCGCATCTCCACCCACTGGTTCGCCGGGATGCCGCTCGCCACGACCGCCGGGCCGATGCCGTCGAACACTGGGAAGGTCTCGCCACTGACCGTGTCGGGGTGTCCCCACACCCTCACGGCGTGCGTCGGGCTCGCGTCGGGATAGGTGAACGTGGCCGTCAGCGAGTCGAGCCCCGTGCTCCATTCCTCGCCCCACACCCTCAGGTTGACGTCGACGACGTCGTCGTAGGCGACGGCCAGCCCGGTCATGCGGTAGGCGATGGTGAACGTGCGGCGCTCGTTGCTGGAGCGGTAGTGCCACACCACCCGCACCACGCTGCCGCGGTCCTCGACGCCAAACCGCCCCGGGGCGTCGATCGAGCCGAGCACCGTGGAGGCGCCCGGCGCGTAAGCGACACCGTTCTCGGACACGGTGACGTCGGTGATGGCTTCGCCGCGCCGGAGTGGGATGTCGCGGTAGGCGCCCGAGAAATCGCCGTCGTACGAGAAGGTGATCTGCTCGGTCACGGCCACCGAGCCGTCGTCGAGCAGCTCCACGGCGATCTGGGCTTCTGGCAGGGTGAAGGACTTGGCGAGGGCGGGCGCCGCGACACCGAGCACGGCCACGATGACCGCGGCGAAGGCGGCGCCTCGCCTCAGAACTCCACCTTGGGCACGCTGCGCCCCTCGTCCTCGACCTCGAAGAACTCGCCTCGCTGGAAGCCGGTGAGCGAGGCGATGATGTTGGTCGGGATCGTCTCCACGGCGTTGTTGTAGGTGAGCGTCGTGTCGTTGTAGATCTGGCGAGCGACCGTGATGTCGCCCTCGACATCGGCGAGCTGGGTCTGAAGGGTGCGGAAGTTGTCGCTGGCCTTCAGGTCCGGGTAGGCCTCGGCGAGGGCGAAGAGCTGNNACCGGCGCTTGAGCTGCACGTCGACCTGCGACCATGCGTTCTGCGTGCGGTTGCGGAGCCGCACCAGACGGTTGTAGCCGAGCACCAGCCAGAGCGCGATGGCGGCGAGCACGGCGACGGTGATGAGCACTGGCACGAGCGCAATCGTATTCACCTCGGGTAAGGTCGCGCCACCCCTCGTGAGCTCCTCCCGACGACGGGCCCCGTCGAGGCGCGGCCGCAAGGCGGGAGGTCGCAGCGGGACCCGGCCGGTTACGCGCTCAGCGCCGCACCGACGATGGCGTCGCGCAGGGCGGGGTCGAACTCGGCGCCGAAGCCGAAGAACGCGGCATACACCGTGCAGTCTCCGTCACGGTGCGCCAGGAGGTCGATGGTGAAGCCGGCGGTGATGCCCTGGATCGACAGGCTGATCACGATCCGGGCGCCGACATCGGCACCCGCCGCCTCCAGGGCGTCGAGCTCGAAGGTGAACTCGGTGTCCGGCGGGAGCTCGGCACTCAAGTCTCCGGTGAGGCTGTCGGCGACGCATTGCCGCCCGGCATCGCTCCCGAGCACCTGCTCGAGCACGGCGAATGCATCGGCGGCCACCGTCTCCGACTCGAACACGCGGGCTTCGACGTTCGCCTGAGGGGGCGCCGGGAGCGTCGGGTCTTGCGGGCCCGTCGCATCCAGCTCGGCGAGGGCGATGGTGGCCGCATCGAGATTGGCGAGATCGAACCCGTCGGCCTCGCTGCACGCCCCGAAGATCACGTCGTCCGCCTCATCGGAGAACTGGTTGGTGACGATCGCAGTGTCCCATCCATCGGGAACCGCCTCGGCGGCAGCCGCCGTCTTCGCCGCCACCTGCGCATCCGCTTCCTCGCTGCTCACCCCGCTGGTGGTCGTGGTCGGTGCCAAGGTGGTCGTCGTGCTGGTCGAGGTGGTCGTGGTCGTGGCCGCCGTGGTCGTGGTCGGCGCCGCAGTGGTCGTGGTCGTGGTGGCGACCGACGTCGACGCTGCGGCGGTCGTGGTCGTTCCCTCGGTCGCTCCATCCCCGCCGC
>DKBA01000331.1 GCA_002450985.1 Acidimicrobiia bacterium UBA6912
TCGAAGAGGAGGAGCAGATCTTCACGGTGACCCTCGATGACGCCCTCAAGCGGTTCGCCGAGCCGAAGCGGCGGGGGCGGCGCTCGGCGGCACCGCTGCGGGAGATCGGTGAGGATCCTGCCTCCGGCAAGCCGATCCAGGTGAAGGAGGGGCGCTACGGGCCCTACGTCACGGACGGCGAGGTCAACGCATCGCTCAAGGCGGGCGACACCGTCGAAGCCATCACGATCGACCGGGCCATCGAATTGCTGGCGGCCCGCCGAGAGCGGGCGAAGAAGTAGCGGCCCAGGTACCAAGTACTAAGTACTAAGTANNGCGAAAGCGCCTAGCGCTTTCGCTGCTCTGCGCTTTCGCTTCTCCCTCCTAGGCTCCTTGGCATGACCCAGGACGGCGCACCGCGCTCTGCGTTCTCCATGGTCGTGCACGGCCCCTTCGCCCGCCTGTGGTGGGCGAGCGTCATCGGCAGCACGGGGGATTGGATCACGATCTTCGCCACGATCGCGCTCGGTGACACCCTCGGCGGCGGGACCGGCGTGCTCATGGCCCTCGTCTCCCGGATCCTGCCCGGCCTCCTGCTCGGCGCTTGGATCGGGGTCATCGCGGACCGTGTCGACCGGCGGGTGCTCGTGGTGATCTCCGACCTCGGCCGCGGGCTGGTCGTGCCCTTCCTCGTGTTCGCCACCAACCTTCCGACCCTCGTCGCCATCAACGTGGTCCTGGAGCTGTTCAGCCTCGTCGGGCAACCGCCGCGCAACGCGATCCTCCCCAGCCTCGTGCGCAAGGAGAACCTCGTCACGGCCAACAGCCTCATGCTCGGTGCGACCTACGGGACCGTGCCGATCGGGGCGGGCTTCAACTGGGTCCTGTCTGCCCTCCCCGCCATCACGCTCGGCGGCCTCATCCCCGAGGTCACCTCGGATCTCGCTCTCGCCTTCGGCGTCGACGCCTTGACGTTCTTCGTCTCGGCGGCGCTCGTGGCGTCGCTCCCGGTGCTCAAGACCAAGCTGGCGGACGATCCGGCCCGCGGCGTCGATGGCGAGCCGGTGAGCGCCGTCACCGACCTCGTCGAGGGCGCGAGGTTCTTCTGGGAGCGCCGGTCGGTGCGGCGTGTGATCATCGGCATGACCGCCGCCCTCATCGGCGGGGGCACGATGATCGTTCTCGGCAAGTCGTTCGTCGAGAACGTGCTGCGCGCCGACCAGACGGGGTTCTTCGCCCTCGTGACGACGATGGGGCTCGGCGCCGGTGCCGGGATCGCAACCGTGTCGTTGTACGAGTCGCGCCTGGTGCGGCGCGACCTCGTGTTTGCGGTATCCCTGCTCGCCACGGGCGTCGGGCTGACCGCTGCGTCGCTCACGGCGACCGTGTCGGGGGCGGCCGCGTGGATGACGGTCATGGGTTTCGGTGCAGGTGCGGCGTACGTCATGGGGCTCACCCACCTCCACGAGCAGGTGAGCGACGAATTGCGGGGGAGAGTCTTTGCGACGCTGTTCGGGCTGATGCGCATCGGCTTGTTCGTGTCGATGGCGATGGCGCCGCCGCTGCGAGCCCTGCTGAGCGGGGTCGGCATCGGCAGGCTCAGCAACCCCACCCGGCTCGTGATCTTCCTCGGCGGTGCGGTGATCATCCTTTCCGGTCTGGCGACGCTGTGGAGCCTGCGGGCGCTGTTCGGCCGCCCCAAGCTCGGCGCCGAGGCGAGGGACATCCTGGCGAGGGCAGGCGAGGCGCGGCGGTCCCGGTTGCGCAGACGGGCCGTCGGGAAGGAGGGCGAGGAGTCGTGACCGGGCGGTACATCGCCCTCGAGGGCATCGAGGGCGCCGGAAAGTCGACGGTGGCGGCGGCGCTCGCCGACCACCTTCGTGGCCGCGGGGTGGAGGTCACCACGGTGCGAGAGCCGGGCGGGACCTCGACCGGCGAGCGCATCCGCCGGGTGTTGCTCGACCCCGACGGCTCGGTCGACCCGTGGAGCGAGGCGTTGTTGTTCGCGGCGGCGCGGGCGCAGCTCGCGGCCGAGACGGTCGGTCCTGCGCTGCGGGCGGGTGCGTGGGTCATCTCCGATCGGTCGGTCTACTCATCGCTCGCCTACCAGGGCGGGGGGCGTGGTCTCGGGCTGGCCGAAGTGCGCACCGTGAACGAGCTCGGCCTGCGCGGGGTGTGGCCCGAGCTCGTCGTCCTGCTGCGGGTCGACCCGGCCGTCGGCTTCCGGCGCGAGGAGGTGCGGGACCGGATCGGCGGCGACGGGATCGAGCTGCAGGTCCGCGTGTCCCAGGCATTCGATACGCTGGCGAGCGCGGAGCCCGACCGGTTTGCAGTCGTGGATGCGTCGCAGGAGCTGGACGCGGTCGTGGCCAGAGTGTGTGAGATCGTGGAGGCGCGATGGATGACGTCTACGGCGACGTGATCGGCCACGAGTCGGTCGTGGCGTTGTTGCGGCGTGAGGCGGAGCGACCGGCCCAGGCCTACCTCTTCGTGGGACCGACCAATGCCGGCAAGGCCACGGTGGCCCGCCGGTTTGCGGCGGACCTGCTCTGCGCCGGCGACGCTGGTTGCCTGCGCCGGGTTCTGGCCGGCAACCATCCGGACCTCACCGTCGTCGAGCCGGAGGGGCGCTCCGCCATCACCGTCGATCAGGCGCGCCACACGATCAGCCAGGCGAGCCTGGCGCCGTTCGCCGGGTCGCGCAAGGTGTTCCTCTTCGAGGAGGGCGGCGTCATGAACGACGAGGCCGCCAATGCCCTGCTGAAGACGCTCGAGGAGCCGACTTCATCGACGGTGTTCGTCCTGGTCGCCGAGTCGGAGGACGAGCTGCCCGACACGGTGGCGAGCAGGTGCCGCACCGTCGTGTTCGGCAGGGTGGGGGACGACAGTGTCGCCGCCGGTCTCGCTGCCCGCGGTGTGCCTGACGAGCAGGCGGCGCGCGCCGCCCGCATCTCGGGCGGCCGTCCCGGGCTGGCCCTCGCCCTCGCCACCCGCCAGGAGGTCGCGGAGTTCCGTCACGCCTGGCTCTCCGTGCCGCTGCGGGTGACGGCGCACCCCGGCGACGCGTTCGTCCTCGCCGACGAGGTGGCGGCAGCATGCGAGCCGCTGCTGGCTGCCCTCCGCGAGGACCAGGCCGCCCGCGAGTCCGCTGCCGAGGCCGAGGGGGGTGGCGGAAAGGCGCTGAAGGAGCGCAACGAACGCGAGCTGCGTCGCGCCACCGCTGCCCTGTACGTGTCCGGCCTCGAGATCCTCGCCGGCTTCTACCGCGATGCGGCCGCCGCCCAGTTCGGCGCTCCCGTGCGCAACCCCGACGTGCCGGCGACCGCCCTCGCCTCCGTGTTGCCGGCCACTGCCGTTGCCCATGCCGAGCGGGTGCTCGAGACCATCGAGGCTCTCGACGCCAACCAGCGGCCCACGCTGGCGTTCGCCAACCTCTTTGCCGATCTCGGTGCGGAAGGCTGAGCGCACGCCGGGGGACGTCACCCGGCGGTTCGTGGCCGTTGTCCGGCACCCCATCGGGGCGGCCGCCAAGCGCTACTACGACCTGGACATCACGGGGCAGGAGAAGCTGCCGGAAGGGCCGTACGTTCTCGCCGCCAACCACCTCTCGTTCGTCGACCCGGTGCTCCTGACGCTCGTCGCACGCCAGAACGTGCGCTACATGGCGGTGGCGTCGCTCTTCGAGACCTCGCACATGTTCGACCGGCTGATCTCGTTCTTCGGCGCCATCCCCACGCCACGCGACCGGCTGCCCGTGGCGGCCGTCCGCGCCGCCTTGGATGAGCTCGCCGCCGGCCGGCCCGTCGGTGTGTTCCCGGAGGGCCGCCGGGTCGCCCAATGGCGGGAGGAGACACCCCAGCGCGGTGCGGCGTGGCTGGCCCTTGCCGCCGGCGTGCCCCTCGTCCCGGTGGCGATGCAGGGCAGCCAGGGCACGCTCGGCCTCGAGCAGAAGGCGTTTCGCCGCACCGCCATCCGCATCTGGGTGGAGTCTCCCCTCGATGCGCTCGACTTCATCGATCACGAGGACCCGATCGGGGCGCTCACCGCGGTGTGGCTCGACGCGGTCGGCCACCGGCTCGACCCGTGGTGGGAATCCGGCCACCCGATCTGAACCGAACTCCTGTCGAGGCAGATCGAGGCACTCGAGGCAGGAGGACCATGCGCATTCTCATCAGCGGGTCGAGCGGGCTCATCGGCAGTGCGCTTCGCCGCCATCTCACCGCCCACGCCCACGATGTCGTACGGCTCGTTCGCTCCGAACCGGCCCCCGGCGAGGTGCGGTGGGACCCCGCAACGGGTGACCTCGACCCCGCCGCGTTCGACGGCGTCGACGCCGTGATCAACCTCAGCGGCGCCGGCGTCGGCGACCGGCGGTGGACGGCAGAGCGCAAGGCCGAGATCGTGGACAGCAGGGTGAACCCGACCCGGCTGCTGGCCGAGACGATGGCCGATCTGCCGCAGAGGCCGGAGGTGTTCTTGTCGAGCTCGGCGATCGGCTTCTACGGGGATCGCGGCGACGCGGTGCTCACCGAGTCCTCCGGACCGGGTCCCGCCGACGACTTCCTCGTCCGCGTCACGACGGAGTGGGAGGCGGCTGCCGAGCCGGCGGTCGGCGCCGGGATCCGCACCGTGCACCTGCGCACCGGCATCGTCCTGGATGAAGAAGCCGGCGCCCTGGGCAGGATGCTCCTCCCCTTCAAGCTCGGCATCGGAGGCAGGTTGGGAGACGGCGAACAGTGGTGGAGCTGGATCTCGCTCGAGGACGAGATCAGGGCCATCACCCATCTGCTGACGTCGCCGCTCGACGGCCCCGTGAACCTGACCGCCCCGCGGCCCGCAACGAACGCCGAGGTGACGAAGGCGCTCGGCGCCGCACTTGGCCGCCCGACCCTGCTCCCCGTCCCCGGGTTCGCCCTCGACCTCCTCCTCGGCAAGGAGCTGGCGCAGGCGCTCGCCTTCACCTCTGCGCGGGTGCTTCCCGAGCGGCTGCTCGCCGACGGGTTCGAGTTCCGCCATCAGGACCTCGGTGCCGGCATCGCCGCTGCGCTCGGAGAAGCTGCGTGAGAGGTCGTTGCGTTCGGCGGGCGGTCGCGGTCACACCGCCCTGATCCCGGCATAGATGAGGGCGACGCCGAGTCCGACGGCGGTGCCGGCGATGAGCCGGCGCAACCAGCGCAGCGCCGGTTGCGGCACGGCGGCGAACTGCAGGCCCGCAGTTGCGGCGACCGCCACGGCGACGGCGCCGGCGGTCGGCCACCATCCGCTCGCTGCCGAGTTCGCCACCATCGTGAAGTACAGGGCGGGCGTGGCGATGTCGATCACCCCCAGCAGCAGCGGATCGCCCTCGTCCCGGTGAGGGCTCTGCCCGGCGAGCCACCGCGCCCCGGTGACGGCCAGCACGGTGCCCGCCGCGGTTCGGAAGGTGGGGACCGACACGTCGAGGACGTCGAGCACGCGATCGGCGACGAGGGCGAGGCCGAGTCCGACCACCGCGGCCAGCGTCATCCCGATCCAACGGCGACCCGTCGCCGTCGGGGCGCGCTCGGCCACCACGGCCGGGTTCCAGGCGGCGAGCACGGTCATGAGCACAGCGACGAAGCCCGTCATCGCTCCTCACCTCGCAGCACGGCTTCTGCCCAGAGCATGCCGGAGGCGGCATGCTGCTGGTCGTCCATACGGGTCACGCCGTCGCGGAACCACGCACCGATCTCCCGCGACGCATCATCGACCACGTCCTCCGGACCGGTCTGCACCGCCGCCAGCCGCGCCGCCCCGCACACCAGGCGCGCGGCGAGGGTCTCGTCGATGTCCGCCAGCCGGTCGTCGTGCGTTGCCAGCACGCCAAGCCGGCCCAGGCCCTCGAGCACGGTGCCGAAACCCGCACCGCGTGGCTCGGGTGGATGGCTGAGGGTCGCGATGCCGCCGGTGCGTTGCGAATCCCACCGCACCTGCACCCCGAATGCCTGGGCCAGCCTCCTCGCGTAGGCGATGTGGTGATCGGCGAGACCCCACGGGCCCATCTGAGCGAGCGAGTACGCCGCCCACTGGTCCGGCCAGGGATTGGGGAAGAGATCCTCTTCGTCGTCGCGGCGCAGGCTGAGGTAGTCGAGGGTGCGCCATGCCGCGTCGTCGAAGCCATGCCCCGGGAAGGCGTCGTTGAGGAATGCCAGCGCCCACAGCGCCTCCCCGGTGGCGTAGCGGGAGCGCTGCTCGGGGTCGGGGGCGCCGGTCGACCGCACCCAGCGCTCCAGCATCACGCCGTCTGGCAGCTGCTGGGCGACCATGAAGTTGCCCAGCCGGATCAGCTCGGCGTCGTAGCGGGCGTCTCCAGTGGCGTCACGGCGGATGAGGAGGGAGATCGCCAGGAGCGCGGCGGCGCCGAGCTGGAGGTCGCCACCCGGTTCGGCCCACGAGGCGGCGTCGTCCCCGGTCACGACCATCCGGTCGAGCATGTACTGCGTTGCCCGGTCGGCGGCGGCGAGGAACCGGGTCTCGCCGGC
The DNA here is from genome assembly GCA_002450985.1 of Acidimicrobiia bacterium UBA6912. Taxonomy (GTDB): domain Bacteria; phylum Actinomycetota; class Acidimicrobiia; order Spongiisociales; family UBA5794; genus UBA6912. Next base: position 6,480 of record DKBA01000331.1, read on the forward strand.
TGCGACCACCTGGTAGACGGCCATCGTGGTCCCGGCGTGGCGCACCAGGTTGTACGCGGGCGACACCCGACCCGTGTCTCGTTCGTACTCGTAGAGGTACGAGCCGTCGGGACCCTGGTTCACGGTGATCCACTCGGCCGCCGCAACTGCGGCGGCACGGGCATCGGCAGCCGTGAAGGGCGGGCACGTCTCCGGGGCGAGCAGTGTCACCCGCAGCAGTGCGGCGCCGACGACCCACGCCACGCCGAGCGACGCGGCGCGCCTCCGCATCGAGGTGGGCGGTGCGGGGGGCTGGGCCGTTCCGGTCACGGGCTGACGATACCCTGACCACTCGCTGCGCTCGTGGCTCGTGGGTCGCCCGGCCCAGTGACGTCTGCGCGAGGCGCGGGTACGGTGGCTGCGGTCGACCAGGACGGGGGGCATGAAGGTTGTTGTCACCGGCGGCGCCGGGTTCATCGGCGCGAACCTCTGCGAGGCGCTGGCGCGGGATGACGACATCGACGAGGTAGTTGCCGTCGACGATTTGTCGAGCGGATTCGCCGAGAACCTCGACGGTATGGACGTCGACCTCGTCGTCGGCACGATCCTCGACCCCATCCTGCTCGATGAGGTCTTCGCCGGCGCCGACGCCATCGTCCATCTCGCGGCTCGCGGATCGGTGCCCAAATCAGTCAAGGACCCCCTCAAGTCTCATGAGCGCAACGCCACCGGCACGTTGCGCGTGCTCGAGGCCGCACGGCGCGCCGGCGGCGTCCACACGATCGTCTCGTCGTCGTCGAGCGTCTACGGGGCGACGCCGGACTTGCCCAAGCACGAGGATCTCCCCACTCGGCCCATGAGCCCGTATGCCGTGAGCAAGGTGGCGACCGAGTGGTACACGCTGGCCTACCAGCACTCGTACGGACTGCCGACACTGGCGTTTCGCTTCTTCAACGTCTACGGCCCCCGGCAGCCGGCGGGCCATGCCTACGCCGCCGTCATCCCGGCGTGGATCGCCGCCGGCATGAAGGCGGAGACGCTGTACGTCAACGGGGACGGCAAACAGTCCCGCGATTTCACCTACGTGGACACGGTGACGTGGACCCTCACCCAGGCCGTGAAGCGGAGGGTGACGCACGACATCCCCGTGAACCTCGCGTTCGGCGGGGGCACGACGCTCCTCGAGCTGATCGCCCGCCTCGAGCATGCGTTCGGTCGGAGCCTCACCGTCGAGCACCGCGACCCCCGCCCAGGGGACATCCGCCACAGCACCGCCGACCCGAGCCGCCTGTTCGAGCTCTTCCCCGACGTCGACCCCATCGACTTCGACGAGGGTCTCGCCCGCACGTTGGCGTGGTGGGAAGCCCGCATCTGAGCCGGCCGGGTCGATCCCGCGGTCCCGCTCTGCTCGAGTGGCGATGAGCCCGACGCAGTTGGGCCCCGCGCCGCGAGCGAACCGAGTGGAGTCCACGAACGTAGCGAGTGGTGTAGGTAGCCTCACGGCGGATGGAACCGCGATTCCTGATCGCCCGTAATCCCGACCCGGAGTCGACGCTGCCGTACCTCCTCCGGCTCCCGATCGGAGACGGCGGTCTCGTGCTCGAGGCCAAGGAAACGTGGCCCCGCACCGCCAAGGTCTACTGCCATCGGGCGCCTGACGAGGGGCCGGAGTCGCCGGACGTCGTCGAGAACGTGGGTGTGGTGAGCTGCGAGCGGCGGGGCGTGGCCATCGACCTGGTGCTCGCCCGCGGTCGAGAGAAGCGGAGCCAGTTCGTCTTCACCCGATTGAAGGGCGGCCGCGAGGCGATCTTCTGGCAGACGGCGCGCACGCTCCGCACCGCCCGTCCCGGCATCCGCATCCCGGGGCGAAGGGCGTCGTGGCTGTCGGACCTCGTGATCACGGTCGACACCAGGGAGCGCTACGCCTACCGGTTCGCCGAGCAGCAGGCAGAGACCGAGCGTGCCGCGTTGCCGGTGGGCGATTACGGCGTCCTGGCCGGCGACGAGGTGGNNCTGGCGCGGCTCCCGCGGGCGGCCGTGGTCGTCGAGGATCGCTATTCGGCCCTGTTCCGCCACGAGCACGTGTCGGGTGGTGTCCTCGCCGAGGCGGCCGCCCAGGCGCAGGTGCGCTATCCCGGTGTGCCGATCGTGTTCTGCGAGACGCGGCGGCTTGCGGAGGAGTGGACGTTCCGATTCCTCGGCGCGGCGCTGGCTCACCACCACGAGGAGCCATCCGACCCCACGGCACCGCGACTGTGGGTGGAGTGACGACCTCGCCGCCGCGGGTCGTGGGGGATGTGGAGCCGGAGAGGGGAATCGAACCCCTGACCTACGCATTACGAGTGCGTCGCTCTGCCGACTGAGCTACTCCGGCGCTGAAGCGGCGGCAGTCTACCCGGAGCCGAGCCCCCCGCAGCATGTCGGGTGCCCGCACTGATCGGATAGGGTAGGTGCGCCGCAGCACCCGGTGAAGGACGATGGCGAACCAAGCCGATTTCGAGCGCGATGCGATGCAGTACGCCCCGCAGCTGTACTCGGCCGCGCTCCGGATGACCCGCAACCCGGCAGACGCCGAGGATGTCGTTCAAGAGACGTTCCTCAAGGCCTACCGGGCCTACGACACGTTCGAGGCCGGTACGAACCTCAAGGCGTGGTTGTACCGGATCCTCACCAACACGTACATCAATCGGTACCGCAAGCAGCAGCGGCGTCCATCCGAGGTCGAACTGGGCGAGCTGCAGGACATCTACCTGTACCGCCGTCTCGGCGAGGCGTCCGGCGCATCGGTGAGCGCCGAGGAGGAGGTGCTCGACCGTTTCGTCGACTCGGACATCAAGGATGCGCTGGAAGGCCTGCCCGAGCACTTCCGGCTGCCCGTGATCCTCGCCGACGTCGACGGCTTCTCGTACAAGGAGATCGCGTCGATCCTCGACATCCCGATCGGCACCGTCATGTCGCGGCTCCATCGGGGAAGAAAAGCCCTCCAACAGAAGTTGTGGAGACTGGCAGAAGAACGAGGCCTGGCAGGTCCCACGCAATGAGTCGCGGATGCGAGCACGCGGTCGAATACGTCTACCACTACATCGATCACGAGATCACGTGGTCCCGCAGGGCACGGATCCGCTGGCACTTGAAGCGGTGTGACGCCTGCTGCGGCGCCTTCGATTTCGAGGCCAAGCTGAAGGCCGTCATTCGCGAGCGCGGAAAAGATCAGCCGCCACCGGAACTTTTCGACCGCCTTCGTGCGTTGATAGAGCAGGAATCCGCACGCGACGACGGCCAGTGATCGTCACAGGTGGGGTCAGCGTGCTGAAAGCGAGCGAACATGGCCGAGAACGTCATGAAGGGGCGCCGCATCCTCGGTGAGAGTCGTGCCCCCAAGGCGAGAAACGACAACACCACGTGTGCGATGGAGGGCTGCGAGACCCGGCTCAGCCGCTACAACCGTCGCGAGTACTGCTACGCACACGCCCCGACCAAGTTCCCCCGTCTGCGCGGGCGCATCGTCGCAGACGGCTGAGCGCATGCTCGGGCTTCGACGGAGCGGCTAACCTCCGCCCCGATGCGAACCCGGATCCTCGTCGTCTTGGCCGTAGCCGTGCTGGCGCTCGTCGCCACGAGCCCGGCGTGGGCTGCGCCGCGGATCGTCGTGACCTTCACCGAGGGCTCCACCGAGACCACGACGACCGTGGCCGACACCGGCGGCGCCGGCACCGAAACGGGCATCGTGCCCGCCGTCGAGGCGCCGCCGACCTCCGAGACCGAGACCGAGGCTCCCTGGACGCAGCGCTTCCTGGCCCCTGCCCTCCTCGCCCTCGGCATCCTCGGCCTCGTCGGGTCGATCGCCTACTACGGCGTGCGGATCCGGGCCCGCTATCGCGTCGTCGACTGAGCCGTCGCCGGGCACGGCGGCGCCGTCCCGCGCAGGTCCGGAGCGCAGGCACCGTTACCCGCAGCAGGCCAAGCCCCCCGGGGTGACTAACTTCTGCCCATGACCGCCGTTCACTGGCCGCTGGTCGCCAAGGTCGCTTCCCGGCTCTCCGGTCGCTACGCCCTCGAGGGGACGTACCACGAATCCCGTCTCGCCGCCCAAGCTCCGGGCCTCGTGCGGCGAGCCGCCGATCTCGTCGCCGCCGAGACCGGGCTCGCCGGCCCGGGTCAGCCCGACGTCGCCGTGGTGAGCCGCGACGAGTGGGTGGCGGCGAACGTCGACTCCTTCAGCGTGCTGATGGCCCCTGCCGAGGAGCGCCTCAGCTCCCAGACCGCCATCGGCAGCGCGGTGGCGGGTCGGATCGTCGCCGTCGAGCTCGGGGCGGTGCTCGGCATGCTGAGCCGCAGGGTGCTCGGCCAGTACGAGCTGGTGCTCCCGACGGCAGACGGGGGCGACGGCGACACCGTGATGTTCGTCGGCGCCAACCTGCTCGCCCTGGAGCGGCAGTTCGAGTTCCGTCCCTCCGAATTCCGGTTCTGGGTGGCCCTGCACGAATGTACGCACCGCGCCCAGTTCGTCGGGGTTCCCTGGCTGCGCGCCTACTTCCTCGGTCTCGTCGAGGAGCTGGTGGCCGCCGCCGTGCCGGAACCCGGCAGGCTGCAGCGGGTCGCCGGCGAGCTGCGAGAGGCGGCGGCGGCCGGCGAGCCGCTCGTCGACGAGCGCGGGCTGTTCGGGATCTTCGCCTCTCCCGCCCAGCGCGAGGTGATCGACAAGGTGCAGGCCCTGATGTCGCTGCTGGAGGGGCACGGCCACGTGGTGATGGACCGCATCGGGGCGCGGGAGCTCGTCACGCAGCGGCGCATGTCCGAGGTCCTCAAGATGCGCCGCCAGGACCCGAGGACGGCGACCTTCATGCGGCTGGTCGGTCTGGAGATGAAGCTCCGCCAGTACGAGGCCGGGGCCGAGTTCATCGGCGGCGTCGAGCGGCACGCCGGCTGGGACACGCTGTCGCTCGCCTGGCGCTCTCCTGCCGATCTGCCCACGCTCGCCGAGATCGAGAACCCGGTCGGCTGGCTCGAGCGGGTCGCATGACCGGCGTACCGGGTCGGGTCCTCGCCGCGGCGGCGCCCCGGTTCCCTGATGGGCCGCTCACCATTGCGCTGAGCGGCGGGGCCGACTCGGCGGTGGCGGCGTGGGCGGCGACCCGCCTGGATCCCCCGCGGCGTGTGCGGACGGTGTTCGTCGACCACGCATGGGAGCACTCGGCGACCATGCGCCTCGCCGCCGAGGCAGTGGCGGAGGCGCTGGGGCTTCCGCTCGACGTGATCGCCATCGCGCCGGGCCCCACCGAGACGGACGCGCGTCGCGCCCGCCTGGCCGCGCTCGCCGAGGCCGGTGCGGGCACCGCGATCGTCACCGGGCACCATCGAGACGACGTCGCAGAGACCGTCGTCGGCAATCTGTTGCGCGGGGCGGGGAGCACCGGCCTCTCCGGCATTCCGGCCTCCCGTCCTCCCTTCGTCCGCCCCCTGCTCGGCCTCTCCGGCGATGTCGTCAGGACGGCCGCCTGCGAGCTCGAGCTGCCCTTTTGCGACGACCCCAGCAACGCCGACCCGCGCCATCTCCGCACTCGCATCAGGCACCACGTCGTACCCGCCCTCGCCGCGGCGGCGCCGGGCGCTCGCGACGCCCTCGTCCGCACGGCGAGGATCCTGTCCGCCGATGACGAGGCGCTCGAACGCCGCGCCGCGCAGTTTGCGCTCGCCGTGGAGCCCGGTGCGGTGCGTATCCCCGCCGGGGTGCTCACGACGCAGCCGCCGGCCGTCGCGGTGCGGATCGTGCGGCGCGCCATCCGCTTGGTGCACCCGCCCTACGCCGGGAGCGCCACCGACGTGGCCAAGGTGATGGAGGCGGTCAGCGGTCCGGCGAGCGAGCTCGGCGGGGGCGTGCGCTGCGAACGCGAAGGCCCATTCGTCACCCTGAGCCGCCGAGCCGCGGCCGACGCACCGCCACCCGTGGCGATGGACGTCCCCGGGGCCGTGGCGTTCGGCCCGTGTGCGCTACGGATCGCACGATCCTTCGCCAGGCCGGCGCCGGTCACGAGCCCCGGCCGTCTCCGGCTCGATCCCGGGCTCGGCGATCGGCTCACGGTGCGGGCCGCAGGCGCCGGCGAGCGCATCGCCATCGGCGGCGGCAGCAAGCCGGTGCGAGAGGCGATGGCCGAGGCCGGGATCCCGGTGCGACTCAGACCCGGTTGGCCGGTGATCGATGTGCGTGGGAAGATTGCCGCCGTTGCCGGCGCCCGCGCGGCGGCGTGGGCGCTGCCCGACCAGTCGCGGGACTGCATCCTGGAGCTCATCACGGAGAGATCGTCATGCTGGACAAGGTGAAAGTGCTCATCTCGGCCGAGGAGATCGACGCCAAGCTGGCCGAGATGGGTCGGGCGATCACCGAGGACTACCAGGGCAAGGAACTCCTCATGGTCGGCGTCCTGAAGGGCGCCTTCATGGTGATGGCGGACCTCGCCCGGCACATCGAGCTCCCCGTCGAGTTCGACTTCATGGCGGTGTCTTCGTACGGCGCCGCCACCAAGTCGTCCGGCGTGGTTCGCATCCTCAAGGACCTCGACGAGGAGATCGCAGGACGTGACGTCCTCATCGTCGAGGACATCATCGATTCCGGGCTCACGTTGCGCTACCTCATGAAGAGCCTCAGGGTGCGTCAGCCGGCGTCGCTCGAGCTCGCCGCGCTCCTCGTGAAGGACGGCGTGGAGCGCCCGCCCACCGACATCAAGTACGAGGGATTCCACATCCCACCCGAGTTCGTCATCGGCTACGGCCTCGACTACGCCGAGAAGTACCGCAATCTCCCTTACGTCGGCGTCGTGGAGGGCGACCTGGGAGAGTGACATGGCGTCCGACCGGCAGCTGCGACGGGTCGATCGCGCCCAGCCTCGGGGTCACGGGGCGGCGCGACCCGGGCTTCTCGATACCGGCCCCGAGCACATAGACTGGCAGCGGCGCATCTGCGCGTCCCAAGGAGCAGTGTGAACCGCAACGTACGTACCGTCCTCGTCTACCTCGCTGTCGGCTTTCTCGTCTTGATGGCGATCAACTTCTTCCTCGACGGCGCCACCGAGCCGACGGAGTTGACGCTCAACGAGTTCTTCGACCAGGTCGAGGCGGGTCACGTCGCCGAGGTGACGGTGCGGGAGAAGTCCGAGCAGCTCATCGGGGAGCTGACCAGCGACGCAGTCCTCCCCGGGGCGTCGCGCGACTTCATCGTCGGCTATCCCAACGAGTACGAGGGCACCCTCACCGCCCGGCTGCTCGATGCCGGGGTCACGGTGCGCCCCGATCCCGAGAACCCGTCGATCTTCCAGTGGTTCCTGGGGACGATCTTCCCGTACCTGCTGATCTTCGGCGTCTTCATCTTCATCCTGATGCAGATGCAGGGCGGTGGGAACCGCGTCATGCAGTTCGGGAAGGCCAAGGCGCGCCAGATCACGAAGGACCAGCCCAAAGTCACGTTCAAGGACGTCGCAGGAGCCGAGGAAGCGGTCGAGGAATTGGAGGAGATCCGCGATTTCCTGTCCAATCCGGGCAAGTTCCGCTCGATGGGCGCCAAGATCCCCAAGGGCGTGCTGCTCTTCGGGCCTCCCGGCACCGGCAAGACGCTGCTCGCCAGGGC
>DKBA01000333.1 GCA_002450985.1 Acidimicrobiia bacterium UBA6912
GGCACCGTCCTGCAGCCCGGACAGCAGCCGGCGGATCGCCTCGATACGGGGATCGTCGGTGGGTCGCCGTGCCATGCTGTCCAATCTACGTAGGCCTCATCGCTACCCGTTGCGTTGCGCCGACCACGCCGCGACGGCGGCGCTGAGTTCCCGATCGGGAATGCCGTGCCGCTGGTACAACGGCCCGCACGGCGTCTGCGCCAGCCACGACGCAACCTCCATCGGATCCGTGTCTCGGTTCTGTCGGATCTGGTCGGCGAGGAAGCTGAACTCGTTCATCACCCCGAGCACGCTCCGGTTCGAGGTCTTTGCCCACCGCCCGTCCTCCACCTCGGCGACCTCGGCGTTGATGAACCGGCGCTCCACACCGGCCCGTGCCAGAGTCTCAGCGAGCGCACCGGGGAACCGGTCCAGCACGGTTGCGGCCGGCGCCAGCGGCATCAGCACCGGGAACAGGGTGCGCTCGTTCACTACTAGGGCCAGTTGCGGTCGCCAGGACGGCTGTGTGGAAAGCAAGGCCCCGTCAATCGGTGACGAAGAGAGGAGCGACCCTGCAGCCACCAATACGAAGGCCTGGCACAGCAGAAGCTTCCACCGTTGTTGTGTCAGCTGTGGCCGACGAGGATGAAAGTCTCCAACTCGCCCTTGCCTTTTACGGCGACCGTCCCGCGCGGCGTGCAGTTGTACTGATGGCGGATCAGGCCGTATGTGGTGGCACTCACTTGAATCGATCCCGGGACGCCGTTCGACTCCATTCTGCTGGCGGTGTTGACGGTGTCACCCCAGAGGTCGTATGAGAACTTGCCGGTTCCGATGATCCCCGCGACGACAGGACCGGAGTGGATCCCGATTCGCATCTCGAGGCGATGCCCGGCGATGGGGTTGGCGGCGACGTAGTCGCGCATGCGCAGCGCCAGGTCGGCGGCGGCTTGAGCGTGGTCGGTTCTGGGTGTGGGAACGCCCGCTGCGACCATGTACTCATCGCCGGCGGTCTTGATCTTCTCGAGGCCGAGTTCGTCGACGAATCCGTCGAAGACGGAGAACAGGGTGTTGAGCAGGCCCACGAGTTCAGTGGGTGTCATGCCGGCGGACATTGGGGTGAAGTCGACGACATCGGCGAAGAGTACGGATGCATCGTCGAAGTGGTCGGCAATCATCGTGTTGTCTACCTTGAGCCGATCTGCGATCTCGTCGGGCAGGATGTTGTGCAGCAGGTCGTCGGACTGCTTCTGGAACCGGTCCCGCTGCCGAGCGAAGTAGAGGACGACGGCGAGTGTCAGCAATCCGGTCACGGAGATGTTGAGGACTGCATCGACGGTGGGATCGTCGATGACGTAGCGGGCGTCCATCCAATGCGGTATCACCGCCGCGTAGATGAGCGAAACGATGAAGGCGACGAACCACCAGAGCGCCGCCCGTAAGCTCAATGCGATCGCAGCTGCCAGCACGATGATCAAGCCCAACAGGACGGCCAATCCTGATGGCCAGAGACCTCCAAGCAGGGCGGTGACAGCGAGTTGAATCGTAAACACCACCATCAGCGCCAGGTTCGTGACGGCGCCGAATAGGCGCGGTTTCGCTTTGATCAGGAAGAGCCCCGGAACACCTAGGGCGATGATCAGCGACTCGAAGAATGCGACCCACGGCATACCGGCGCGGAGGTCGAAGGCGACTGGGCCGATCGTGATCGCGATGCCAAACCACGCATAGCCGACGAAAATGCGCCGTCTGCCCCGCTCAGTAACCGATTCGCCGGGGAACGCTCCGAACGACAGGAAGTACTCGACAAACCTGTTCAGCCTCGACTGGTCGGCCATCCGCCGACACTACTGATCAGTGCACAAGGAGGCCTACGTTCCCTCGAGGGCAGGTATCTGCCTGCACCCGGATGGGTGTTCGGCCTGGTGTAGGCCCCACCGCCTGGGGTTCTGCAGGCAGAGGGGTCCCGCCAACAGACGGCGCAGCAGGCCTTCTGGCAGCGGGATTAGGGAAACGAGCGCGAAGGTGCCGCTCGGCGCCCTATGGGAGTCGGGGTGTTATCACTCGGGATCTGTCGATCGGGTTCACGCGACTGTTCGTTACATGTGACATCGAGGTGATGGCTACACCGTTCGTGTCCGGGATCTGGTGATCGGCGTGCCCGCCAAGAGTCTAGATATATAGCTAAGCATTGGTATATACTGCTCGGCATGAGCAAGCACCTGGTCGATATCGACGAACAAGCACTGAGCGCTGCCCGTGCTGAGCTGGGCACCGCCACGATCAAGGACACCGTCAACGAAGCGCTCCGAGTAGCTGCGGCAGGCCGTGACCCGCGCGTCACGAAGGCGCTCGACGTGCTGGCCAAGGCCGATCTCGTCGACCGGGCCGAGGCATGGCGGTAGGCCATCTTCTCGACACGAGTGTGCTGACCCGACTCGGTGAACCTGCGGTGCGGGCAGTGGTCGAGCCGCTGGCGTCCCTGGGGCGTGTGGCGCGCTCCGGGATCAGCGACCTCGAGATCGGCTACTCGGCCCGCAACGCCGCCGAGTGGGATGAGCTCGTGGGCGCCCTCGACGCCTTCGTGTTCGTGGAAACCGTGGCCGAGCACGTCCAACGAGCCCGCCAGGTTCAGCGCATGCTCGCTGCCATCAGCCAACGCGGCCGCAAGATCCCCGACTTGCTCGTCGCCGCCGCTGCCGAGCAGGGCGGCTACACGGTGCTGCACTACGACGCCGACTTCGATCTGATCGCTTCGGTCACCGGCCAGTCGTGTCAATGGGTCGTGCCGCCCGGCAGCGTCGATTAGCCGCTGAGTTCAGCCATCGAGGTCGCGAGATTCGGCGGGTTCTGGGCAGAGCGGCGGACGTGGTCCCGATCTGGCCCTTGTGGCTGTCGGATCGCTGAAGGTGTCGATCCGGCTGGAATGGTGCGATAGTTGCGGTATGGATAGGTATGAGTTCCCCGCAGGCTTCCACATCGCGCATCTGTATCCCGTAGAGGGTGAGAGTGACAGTCGCTGAGCTCTGGTTTGGTGAGGCAACGTGGGGTCAGGTCGAGATGTACGGTGTTCGGCAGGATGAGGTGGGTGAGGCGCGGGTCACAGGGGTCCAGTTCAGGGTCTCGCTGTATCCGCCGCCTCCCGCGGCTTCTCAGGCGTGGTGGAGGTTCGACCTGGCAGACGTCCGTGCTCAGCTCGATGCCGCCGAAGGGTGGCTACTGGAGAACGAGAAGGGTCGTGTACCGCTCGACAGGGATGGCTTGACCGCGGCAGGTCAGGCTCTCACCAAGAAGGCTGAGGACCGTCTGGGACGGCACAAGCGGACCGAGAAGTAGCGCAGGCTCGCCAAGTCGCCACCGCGCAACATGACACAGCCGAACACGCGACGCGCAAGATGCGACCGCCCAGAACACTCCCCACGCGGGGCGATCTCGCGCACCCACCAGCATCCGGGATCCGGCAGGGAGGGATACTGGTGGGGGCCCTGGGTGCTTGAT
>DKBA01000222.1 GCA_002450985.1 Acidimicrobiia bacterium UBA6912
AATGGCCAGCCCTTCCAGTAGTTCCTGACGCGGATCCAGATGCCGTACAGACCGAGCGGCTCGAAGATGAGGAAAACGATCAGCAGCACGCCGTAGATCACGAGGTTGAGCTGCGACACATTGAGGCCCGGGGAATTGCCCGCCGCGGTCGAGACGAGGCCGAAGTCACCCGGCCCTGTCGAGACGAAGACGTTGGCGATGCTCGCCAAGATACCCGTGCCGGACTCCGCGGTGCGGGCCAGCAGCCCGGTGAAGTCCTGCACGAGGCGCGGCAACACGACCACGAAAGCGGCCCCCATCATCGTCCCGGTCACCGTGCCCAGGCCCCCGATAAGCAGAATGGCCAGGAACTCGACCGACAGCAGCAGCGAGAAGCTCTCCGGGATGAGGCGCGAAACGAAGGCCCCGAGCAGAGCTCCTGCGACCCCCGCATAGAAGGACGACAGTGCGAACGACGTGAGCTTGCTGCGCGCCTCGGGGACGCCCATCACCTCGGCGGCTACGTCGCGATCACGGATCGCCATGAACGACCGGCCGGTTCTCGTTCGCTGGATGTTCTTCGTTACGACCACCGACGCAACGACGAACAGCAGGAGCAGCAGATAGGTCTTCGCCTCACTCGAGAGATGCACGCCCAGCCACGGTCCGTCTGCGCTGAAGGAGATGAGCGGCTCCTCGCCCTTCCACAGCCGGAACTCGAGCGGAGGGAAGCTTCTCCCGGACTGCGAACCCCCGGTGACCTTTCCGAGGTTGCGCCACAACCATTCGCCGATGAAGACGAGTCCGACCGTCACGATGGCCAGGTAGATGCCGCGCACCCGAACGGCGGTTGGGGCGACGATCGCCCCGATGAGCGCGGCCATGAGCCCGGCGGCGGGGAGCCATATCCAGATCGGGAGCCCCAGGCCGAAGGTGGCTTGCCCGACCTCACCGCCCAACACGGCAGCGGTGTAGGCGCCGACTCCCATGAAGAAGGCGTGTCCCAGCGACACCTGGCCCGTGAGGCCGGAGAGGATGTGCAGCCCGAGCGCACCGATGGCGAAGATGAGCACCTCGCTGAGGATGCGCATCCAATCTCCGTCGCCGAGGAAGCGGAACCCCGGGATGGCGCGCAGTGGAATCAGCAGCAGGACGACGAGGAAGACGACGAGCGCGGCACGCTTCGTCCACGTCGGCAAGAGCGACATCTCGGACTCGTAGCTCGTGTAGAGGAGTGGCCTGCCTCTCATACCCGGCGAATCTCCTCGGTCCCGAACAACCCGTACGGCCTGATAAGCAGCACGACCAGCATGACGATGTAGGGCATGATCCCGGCGAAGCCCGTACCGAGGAACGAGAAGAAGCCGCCACTCAGATACGCACCCGCATAGACCTCGGCGAGACCGACGATGAACCCGCCGGCGACGGCCCCAGCGATCGAGTCGAGACCGCCGATGACGACGGCCGGCAACGCCCGAAACGCAAAGAAGGCAGTCGCTGAGCTCACACCGACCGACCTGGGGAACACCGATGAGAACATCCCGGCAATCGCAGCGAGACCGGCCCCGATCATCCACGCCAGCGAGAAGATCTGCCCTGCGCTGATGCCCTGGGCCATGGCGGCCTCTTGGTCGAACGCCGTCGCTCGCATGGCCACACCGATACGGGTGCTGAAGAACCAGGCGATCCCGACGAGGCACAGCACCGCAACCACGATCGTTGCGATCTCGGCCTTGGCGATGATGCCGGGGCCGATCTCGACCACCTCGGACCCCCACGGGGTGCCGAGGGGTCGGGGATCATTGCCGATGTAGTCGGCGACGATCGTGCGGATGATGATGTCCAGGGCAACGGTGATCATCACCACGGCAAAGAGGGGTTCGCCGATCATCGGCCGGATCGTCACTCGCTCAACGAGCCAGCCGAATGCGGCGGCGACGAGCACCGCCGTCAGCGCAGACAGTATCCATTGGATCGTCACCGGCAACCCGGAAAGGTATTGGCCGGGGAAGTTCAGGGTCACGGCGAAATAGGCGGCGAAGTACGCGCCGAGCGCCGCCAGGCCTCCATGGGCGAAGTTGAGGATCTGGGTCGCCTTGTAGATCAATACCAGCCCGAGGGCGAGGAGCGCATAGATGGCGCCGAGGGCCAGCCCCGAGTAGGTGGCGTTGGTGAACTTCTCCAGCGCCGTTGGGGCCTGCTGGGCCAAGACGAAGATCACTGCGCGTGACTCCGCTCTTCGCAGCGAGCTTCGATCTGTGGCGCCGGGGGCGGCAACCTCACCGGTACATCTCCTCCACGAGTTCGCCGAACATGTCGCTCATGGCGCTGCGCTTGAGCTTCTGGGTTGCGGTGAGCTCGCCGTCCTCGTGGTCGAGCTCCTTCGGGATCATGCGGAAGCGCTTGATCTGCTCGACCCTCGAGAACTTCTCGTTCGTCTCGTCCACCACCTTCTGGATCAGCTCGATCACCTCGGGCTTCTCCGACAGGTCGCGGTACGTCGTGTACGGGATGCCCTTGCGCAGCGCCCAGTTGCCCACCGTGTCCAGCTCGATGCCGATNNCCGACGTCGCCGGTCTTCAGCCAGCCGTCCTCGGTGAACGTCTCGGCGGTCTGCTCCGGCTTGTTCCAGTAGCCGGCGAACACGCCGGGGTGCTTCGTCTGGATCTCGCCGGTCGCCTCGTCGATCCGGAAGCCGATGCCCGGATAGGGCTCGCCGACGGTGCCGAGCTTGACGCGGCCGTCGAAGTTGATCGTGGCCACCGCCGCGTTCTCCGTCATGCCGTACAGCTCGTAGACGGGAACGCCGAGGCCCATGAAGAACTCCAGCACCTCGGGGGCGATCGGGGCGGCGCCCGAGCCCGCCCAGCGGCAGCGGCGCAGCCCGATGCGCTCCTTGAGCGCCCGGAAGAAGATCGGGTTGCCGATCCAGTAGATGAGGCGGCTCGCCATCGTGTGATCGCCGCCGTTTGCCACCCGGGCCTTGCCGATGGAGTTGGCCATACCAAGTCCGAGCTTGGCGACGCGGCGCTTCACCCACGTGGCGTCCTGCAGCTTGATCAGCACGGTGGCGTGGATCTTCTCCCAGATGCGGGGAACGGCGAAGAACAGCGTCGGCTGCACCTCACGCAGGTTCACCTGCACGGTCTCGATCGACTCGGCGAAGTTGAGCATCGTGCCCGCCCCCGTCATGTGCCAGGTCGAGAAGATGCGCTCGGCGACGTGGCACAGCGGCAGATAGGTGAGGATCATGTCGTCCGGTCCCGGGCCCTTGCCGTCGCCGAAGCGTGCGCCGTTCGCCACGATGTTGTCGATGGCGAAGGCCGAGTTGGCGTTGGTGAGCATCGCACCCTTCGGCGGACCCGTCGTGCCCGACGTGTACACGAGGGTCATGACGTCCTCGGGCTCCGCCGCCGCCATGCGCCGCTCGACCTCGCCGGCGTGCTCACTGCGATGACGGCTCCCGAGCGCCATGAACTCGTCCCAATACATGAGGCGGGGATCGTCGTACCCGCGGATGCCGCGAGGCTCGACGTAGACGATCGTCGACACGGTGGGAACCCGATCGCGGGGCATCTCGAGGACCTTGTCGACCTGCTCCTGATCCTCGGCGAGGTGCACCTTGGCCCCGGAGTCGTTGAGCAGGTACTCGACCTCGGCGGTGGGATTGGTGGGGTACATCCCGGTGCTGATGCCGCGGATGGCGACCGTGGCGAGGTCGAGGATCACCCACTCGGGTCGGTCCTCCGAGTGGATGGAAACCACGTCGCCGGTTGCGACGCCGAGAGCGAGGAGGCCGTGAGCGGCCGTCAGGACCTGATCCCAGAGGTTGGACCAGGTGATCTCCTGCCAGATGCCGAAGTCCTTCTCCCGCATGGCCACGGCGTTCGGCCGCTGCTGCGCCCAGTCACGGGCGCGGCTGGCAACCGTCGGGTATCCGGTGCCCGCCTGTGCCGCGCCCGGACGATCCATCGTCGCAGTCATCGAGCCTCCCTTCCCAAATCATCTCCCCGCCGCCGCGGGCGGCACACGATAGAGATCGCGCCTGCTCCGTGCCACGAGTGCGGAACATCGTTCAGTTCTGCGGATCACACGGGCTTGCGCACCCCCACGACGCGGAACCGTCCGGCGACGAATGCGGGGTCGGTGAGGCTGGCATTGCCCGCAGGATTCGCCCCCGTGACGTGGAAGTCGCTGAAGGCGGCCGACTGGTTCACGAAGAGCGCCCCGGTCAGGTTGAAGGCGACGGAGACGCCCGCGTCCAGCGCGGCATCCTCGGCGGCAGCCACCACCTCGTCATCGGTCGAGTACACGAGCCAGGTGATGGCCCCGCTCGCCTTCGCCGACTCGACGGCGAGGGCGAGGCTCTGCTCCGTGTCGTCGGTGGCGATGACGAAGGCCACCGGGCCGAACATCTCCCGCATGTAGACGTCGCGGTCTGCAGCGTCGACGGCGACCAGCAAGGGGGTGCGCATCACCGCGTCGGGGAAGGTGGGATTCGTCACGGCCCGCGACGGCAGAATCGGCGTGCCGCCGGCCGCCGCCTCGTCGATGCGACGCAGCGTTGCCTCACCCTTGATGGCGCCGAGGATGTCGCCGGCACGCTGATCGTCGGAGAGCAGACCGCCGATGGCGTCGGCGAGCCCCTGTGCAACGTCGTCGAAGCTCACGTGCTCCTCCCCCACATCGATGCCGCCGCGGGGCACGTACACGTTCTGCGGCGTCGTGCACATCTGTCCCGAGTACATCGACATCGAGACCGAGAGATTCCGGAACACACCCTTGAGGTCGTCGGCGGAGTCGATGACGACGGAGTTGACGCCGGCCTTCTCGGTGAAGACGAGGGCGTTGTGCACGTTCTCCTCGAGCCACGTTCCGAAGGTCGGTCCGCCGGTGTAGTCGACCAGCTTCACCCGCGGATCGAGCACGAGGTCCTTGGCGACGGGTGCGTCCGGCGTGTCGACGAGCAGGGTGACCAGGTTGGCATCGAACCCCGCCTCGGCCACCACCGCCCGCGCCGTCTCCGTGAAGAGGGCGAAGGGCAGGATCGTCCCCGGGTGGGGCTTGATGATCACCGGGTTGCCGGTGGCGAGGCTGGCGAGGACGCCGGGATAGCCGTTCCACGTGGGAAAGGTCGACACCCCGATCGTGACGGCGACGCCGCGGGGCTTGAGACGCCACGTCTTGTCGATGACGATCGGGTCGCGCTTGCCTTGCGGTTTCTCCCATCGCATCTCGCCGGGCAGCCGCGTCTGCTCCGCATAGGCGTAGGCGACGGCTTCGAGGGCGCGATCGAGGGCGTGGGGCCCGCCCGCCTGGAACGCCATGAGGAACGCCTGGCCGGTCGTCTGCATGACGGCGTGGGCCATCTCGAAGCTGCGGTGCGCCAGCCGGTCGAGGATCTCGAGGCAGACGCCGGCCCGGGTCGCCGGGGTGGCGGCCGCCCACGCCGGCATCGCCGCCTCCGCTGCGGCGAGCAGCGCCTCGGGGGACGAGCGCGGGTACGTGACGCCGAGCTCGGTGCCGTAGGGCGACGTCTCGGCGACCTCCATGAAGCCGTCGGAGGGCTGATCGACGACGAACGGCTTGCCGAGCCGTTCCTGGAACGCGGCCTCGCCATCGGCGGGAGCGTCCTCGCCGTAGGCGCGCGGGCTCTCCGGGTACGGGCTCCAGTACTGCCGCGTCCGGATCGTCTCCAGCGCCTTGTCGAGCGTTCCCTTGTGCTTCTCGTAGAAGTCCATCGTGCTCCTCGGGTGTGGCGTTGTCGTGTGATGGGAAGACGTCAGAAGTCAGACTGAGGTCTCATACTCGCTCCAAGAGCATGGCGATGCCCTGCCCGACGCCGATGCACATCGTNNTCGTCCGGCAGCCCGAGCTGGCGAAGACAGGCAAGCGACTGGGCGGCGAAGGCCTCGTTGAGCTCGACGACGCCGATGTCGCCGAGCGCCACCCCGGTGCGGTCCAGCAGCTTGCGGGTGGCGGGAACCGGGCCGATTCCCATGATGCGCGGCGGCACCCCGGCCGAGGCCATCGCCACGATCCGGGCGACGGGGCGCAGCCCGTGGCGCGTCACGGCCGCTTCGGAGGCGACGACGGCGGCGCACGCCCCGTCGTTGATGCCGGAGGCGTTCCCTGCGGTCACCGTCCCGTCGGGAGGGAAGATCACCCTCAGCTTGGCGAGCGCCTCGAGGCTGGTGTCGGAACGGGGGTGCTCGTCGGTCTCGGCGAGCACCGGTTCGCCGCGGCGTTGCGGGACCGGCACCGCCACGATCTCGTCGGCCATCCGACCAGAGGCGATGGCCGCGGTCGCCCTCTGATGGCTGCGCAGAGCGAAGGCGTCTTGATCGGCGCGGTCGATGCCGAACTCCCTGGCGACGTTCTCGGCCGTCCCCGGCATCTCGTCGCGGCCGAAACGCTCCTCGAGACGCGGGTTCACGAAACGCCAGCCGATGGTCGTGTCGTAGATCTCCGCCGTGCGATCGAACGCCGAAACCGCCTTCGGCATCACCTTGGGGGCCCGGCTCATGGATTCGACACCGCCGGCGATGACGAGGTCGGCCTCGCCCGTCTTGATCGCCCTGGCGGCGAGGCCGATCGCCTCCATCCCCGAGCCGCACAACCGGTTGACCGTCGCGCCGGGAACCTCGACGGGGAGGCCGGCGAGCAGCACCGCCATCCTGGCGACGTTGCGGTTGTCCTCCCCAGCCTGGTTGGCACAGCCGAGCAGGACATCGTCGGTGGCCGCCCAGTCGACGCCCGGGTTCCGCTGCATCAACGAGCCGATGACGAGGGCGGCGAGGTCGTCGGGACGCACGGCCGACAGGGCGCCGCCGAACCGGCCGATCGGCGTCCGGATCGAGTCACACAGGAAGGCTTCTGTCACGACGTCGGTCCTCCTCGCAGGGTGAGGCCGGCGAGCGCCGCCCTCCTGAGCAGCGCGGACGCCCGGTAGCGGTCCTCACCGTAGAAGGCCCGCAGGCTGTCGAGCACCGCCACCACGGTCGTCGCACCGAGCCGGTCCACCCACTCCAGCGGCCCGGCCGGGTAGTTCGTGCCGAGGCGCATCGCGGTGTCGATCGCCTCGGGTCCGGCCACGCCCGTGAGGACGGCGTCCGCCGCGACCGACGCGAGTTGGGCGACGATGCGCATCAGCACCAGCCCCGGAGCATCCCCGACCGGGGAGACGGCGACCTCGTCGCCGAGCATCAGCGCCAGCCACGCCGCAGGGTGACCGGTCGCCTGCGCGGCCTCGGCCACGGCAACCCGCTCCGCCTCGCCCCAGTCGCGGACGAGGTCGAATACCGCGACCTCGGACGTCCCCACCACACCGGTCGCCGCCAGCTCGGTGGCGGTCCTGCCGTCGGTCGGCACCAGCGCCACGTCACCGATCCGCAGCCGGCCGGGTCCGTCGTCCTCGGCGTGGGTGACGAGCTCGACACCGCGCGCGGCAATCCTGTCGACGATCTCCGTCGCGTGCCCCAGATCACCGACGACCTCGACCACGGGGAGGTCCCCAGTCGAGGCGGCAACGATCGTCTGCACCGACTCCTCGGGTCGCGTCGGGTCATCGCCCCCGTAGACGAAGAAGCCTCTGCCCGTCTTGCGCCCCAAACGGCCGGCATCGACGAGGCTCTGCTGGATGACGTTGGGGGCGAACCGTGGGTCGTGGAACGTCTGGGCGTAGACCGACTTCGAGACCGCGAGGTTGACGTCGAGACCGACGAGGTCCATGAGCGTGAACGGTCCCATCCGGAATCCGCCTGCGCCGGTGACGATCGCGTCGATGGTGGCGGCGTCTGCGACGCCTTCGCCGAGTAGCCGGAGCCCTTCGCCGTAGAAGGGACGGGCGACCCGGTTGACGATGAAGCCCGGAGTCGACGCGCAGTGGACGGGTGTCTTGCCCCAGGCGGCGGCCGTGGCGTAGGCATCGGCTGCGACGTCCCGATCCGTCGCGGTACCGGCGACGATCTCGACCAGCGGCATCACGGGGGCCGGGTTGAAGAAGTGCATGCCGACGACCCGGCCAGGCCGCCGTAGCCGCCCGGCGATCGCCGTGACCGACAGCGACGAGGTGTTGGTCGCGAGTGTTGCCGAGTCGGCGACGATGCCCTCCAGCTC
>DKBA01000317.1 GCA_002450985.1 Acidimicrobiia bacterium UBA6912
CGGCGGGTCCGGTACGATGTCGTCCCGCTCCGGATTCCGGGGCGTTTCCCTGTGTCCGCCCTCGATCGATTCGGGTGCTCCATGAAGCCCAACCTGCAGAGAACGTACACGCCCAAGCCG
Source organism: Acidimicrobiia bacterium UBA6912 (assembly GCA_002450985.1). Taxonomy (GTDB): domain Bacteria; phylum Actinomycetota; class Acidimicrobiia; order Spongiisociales; family UBA5794; genus UBA6912. The sequence continues at coordinate 121 of DKBA01000317.1, forward strand.
GCCGACATCGAGCGTCGCTGGTACGTCGTCGACGCCGACGGTGTCACCCTCGGACGGCTGGCGTCGGAGATCGCGCAGGTGTTGCGCGGCAAGCACAAGCCGATGTTCGCCCCGCACATGGACGTCGGTGACTACGTCGTGGTCGTCAACGCCGAGAAGATCGCCGTCACCGGNNGGGCAGATGCGTGCAACGCACCCCGAGCGGATCATCGAGGCGGCCGTCAAGGGCATGCTCCCCAAGAACAAGCTGGGACGCAGCATTCTCGGCAAGCTCAAGGTCTACGCCGGTCCGGAGCACCCCCACGGCGCACAATCCCCGGAGCCGCTCCAGATCGGAAAGGTGAACGTCTGATGCCGAAGCCTCTCGCCCAGGCGACCGGTCGCCGCAAGTCGGCAGTCGCCCGAGTCCGCCTCTACGACGGAACCGGTGAGTTCCACCTCAACGGCAGGGCGCTCGACGACTACTTCCCGCAGATGGCGGTGCGGTTGCGGGCTATCGAGCCACTGCGCACGGTCGAGGCCGAGGGCCGCTACGACGTCCACGCCACCATCGAGGGTGGCGGCTACACCGGGCAGACGGATGCGCTACGCCTGGGGATCGCCCGGGCCCTCGTCGCCGTCGACCCCGACCTGCGGCCGGCGCTCAAGCGCGAGGGCTTCCTCACCCGCGATGCCCGCCGCGTCGAGCGGAAGAAGTACGGTCTCCGCAAGGCTCGCCGCGCCCCGCAGTTCACCAAGCGGTAGTCGCCGTATGGCAGGCATGGGGGGCCGCCTCTTCGGTACCGACGGTGTACGTGGCGTCGCCAATCGCGACCTGACTCCACAGCTCGCCTTCGATCTGTCGCGGGCCGCCGGGGAGACGATCCGCGGGCCCGTGCTCATTGGCCGGGACACCCGCCGTTCTGGCCCCATGCTCGCCGCCGCCCTCCAGGCCGGCTTCAACAGCGTCGGGGTGGACGCGATCGATCTCGGGGTGATCCCGGTCGGCGCCGTGTCCCGGTTGACGCACACCTCGGACGCCGAGATGGGCGTCATGGTGAGCGCATCACACAACCCGGCGCCGGACAACGGCATCAAGCTGATCGCCCACAGCGGCAACAAGCTTCCCGATGCCCAGGAGGAGGCCATCGAGGCTCGTTACCGGCTCGGGACGCCGTACGCCTCGCCCACCGGTGGCGCCGTCGGCACGACCGACGTGATGGACGACGCCGTCGACCGGTATCTGGATCTCCTCGCCGGCGACCGCGGACCGGTGCTCGGCGGGATGCGGCTCGCCCTCGACTGCGCCAACGGGGCGGCCCACATCGCCGCCCCCGCCCTCTTCCGGCGGCTCGGCGCCGACGTCGACGTCCACGCCGCCAGCCCCAACGGCGTCAACATCAACGACGGGTGCGGCGCCACCCACCCCGAGTCGCTCGCCCCGCTCGCAGCGGGACGGGTCGGATTCTGCTTCGACGGCGACGCCGACCGTCTGATCGCCATCGACGAGGACGGTGTCGTCGTCAACGGCGACGTCATCATGGCCATCCTCGCCAGGCACATGAAGGAGACCGGCGTGCTCGCCGGCGAGCGCGTGGTGTCGACCGTGATGGCCAACCTCGGTTTCAAGCTGGCGATGCAGCGGCTGGGGATCGAGGTCGTCCAGACGCAGGTCGGCGACCGCTACGTCCTGGAGGAGATGCTGCGCCTCGGCGCCGTGCTGGGCGGCGAGCAGTCGGGGCACATCGTGCTCGAGGACCGTATGAGCGGCGACGGGCTCCGGACGGCGCTCCGCCTCGCAGAGGTGATGGTGGCAACGGGGGCCGGGCTGCGCGAGCTGCGGACGGTGATGACCGAGTTCCCGCAGGTCCTCCACAACGTGGTCGTGGCCGACAAGGGACGCCTCGAAGCTGCAGACGACGTGTGGTCCGCCGTCGAGAACGCAGCGAGCTCGCTCGGCGACGAGGGCCGCATTCTCGTCAGAGCGTCGGGAACCGAGCCCATCGTCCGGGTCATGGTGGAGGCGCCGACCGCCGAGGTGGCGGAGTCGGTGGCATCGTCGTTGAGCGCGGTGGTGGCGAGCTCGCTCGGCGGCTGAGCCGGCGCGTGAAGCCCTACGACGAGCTCTCCGCAGCCCAGCAGGTCCGGAGACAGCGGCGCGTCGCGCTCGCCGCCCTCGCCGCCTACCGCATCGACGTCACCCGGGTCCGGCTCCAGGCCGCCCACTCGAACACGGTGTGGCGCGTCGACACGGCCGACGGCGAGAAGCTGGCCCTCCGCGTCGGGATGCGACGCGAGGACACGGCGACGAGCATCGATGCGGAGCTGGCCTGGCTGGAGGCCGTTGCCGAGTCCGACGTCGCCGTGGTCCGCCCGCTCCGCAATCGACACGGCGACCTGGTGACCCGCGCCGCGGCGGAGGGCGTGCCTGAGGTGCGCGACTGCGTCCTGTTCGAGTGGATGCCGGGACGGCCCCTCTCCGCCCAGATCACTCCTGAGAGGTACCGCCTCCTCGGTGCCACGGCGGCCGCGATGCACGACCACGCCGCGCGTTTCGTGCCGCCGCCAGGGTTCACGCCGCTCGTCTGGGATCGGGTGTTCTACTACCCGCACGAACCCGTCGTCTGGAGGGAGCAGCGGTTGCGTCGATACGTCACCGCGCCACGACGGACCGTGATCGAAGAGGTCGTCGCACGGGCCGACACCGAGCTGGCTCGCCTCCACCGGGCTCGTCCGATCGTCATCCACGGCGACCTCCACCCGGACAACGTGCACGTCTCTCGCGGACGGCTCATCGTCTTCGACTTCGAGGACGTCATGTGGGGATTCCCCGTGCAGGACATCGCCATCACCCTCTTCTACGAGCGCGATCGCGCCGACTACCCGGCCCTGTGTGCCGCTTTCGAGGCCGGCTACTGCACCCGCCGGCCGTGGCCGGTCGAGTACGAGGGTCAGCTCGAGCTCCTGATGGCCGCACGGACGGCGATGTTCATCAACTACGTGCTCCGCACCGAGCGCGATCCAGGACCGTACGTCGCCAGGGCGACGAGCCGGCTGCGCCGCTTCCTACGAGCCCACCCTGGGCCCTCCGGCCCATAGCGCAGCCTCGAAGAGCCCCTAAGCTGGTGCCGACAACAGAGGTTCGACCGGAGCACGTCTCCAAGCGCCTGCCCTCGCCTACGGCGAGGTGACGAGGGAGAGGGATCATCGAGCAGTCGGCGGGTGCCCTCTCGGCCGCCCACGGTCGTGACGGGACGGGTAAAGCCCGGGGGTGACCCCGGGGACAGAACCCGCTCCGAGGTGGGAGCGAACCAGGGTTCGCTGTCTTCGCCTCCGGTCATGTATCAGGAGGTTCACGCGCGCATGTGCGGAATCATGGGCTACGTCGGCCCGCGTCAAGCGGCGCCACTCATCCTCGACGGCCTGCGACGTCTGGAGTACCGCGGGTACGACTCTGCAGGCATCGCCGTCGCCAATGGAGATATCCACGTTCGCAAGGCCGAGGGGAAGATCGGGAGGCTGGCGAGCCTGCTCGAGACCGACCCCCTCCACGGCACCGTAGGGATCGGACACACCCGGTGGGCGACCCACGGCGTGCCGAGCGACGTCAACGCCCATCCCCATCGGGATCCTTCGGGGCGGTTCGTCGTCGTGCACAACGGCATCATCGAGAACTTCCATGAGCTCCGGGAGCGGCTGAGCGCCGAAGGTCACCTCTTCGAGTCGGAGACCGACACCGAGATCCTGGCCCATCTGGTCGCCCTCGAGTACGACGGCGACATCGTTGCTGCGGTCCGCCGTGCGGTGGCTCACGCCGAAGGCGCCTATGCCCTCGTGGTCATGACCGCCAACGAGCCGGGCCGGATCGTGGCCGTGCGCCGGGTCAGTCCGCTCATCGTCGGGCTGGGCGACGGGGAGACCTTCCTCGCCTCCGACATCCCGGCCGTTCTTCAGCACACGCGCGACTTCCTGATCGTCGAGGACGGCGAGCTCGTCGTCGTCGACGCCGACGGAGCGACCATCGAGCACATCGAGGGCGGCCGGGTGGACCGCGCCGTCATGCACGTCGACTGGGACGCCGAGCAGGCGGAGAAGGGCGGCTACGAGCACTTCATGCTCAAGGAGATCCACGAGCAGCCTGCGGTCATCACCGAGACCGTTGGTGGCCGGCTCGACGGCGAGGGTGAGGTGTGGCTCGAAGACGTGCACTTCGACGACGCCTTCGCCCGCGCCATCGACCGGGTGTGGATCACGGCCTGTGGCACCGCGCTCCATGCCGGGCTCGTCGGGAGGGAGATCTTCCAGCGCATCCTCCGCCTCCCCACCGCCGTGGAGTACGCCCACGAGATGCGATACGCCGACCCGCTCGTGAGCGCCCCCAGCCTCACCGTGGCCATCAGCCAGTCGGGGGAGACCGCCGACACCCTGGCCGCCGCCCGGCTCGCCCGCCAGAAGGGATCCCGACTGCTCGCCCTCACCAACGTCGTGGGCTCGACGCTGAGCCGCGAGGCCGACGACGTGCTCTATACGAGGGCCGGTCCCGAGATCTCCGTGGCGTCGACCAAGGCCTACATGGCGATGCTGATCGGCGAGTACCTGCTGGCGTTGCGCATCGGAAGGGCGCGGGGCGTCGTCGACGAGGCCTTGTCGCAGCGGGTGGCCCACGGGCTGCACCTCCTGCCCGCCCAGGTCGAGCACGTGCTCCAGGCCGAGAACGACGTCGCCAAGGCGGCGCACCGGATCGCGGATGCCCAGGACGTCTACTTCATCGGTAGGGGTCTCGACTACGCCGTTGCGATGGAGGGATCGCTCAAGCTGAAGGAGATCAGCTACCTGCACTCGGAGGCGATGCCTGCCGGCGAGCTCAAGCACGGCACGCTCGCCCTGGTGACGGCCGGGGTGCCGGTCATCGTGGTGCTGACCCAGGGGGCCGTCTACGACAAGACCATGTCGGCGGTGCAGGAGGTCAAGGCTCGGGGCGCCACGGTGCTCGCAGTCGCCTACGAGGACGATGCGACGATCGGCGCCTTTGCCGACGAGGTGCTGCGGATCCCGCGCACCGACGATCTTCTCAGCCCCGTCGCTTCGATCGTCCCGCTCCAGCTCCTCGCCTACCACGTGGCACGGCTGCGCGGCCACGACATCGACCAACCGCGGAACCTCGCGAAGTCGGTCACCGTGGAGTAGGTGGCCTGCGGAGCGTGCGGCCGGCTATCCGGACGACAGGTAGCCCATGACGTCGGCAGCGGTGTAGAACTCCGTGCCGGGACTGGTCCGATCCAACAGCTCGCGGACTCCCCGGAAGTCGGAGCCTGCGGTGACGAGGGCCGGCTCGTCGTAGCCGGCGCGGCGTTGGGCATAGCCGGCCGTGGCGAGGAGACCGTTGCACAGACACCGGCGGCCCTCGGTGTTGGCGGCTCGGCCGCCTTTGACGTCGACGTAGGCGCGCAGCGGCTCTGCAGGGCAGCGGTAGCCGATCGAACCGCCCTCGGTCTTGTACGGCATTCGCAGCATGCCGAGGTCGCAGACCCGCCGTCGGTCGTCGTACACCGCCTCGTCGGAGACGGTCCCGGGGACGTTGACGATGCGGAAAGGGAAGCCGGTCGGCGACGCTCGCCAGTCGGATCGGACATCCAGCGTGTCGGTGACGACTTGCTCCAGGACCTGGCGCTTGAGGTCGGGGGCCAGACCCGACTCCTCACACAACGCAAACGCAGTGCCGAGTTGCACGCCGGCGGCGCCCTCGGCGAGGGCGTAGCGCAGGCCGTCTGGTGTGCCGAACGCGCCGGCCAGCCAGAACGGCGCGCCGATTGCCCGCATCTCGGCGAGGTCCACGTCGTCTCGTGCGTCATAGATCGGCTGGCCCCTGTCGTCGGTGCGGCGCGGGCCGCGCGGCGGGGCGTTGTGGCCACCTGCGCTCGGCGCTTCGACGATGTAGCCGTCGGGCGGCTTGGGCATGGCGGCCAAGCCGGCGGCGAGATCGACGGAGGCGACGATGGCGAGAAAGGCAGGGGTTGCGAGATCGACTGGGCGGCCGCGCCACAGGACAGTCGGATCGAAGACGACCTCGACTTCACCGTCTGCGGAGGTGATCCCCTGTACCCGCAGCGGGAGCCGGACCACATCGTGGCGGGCCAGGCGACGGATCATCCCCGGGAGCTCGCCGGGGTTTCCGGCACCAACGATCACGTAGTCGACCCCGGCGAGCATGGCGCCGTAGAGGGAGAACGGGATCGGCAGCTCGATCTTCCTCAGGTAGTTGATGCCGACGGGGCCGGTGTGGCCCTCCTTGGCGAGATAGACCTCCACGAAGTTCGCCGCGACCGTCAGCTCCTGGAGGCCGATATCGGGTTCTAGGGTGAACGTGCGGACGTTCTTGAACGGCCGCTCCCCGTCCTTGCCTCCCGGCGCCAAGTAGGTGTCGATGATCCGACGGGCAGCATCTCGCAGTGGGAAGTGCTCGAGCGCCCTGCGGACGTGCCCGCCTTCGTCTCCGAGCTGGAGGCGGCGGGCCATGACCACCTCGAGCGCGGTGCCGGACACGACGCCGAGCCCGCCACGACGAGCAACCGCATTCGCCAACGGCCAGCCGGAGATGGCGACGCCCATCCCTCCTTGGATGATGCGGGGGTGGGTTCCTGCATCCACTGCGGCTGGGCCCGCGGGTTGGTGGGGGTGGTCCACGGCTACCTGCCTTCTGCACGAAGAGCTGTGCGCTCTTCCCGACACGTGTTCCGGTGTCGACTCCGCTGCACCCGATATCGTCAACGACGAGAAGGCGAGCCGCCGCCGACGCAGCGCCGGGCAGTGTACCCGCACGATGCCAATCGGCACCGCCGCGCGACGCATCCGCTGTTCTCGGGCCTCATCCAGCCGGATCGCCAGGAACGAACACCGGCTCGAGATCCGGCCCTCATGGCGGGCCACCGCCCTTTCCCTGACCTCTGATGAGGAATCAACCATGAATGCATCGATTCATGCGCTCGTTGCGCTCGACCCGTTGGACTGGGGCGAGGCAGCGCTCGAGTTCGCCACCCGCCCCGGCGGCGGGGGAGCGGAGCGTGTCACGCTGTTCGTCGCCCTGACCGGTCCGACGGCGTATGCGCTTCGTGAGTACGCCGCAGCGGAGGGAACCTCCGTCAATGAAACCGGCGACGTGTACATCGAGCAGGTCACGGACCGGCTCTGTGCTCGCGGCATCGAGGCGGACGGCATCACCACCGTCGGCAGCGACGTCGCCGCCGAGCTGGTTGCCGCCGCCCAGTCGACGGGAGCGACGCTCATCTGTGTGCCTGCGGGCGGTCGCATCGTCGCCCCCAAGGCCATCGAGCGTCTCGCCGAGGCGGCGGGTATCCCGCTCGCCCTCATCCCCGTGGGCAGCCGGACCGCGGCCTGACCACTGCAGCGGGGAGGGCGCCCGAACAGGGCGCCCTCCTCGATTGCGTCGGGCGGTAGGGTCGGGCGATGGGTTTCACTCGTGCCGAGCTCGAGGCGTTCCGCGATGCATCGGTTCCGGACCTGATCGGACCGGGGCTCGCCCTCCTGTTCGTCGGCATCAACCCCGGCCTGTGGACCGCAGCGACCCAGACCCACTTCGCCCATCCCGGCAATCGTTTCTACCCGGCCCTCGAGATGGCGGGCATCATCGATCGTCCCATCGACCGCGCCGCCGGGTTCAGCGAGGCCGACCGGGAGCACCTCATCTCTCGCAGAGTGGGGATCACCAATCTCGTCAACCGGGCCACGGCGCGGGCGTCTGAGCTGAACCGCGCCGAGCTACGCGACGGTGCAGCGCGGCTGGCCCGACTCGTCGGCACGATCCATCCCCAGGTGGTGGCCATCGCCGGGGTGACCGCCTACCGGACGGCATTCGGCCGGCCGAAGGCGCAGCTCGGCCCGCAGGACGAGGAGATCTCCGGGGCGGCGGTGTGGGTGGTGCCCAATCCCAGCGGCCTCAACGCCCATGAGACGACGGCATCGCTCGCCGAGTGGTACGGGAAGGCGGCGCGAGCGGCCGGCGTGGTGTGAGCGGCGCACCCCGATCGCTACTGTCCCCACGTGAACATCGCCGGGCTCGGGGTCGACCTCGCCGAGATCGAACGCGTGCGGCACCTGCTGCGGACGTACGGGGAGCGCTTCAAGGAGCGCTGCTTCACCGATCACGAATGGGAGTACGCCCACCGCTACGTCGACCCTTCGGCGCGCCTCGCCGCCCGCTTCGCCGGCAAGGAAGCCGTCATGAAGAGCCTCGGCACCGGCTGGCGACGGGTCCACTGGCGCGACGTCGAGATCACGGGCGGCGGCGCACCGCGCGTCAACCTGTCGGGAACCGCCGAGCGGCGTGCCCGGCTGATCGGCGTCACCCAGGTGCTCGTCACCATCACCCACACGGACGACCGCGCCCTCGTCTTCGCCATCTCGCTGCGTGACGGCTGACGGTTCACCCTCGCCGCCGGGGTGACGTCGAGGCGGCGCCGCGGCTCGTTAGCATCTCCGCATGGCCTGCGCGAGACACCCCCGATGAGACCGGTCCTCACCCCCGCCGAATCCGGCCGCCTCGACGCCGAGGCGGCCGGTCGTATCGACGATCTCATGGACCGCGCCGGGTACGCGGTCGCCATCGCCGCCGCCGAGATGGGCATCGGGTACGGCCACCGGGTCGCGGTGCTCGCCGGCAAGGGCAACAACGGCGGCGACGGCTACGTCGCTGCGCGCTACCTGCGGCGGCGCGGCGCCACGGTGCGGGTCCACGCCCTGGGCGCACCTCGGGCCGGGTCGGCGGCGGAGCGGGCCCTGCGCGCCGCATTGGCCGAAGGCGTCGCCGTCGGGCCGTGGACGCTCTCGCCCGGTCCGGCGGACCTCGTGATCGATGCGCTCTTCGGGGTCGGGTTCGAGGGCGTGCTGCCCGTCGAGGTGGAGCCCTGGCTGGACCACCCGGCCCCGGTCCTGGCCGTCGACGTGCCGAGTGGGCTCCATGCGGCGACCGGGGTGGTGAGCGGCAAGGCCTTCACCGCCGCCCGTTCCGTGACCTTCCACTCCCTCAAACCCGGCCACATCCTCGGAGAAGGCCCGGAACGATGCGGCGAGGTCTCCGTGGCCGATATCGGCTTGCGCGGGGGCGACGCCACGCTCGCCGTCGCCGAGGCAGAGGATGCTCCACGGCCGCCGCGGTCCCGCACTGCCCACAAGTGGTCGGTGGGCTCGGTCGTGGTGGTCGGCGGCTCGCCGGGCATGACGGGCGCCCCGCTCCTCACCGCCGAGTCGGCGCTCGCCGCCGGCGCCGGTGCCGTCACGATCATGTGCCCGGCGAAGCTACAGCCGATCTACGCCGCCCAGGCTCCGGGACTCCTGACGCGCGGCATCGGCAAGGAGGCCCGGTTCGGAACGGCGGACGTCGACGAGGTGCTCGCCGCCGCCGCCCGGTTCGACGTGATGGTCGTGGGGCCCGGCCTCGGGCTCAAGGTCGGGGGCTTTGCCACCCAACTCGTTCTGCGATGGCCCGGGCGACTCCTGATCGATGCCGACGGCCTCAATGACCTCGATGGGACGGGCGCGATCGCGGCGCGGCAGTCGCCGGCGGTCCTCACGCCGCACGCGGGTGAGTTCTCCCGCCTCACCGGGAAGCCTGCGGGCTACGAAGCGGCCGGGCAGACGGCAACGTCCATCCGCAAGGTGGTGCTGTTGAAGGGCAATCCCACCTTCGTGATGGGCAAGGAGCGGTGGGTGGTGCGGACAGGTGGTCCCGAGCTGGCGACCATCGGGACCGGCGACGTCCTCTCGGGCTTCATCGCCGCTTTGTGGGCGCGCGGGCTCGACGCCGAGACCGCCGCCCGTTCCGGCGCCTACTGGCACGGCGTGGCCGGCGCCGAGCTCGCCCGTTCCGGCACGGTCACCGCCTCGCAGCTCGTCGGCACCGTGGCGAGGTACGCCTGGTGAGACCGAGCTGGGTCGAGGTCGACGTTGCCGCGATCCGCCACAACGTGTCCACCATCGCCGGCGTGGTCGCACCCGCCAGGGTGTGCGCCGTGGTGAAGGCCGACGGCTACGGCCACGGCGACGTGCCGGCGGCCCGGGCGGCCATCGCCGGCGGCGCGTCGTCCCTTGCGGTCGCCATCGTTGCGGAGGGCGTGCGGCTGCGGGAGGCCGGCATCCGCGCCCCGATCCTCCTCTTGTCCGAACCCCCGCCGGCCGATGCCGAGGCGCTGGTCCGCTGGCGTCTCACCCCCACGGTCTACAGCGACCGGTTGCTCCAACCGCTGGCCGGCCTGCCGGGCGACGCCCCGCATCCCGTCCATCTCAAGGTCGACACCGGCATGCATCGTGTCGGCGCTGCGCCGGCCGACGCCGTCCGGCTGGCCACCCGCATCGCCGCCGACCCGCGCCTCCGCCTCGAGGGGGTGTGGACCCACTTCGCCGTCTCCGAGGACGATCCGGAATTCACCCGGGAGCAGCTCGCCCGGTTCGAGTCCGTGCTCGCCGACCTGCGCGAGGCAGGGATCGAGGCCGGCATCCGCCATGTGGCCAACACCGCCGGTGCCCTGGAGTACCCGGAGGCTCGGCTCGACATGGTGCGCACCGGTCTCGGCATCTACGGGCTGCGGCCGGCCCCGCACGTCGCCGCCGACCTGGAGCTGCGACCCGCAATGCGGGTGGTGTCGCACGTCTCGTACCTGCGCCGTCACCCTGCGGGCACGCGCCCGTCGTACGGACGGCGACGAGCGCTGGCCGCAGCGGCCACCGTCGCGACGGTTCCCGTCGGCTACGCGGACGGCGTCACCCGCCGCCTCTCCGCCGTCGGCGGCGAGGTGCTCATCGGCGGGCGCCGGTTCCCCTTCGCCGGCACGGTGACGATGGACCAGATCGTGGTCGATGTCGACGATGCCGACATCGCCGTCGGTGACGAGGTGGTGCTGCTCGGCCGCCAGGGCGGCGAGGCCATCCCCGCCGAAGAGTGGGCGGAGCGGCTCGACACGATCAACTACGAGGTGGTGTGCGGATTCGGGCCCCGGCTGCCGCGCCGCTACCTCGGGGAGGCGTCGTGATCGAGGGCGGCACGCTGACCTCCGTCGCCGGGGTCGAGGTCGGGCACTGGTCGGATCAGCTCGCCCGTACCGGCGTGACCGTGATGACGTTTCCCGAGCCCAACGTCGCTGCGGTCGAGGTGCGGGGCGGCGCCCCGGGGAGCCGGGAGACGGCCCTGCTCGAGCCGGGCATGCGGGTGCAGATGATCCAGGCCCTCGTGTTCTCGGGGGGTTCGGCGTTCGGGCTGGCCGCAGCCGACGGGGTCGTCGCCGGCCTGGAGCGTGACGGACGCGGCCACGTGACCCCGGTCGCCCGCGTCCCCATCGTCCCTGCAGCGATCTTGTTCGATCTCGGCGTCGGGGACGGTACGGTGCGTCCCGGTCCCGCCGAGGGGGCGGCGGCCTACGGCGCGAGGACCGCCGGCCCGGTGCCGATGGGAGCCGTTGGGGCCGGAACCGGTGCCAGCGTGGCGTTGTGGCGGGGCCTCGACCACGTCCGCCGCGGCGGACTCGGCTCGGCGGCGGTCGCCGCCGGCGAGGCAACGGTCTCCGCCCTCGTCGTCGTCAACGCCGTGGGGGACGTGTTCTCCCTGGAGGGCGATCCGCTCACCGGTGGGGGACCGGTGCCGGGGCCGCCCGGGATCCCGCTCAACGGCCTCGAGCAGACGACGCTCGTCGCCGTCGCCACCGATGCCCGACTCGACCGTCCCGCCCTGAGCCGGCTCATCGTGCGGGCCCACGATGCGCTCGCGGTCTGTCTCCGCCCGGCGCACACGCAATTCGACGGCGATATCGTGTTCGCCGTGGCGTGTGGCGAGCGGACGGTGAGCGTCGAGGCGGCGGGAGAAGCCGTCTTCGAGGCGACCGGCCGTGCCGTGGAGCTCGGGATCCGAGCCGTGGCGGGGCTCGACCGGTGACGGCTCCCGAACGTGCCGCCGCCCTCGCCGAGCTCGCCACCCGAGCTTCGGCGTGCACCGACTGCCGGCTCGCCGAGAGCCGCACCCACGTCGTCTTCGGCGACGGCAACCCCGATGCGGACCTGATGATCGTCGGCGAGGGTCCCGGCCAGCGCGAGGACGAGCAGGGCCTCCCGTTCGTGGGACCGTCCGGCAACCTCCTCGAGCAGCTGCTCGGCGAGATCGGTCTCACCCGCCCCGAGGTCTACATCGCCAACGTCGTGAAGTGCCGCCCGCCGCGCAACCGTGATCCCCGACCCGACGAGATCGATGCGTGCAAGGGCTACCTGCGCGAGCAACTCCGCTTGGTGGATCCCAAGGTCGTGCTCACGCTCGGGAACTTCTCCTCCAAGCTGTTGCTCCGCACCGAGACGGGCATCACCCGGCTGCGGGGCACCGCCTACGAGTGGTGGGGGCGGTATCTGGTGCCGACCTTCCACCCGGCCGCCGCCCTACGGGGCAGCGCCAGGGTGCTCGAGGAGATGCGAGTCGATCTCGGGATCGTGCGGGCTGTGATCGACGGTAACCTGCCGGGGATGCGCAGCGACGGGCCCGACGCGGCTCGCGAGGTTGCGCCCGAACCCGATCCGGAGCAGCTCGACCTCTTCCGATGAACATCCCCGTCAACGACTCAGGAGCCGCGCTCGAGGTCTCGTCCGCCACGCCGGCGGACACGCTGGCCTTGGGACGCCGGATCGCCGCCCTGCTGCGCCCCGGCGACGTCGTGTTGCTCGCCGGGCGCCTCGGGGCCGGGAAGACGCTCATGGCCTCCGGCATCGCCGAGGGGCTGGGCGTGGAAGAACCGGTGACGAGCCCGAGCTTCGTGCTGGTGCGCAGCTACGACGGGCTGCTCCCCGTCCATCATGCCGACGTCTACCGCCTCGGCTCGATCGCCGAGTTCGATGACCTCGATCTCCTCGCAGAGACCCAGGACGGCGTGCTGCTCATCGAATGGGGCAACGCCGTCGCCAACGGGGTTCCCGCCGATCACCTGCTGGTCGAGCTCGCGGTCGCCGACGACGAGACCCGCCACATCCGCATCACCCCCCACGGAGCCTTTTGCAGGCGGTCGCTCGAGGAGCTGGTGGCATGAGGATCCTCGCCATCGAGACCGCAACCCGCGCCAGCTCGGTCGCGCTGGGAGAGGACGGGGCACTGGTCGCCATGTCCGTCCTCGTGGACGGGAGAGCCCACGTCGAGTTCCTCGTTCCGGCGATCGACTTCTGCTTCGAGCGGGCGGGATGGGATCCCGACGACCTCGACCTCGTCGCCGTCGACGTCGGGCCCGGCCCGTACACCGGGCTGCGCGCGGGAATCGCCACCGCCGAGGCGGTGGCCGCTGCAGTAGGCGTCCCGATCGTGACGGCCAGCTCGCTCACCGTGCTGGCCCTGCGGGCTGCCACCGGCCGGCGCCGGATCTGGCCCATCATCGATGTGCGGCGGGGGCAGATCGCCACGGCCGCGTTCCGTCCGGTGCCCGGGGGGGTCATGCCGGACGGACCTCGCGAGCTGGTGTCGCCCGAGGAGTTCCACGCCCTCCTCGACGCCGACCGCAACGACACTCTCATCGTCGGCGACTGGCAGATGCTGCCAGATGCCGTGTTCCGCGGCTTGCACCGGGCGCGGAAGGGAAGGCCGCGGTATCCGTCGGCCGACGTGCTCCTCGAGATCGCCGAGATGCGCGCCGCCCAGGACGAGTTCGCCGGCATCGAGGACCTCCAGCCGATCTACCTGCGGGAGCCCGATGCCAAGATCAACTGGTCGGAATTCCGAGAGGAGGGGCTGTGGCCGGGAGCCGCCTCGTGAGCACAGAGGCTGTCGTGCCGGCCGCGGCGCTGACCATACGCCCGATGGTCGCTGACGACCTCGACGCCGTGCTCGAGATGGAGCGTGCCATCTACCCCCAGCCGTGGTCGCTGCCCATCTTCGTCGACGAGCTCCGCCAGCCCGGCAGGGTGTACGCCGTTGCGCTGGTGGACGGAGCCCTGGTGGGCTACGGAGGCGTGATGCTCGTCGTCGACGACGCTCACGTGACGACGCTTGCGGTCGATCCCGCGGCGAGACGCCACCGCATCGGCACGCGACTGATGCTGCACCTCGTCGAGCGAGTGCTCGACATGGGCGCCCGGCATCTCACGCTCGAGGTGCGCATGTCGAACCGTGGTGCCCAGCGGCTGTACTCCCGGTTCGGCATGGCCCCGGTCGGCGTTCGCAAGGCCTACTACGTCGATGAGGATGCCCTGATCATGTGGGCCACCGACATCGACGGCGATGAGTACGTCGAGCGGCTGGACGGGATACGCCGCCATCTGGAGGAGCCGGAGCGATGAGTGACGGGCCGTTGATCCTCGGCATCGAGACGAGCTGCGACGAGACCGGCGTCGCCGTGGTCGCCGGGCTGGACGTCCGCTCGTCCGTGCTCGCCTCGCAGACGGAGGAGCACGCCCGGTTCGGGGGTGTCGTGCCCGAGGTCGCCGCCCGCGCCCACGTGGAGGCGATCCGCCCCCTCGTCCACGAGGCTGTGCGCCAAGCCGGCATCCACCCCGGCGACATCGACGCCATCGCCGCCACCCAGGGTCCCGGTCTCGTCGGCTCCCTCGTGGTGGGCTACGCCTTCGCCAAGTCGCTCGCATGGAGCCTGCGGAAGCCGTTCATCGGTGTCGACCACATGGAGGGCCACCTCTTCGCCCCTCGCCTCGAGCACGCCGGCTACCACCCGCCGGCGGTGGTGCTGCTCGCCTCGGGTGGGCACAGTCAGATCGTGCACGTGCGTGGATGGGGTGACTACGACGTGCTCGGGAGCACCATCGACGACGCCGCCGGGGAGGCGTTCGACAAGCTCGCCAGGTTCATGGGGCTCGGCTATCCGGGCGGTCCCGCCATCGACCGCGCCTCGGATGGCGGGGATCCCGCTGCGATCGCCTTCCCCAGGGCGTTGCGGGACCGGCCGTTCGACGTGTCCTTCTCGGGGTTGAAGACGTCGGTGACGACGTTCCTCGAGAAGGCGAAGGCTGCCGGCGACGTGCCGCCCCTGCCCGACGTGGCGGCGTCGCTGCAAGAAGCCATCGTCGATGCCCTGGTCGAGAAGACCTTCAACGCCGTGCGCGAGACCGGGGCCCGGGTGGTCGCCGGCGGCGGGGGAGTGCTCGCCAACCGCAGGCTGCGGCAACGGCTCGCCGAGGAGGCGGACGCCCACGACGTCGAGCTGTACCTGCCGTCGCCGGCCCTGTGCACCGACAACGGCGCCATGATCGCCGCCGCCGCCAACTTCTGGTTCGACGCCGGCAGGGAGACCCCGTGGCGCAGCGACGTCGAGCCCGGCCTGAAGCTGGGGTAGGGGAGTCGCCCTCCGGGGCCGACGTCCGACGTCTGGTCGGTGTCGTGCAGTATCCCGAACGTGCCTAGGCTCGGCGCTGGCACTCTCGCCGATCGTCCGCTAGCACTCTTGCGCAGAGAGTGCTACGATCTGGCACTCGCAGGTATCGACTGCTAATCGTCTCTCGACCAAGGAGGGAGTCGAATGAACCTGAAGCCCCTGGGCGACCGCATCGTGGTCAAGCCCAAGGAGGAGTCCGAGGCTCGCACGGCGAGCGGACTCGTCATCCCCGACACCGCCAAGGAGAAGCCCCAGCTGGGCGAGGTCCTTGCGGTCGGCCCCGGCAACTGGAACGAGGACGGGGACGAGCGCATCCCGCTCGACGTATCCGTCGGTGATCTCGTCTTCTACTCGAAGTACGGCGGCACCGAGGTGAAGGTGGAGGGTGAGGACTACCTCATCCTGTCGGCTCGCGACGTGCTGGCCGTTCTGGCGTAGGAGGAAGGGAATACATGGCTGCTAAGGAGTTGAGGTTCAGCGAGGAGGCGCGACGCGGGCTGCAGGCCGGCGTCGACAAGCTCGCCGACACGGTGAAGGTCACGTTGGGCCCGAAGGGCCGCAACGTCGTCCTGGAGAAGAAGTGGGGCGCCCCCACCATCACGAACGACGGCGTCACCATCGCCAAGGAGATCGAGCTCGACGACCCGTGGGAGAACATGGGCGCCCAGCTGGCTCGTGAGGTCGCCGACAAGACCAACACGGTCGCCGGTGACGGCACGACCACGGCGACGGTGCTCGCCCAGGCTATGGTCCGCGACGGGCTTCGCCTCGTGGCCGCCGGCGCCAACCCGATGGAGATGAAGCGCGGCATCGAGGAAGCCGTGGCTCGCGTCGTCGAGTCGATCGGCGAGATGGCCACCCCGGTGGACTCGAATGCCCACGACCAGATCGCCTACGTGGCCGCCAACTCGGCCGCCGACACCACCATCGGCGAGCGCATCGCCGATGCGATGCAGAAGGTCGGCAACGAGGGTGTCATCACCGTCGAGGATTCCCAGACGTTCGGCGTCGAGCTGGAGTTCACCGAGGGTATGCAGTTCGACAAGGGCTACATCTCCCCGTACTTCATCACCGACCCGGACCGCCAGGAGGCGGTGCTGGAGGATCCGTACCTCCTCATCGTCAACTCGAAGATCTCGTCGGTGCAGGACCTGCTCCCCGTGCTGGAGAAGGTCATGCAGACCGGCAAGCCGGTGCTCATCATCGCCGAGGACGTCGAAGGCGAGGCTCTCGCCACGCTCGTCGTCAACAAGATCCGCGGCACCTTCGCCTCGGTCGCCGTCAAGGCGCCGGGCTTCGGCGAGCGGCGCAAGGCCATGCTCCAGGACATCGCGATCCTGACGGGCGCCCAGGTCATCTCCGAGGAGGTCGG
>DKBA01000232.1 GCA_002450985.1 Acidimicrobiia bacterium UBA6912
AAGTACCGCAACAGCGGCCAGACCTGCGTGTGCGCCAACCGCATCTACGTGCAGGACGGCGTCTACGAGGAGTTCTCGAAGAAGCTCGCCGAGGCGGTGGCAACCCTCAAGGTCGGCCCGGGGCTCGACGAGGAGACGGCCATCGGCCCCCTCGTCAACGAGGAGGCGCTGGCGAAGGTGGAGGAGCTCGTTGGCGAGGCGCGTGATGCGGGTGCCGCGGTGCTCACCGGCGGCCGCCGCCACTCGCTCGGCCGCACCTTCTACGAGGTGACCGTGCTCACCAACGTCACCCAGCAGATGCGGATCGCCAACGAGGAGATCTTCGGCCCGGTGGCGCCGCTGTTCCGCTTCACCACCGAGGAGGAGGCGATCGCCCTCGCCAACGACACGCCCTTCGGGCTGGCCTCATACTTCTACGCCCGCGATGTCGCCCGGATCTGGCGGGTGAGCGAGGGCCTCGAGTACGGCATGGTCGGGGTCAATACCGGCCTCATGTCCACCGAGGTGGCGCCGTTCGGCGGCTTCAAGGAATCCGGCATCGGCCGCGAGGGCTCCCACGACGGTCTCGAGGAGTACCTCGAGACGAAGTACGTCGCCGTCGGCGGCATCTGACCCTCAACCGCCTCCCCGACGCCCGAGATCGGGCCTGGGCGGGACGTTCGGCCCCTGCTCGGCAGCGGCTCGGCAGTGCACGCTGACGAGTTGTGGGCTGTTGGAACCCTCGCGCGCGGTGCGCCACCGGCGTTGCCGCGCGCTCGAGACCAGAGAACGGAGGAGACATGCGCGGGCGAAGACGCGCGTTCGTGATCCTGATCGCGGCACTCGCACTGATCGTTCCCACCGCGGTAGCGGCGGGGCAGGAGGCGCAGAGCGCGGCGGTCGCCGAGATCACCCTGATGCACACCAACGACTTCCATGGGCGGCTCCAGCCCGACTCGGCCGGCCGGGGCGGCGCCGCCTACATCGCGGATGTCGTCAACGACACACGGGCGGAGCTGGGCGAAGACAACGTCGTGCTGCTCGATGCAGGTGACGAGTTCTTTGCGGCGCCGGCGATCTCGCAGCTCCTGATGGGGGAGAGCACCATCGACGTGTTCAACGCCATGGGCTACGAGCTCGCCGTATTCGGCAACCACGAGTTCGACAAGGGGCAAGAGATCCTCGCCGAGCGGGTTGCCCAATCGACCTACCCGTGGCTGGGTGCCAACGTGGTGCTCGAGGGGACCGATTGGGACCTGCCCCCGTGGGCCGAACCCTATGTGATCCTCGAGGTCGGTGAGCCCGGCAACGAGGCCCGGCTCGGCGTGATCGGCGTGAGCACCGAAGAGACGCCGGAGGTGACCCTGCTCGGCGTCACCGATGGGCTCGTCTTCAAGGACATCACCGAGACCATCGAGCACTACTACGAAGAGGTGATGGCGCAGGCCGATGCCCTCATCGTGGTCGCTCACATGGGAACGCAGGACAGCGGACCGTACGCCGGACTCGTGACCGTGGCCCAGAACCTGATCGACGACGGCATGCCCGTCGATCTCATGGTCGGTGGCCACCAGCACCAGGTGATCAGCACGCCCGTGTATGTCGGCGACACGGCGATCGTCGCCGCCGGCTACTACGGCCGGTACCTGGGCCAGATCGACGTCGCCATCGACACGGCGAGCAAGCACCTGACGGTGGAGAGCTACACGCTGCACACCATCACGGCGCAGGCGACCATCGAGAGCCTGCTCGGCGACGTCGAATCCGCCTACGAGGACGGCACCATCAAGTCACGTGGCGCCTACATGAGCCTGCGCAACAGCTTGCTGGCGGCTCAGCAGGCGGTGCTGGACGGCAAACCCGACCTCGCCATCAAGAAGCTCGAGCTCTTCATGCAGCTCCTCGATGCGCACACACCCAAGGGCATCGATCCCGCGGTGGCCGCGGCCCTGGGTGGCGATGCCCAGTGGGCCCTCGACAACACGGACTTCGACATCGCCGCCCGGGTCGCGTACTGGGCCGAGGTCGTTGCCCCGATCGTCGAGGAGCCGGTCGGCGCCACCACCGTCGATCTGGTGCGCGACTACAACAACGAGTCGATCATGGGCGACATCGTCACCGACTCGATGCTGTGGAGCGCCGACCTCTACGACGACGGCGAGCTGAACGGCACCGTCGACGTGGCGTTCACCAACGCCGGTGGCCTGCGCGCCGACATCGTCATCCCGGACGGGGCGCCGCTGCCCTACACGGTGACGTGGGGCGACACCTTCGACGTGCTGCCATTCGGCAACACGTTGTACATGATGGATCTCACGGGCGCCCAGATCGAGGATCTGCTGAACCAGTCGGCGAGCCTGTACAAGGGCATCCTGCAGACGTCGGGGGCGATGTACTACTGGTACAACGACACCGGGGATGCGTCGCCGACGGCGTGGGGTGCCTACGGGATCGAGATCGGCGGTGAGCCGCTCGACCGCGACATGGTGTACCGCGTGGTCACCAACGACTTCCTCGCCGGTGGCCAGGACGGTTTCGTCACGTTCGCCGACGGCACCAATCGGTGGAACACCTACTACGACATGCAGCAAGGCTTCGTCGAGTACATCGGGATGCTCGAGGTGATCGACGCCGAGGACGTTCCGATGGACCGCATCATCCGGCTCGACCAGGTCGTGACGATGCTCCACACGAACGACTCGCACGGCAACTGGCCGGCGGGCACCTACAGCGGCCGACCCAACGGCTATGCACTGCTGGCCTCGCTCATCAAAGCGGAGCGGAGCCACAACCCGGAGGCGCTGCTGCTCGATGCGGGTGACACGTTCCAGGGCAACTCGTTCGCCTACTTCTTCAAGGATCGGTCGGACAACCCGATCGCAGGGGGCATGAACCTCCTCGGCTTCGACGCCATCACCGTGGGGAACCACGAGTTCAACTTCGGTCCGACGACGTACGCCACCATGCTCGGTTCTCTGGACTTCCCCATCCTGGGCAAGGCCAATCTGATCGACGACGGTAGCTATGGGTTCGTCAACGACCACATGCTCGACTCGATCAACCTCGACGTGAGCGGTGTGGATGTGACCATCTTCGGGCTGACCAACCCGCGGGTCTACCGCTATGAGCTTCCCACGAACATCCCGGGGCTGACGTTCTTGCCGGCCCTCGATGTGGCGGAGACGCTCGTTCCCCAGCTCATCGCCGACGAGGACCCGGACCTGCTGGTGGGGCTCACCCACGTGGGCTACGCACCGTACGGTGACGAGATCGACAGCGATGTGCTCATCGCCGAGGGAACGCCCGGCGTGGACGTGTTGATCGG
>DKBA01000240.1 GCA_002450985.1 Acidimicrobiia bacterium UBA6912
CGGTCGATGTTCGGCGTGCGGTACCCCATCAACCCGTCGCTGTAGCAGCTCAGGTTGGTGATCCCGATGTCGTCGCCCCACAACACCAGGATGTTCGGCCTTCCGTTGGGCATGTGGTGGACCTCCCCGGTCTGCGAATTGGCGGAATGCTACCAGCGCGCCAGACGGTTGGTCTTCCGCGTCGGTGTGCGTGAACAGGCGGAGAAGGCAGCCGATGTGTGGTTGGCGTCATCCTCGTCGAGGAGGGCGTAGAGGGCCGACGTGTCGACGAAGACGGTCACCACCGCTCCCGGCCGGCGAGGGCTTCGTCGTGCTCCTCGCTCGTGTCCGACACGCCCGAGTGGAAGCCCCCACCGGACTGCGAGCACGCTCGCGCACCGCTTCGTCGGGGGACTTCGCCAGCAACTCATCCAGTGCCTGCCGAATCAACTCGGCCAGCGATACGCCCCGCGAGCGCGCCGCGGCCTTTGCCGCTCGCATCTGGGACTCGGACAACGATATCTGGGTCCTGATCACGGCTCGATGGTATCGCTGAGACCAGAATGATGTAGGTAGCCGTCACACGTAGGGCCGGCGACCCACCTCCGGCTTGACACGCCGCTGCGTCGCTTGATATGGTCTTGGGAGCGCTCTCGGGAGCGCTCCCAAGGAGGGGACGTGAAGCTGACGCTGGAGGAGATCGGCCGCATGGCCGGCGTGTCTCGATCTACCGTCTCCCGCGTGGTCAACAACGAGAAGAGCGTGCGCCCCGAGGTCCGGGAGCGGGTGCAGGCCGTGATCAGCGAGACCGGCTACCGCCCCAACGCCGCCGCCCGCTCGCTCGCCTCCAACCGCACCGGCGTCATCGGACTCGTCATCCCGCACCGCGTGCACACCCTGTTCGACGACCCCTACTTCGCGCTTCTCATCCAGGGCGTCAGCAAGGCGTGCAACACGGCCGAGACGACCCTCGCCCTCTTCATCTTCCAGACCGAGGCCGAGGAAGAGGAGCTGTACCCCCGGGTGGTCGCCGCCGGAAACGTCGACGGTGTGATCGTCACCGCGACCCGGATGGGCGATCCCCTGCTCGAGCGCCTGACTCGCGGCGACCTCCCGTTCGTCGTCGTCGGCCGTCCCGACGTCGCCGAAGGCATCACCTACGTCGACGCCGACAACATCGGTGGCGCCCGCTCCGCTGCGCTCCACTTGTGCGACCTCGGGTACCGGCGCATCGGCTACATCGGCGCCCCGACGAACACCACGGCAGGCATCGACCGTCGCACCGGGTTCCTCGAGGGTCTCACCATGTGTAGGGCGAGCCCCGCAGATGCGCTGATGACCGACGGCGACTACACCGAGATGAGTGGTTACCGGGCGATGCAGTCGCTGCTCCCGGCGGAGCCCGAGGCGGTGTTCGTCGCCACGGACACGATGGCCATCGGCGCCCTTCGTGCCCTCACCGAGGCCGGCGTGTCCGTTCCCAACGACATGGGGCTGATCAGCTTCGATGGGCTGCCCCCCTCGGAGCGCTCCGTTCCCAAGCTCACCACCGTTCGCCAGCCCGTCACGGCTACCGGCGCCCGCGCCGTCGAGCTGCTCCTCGGTTTGGTGAATGGCGACATCCTGCAACCCGTTCACGAAGTCATGCCCACCGAGCTCGTGATCCGCGAGTCGTGCTGTTCGGCGCGACTGACCGAGACGAGTCTCACCGACAACTGACCAAGGAGGACCGCATTCGACCGACCCGCCCCGGAGGCTCTCGAAGGGCGGGAGGAGAGACTGCTGGCAAGGGTTCCCCACAACGGTGGGGACACTGGAGAGGAGAAACGAAGAGATGAGACGAATGAAATGGCTGGCCCTCGTGGCCGCCCTGGCGCTGGTCTTCGCCGCCTGTGGCGGCGACGACGACACCGGAGGCTCGGACACGACGGGCGCCGGCGGGGAACCAGGCACGACTGCAGCGGCGGGTGAGCCCGTCACGCTGCGGGTGCTGATCCACTCCCAGGAGCCGATGACGACCTGGGTGCAGGACTTCAGCACGCAGTTCGAGTCGGACAACCCGGGTGTCACCGTCGACGTCGCCGTGGTCGGCGCCGGTGACCTGGCGACCGTGACCCAGACCCGGCTGTCGGCGAACGACGTCGACGTGATCGACATGTTCGGCTTCGCCAACCCGGTTCAGGACTACATGGGAGGCGCAACGCCTCCGGCGTGGCAGACCCTGATCGACGCCGGGCTGTTGCTGGACATCACGGACGAGCCGTGGGTGGCGAACTACGACACCGCGTCGATCGAGCAGGCGGGTACCTTCAACGGCCGCGTGTACTCGGTCAACCTGGGCCGCACCGTCTACGGCGGCATGTTCGTCAACAACGACCTGCTGGCCTCGGTTGGCGTCGAGGTCCCGACCACGTGGAGTGAGCTGGTCAGCGTGTGCGACGCCGTGAAGGCAGCCGGCAACCAGTGCATGACCAACGGCGGTCAGGACGGCTGGCCCGTCTTCGTGGGCACCTACGGCATGCTCGGGGCGCTGTTCCCGGACCAGGCCGGCCTCGTGGAGGCGCTCTACACCGGCGAGATGACGTGGGACGACCCGGCCATGGCCGATTGGTGGGACCGCACCAAGGTGTACGCCCAGGACATGCTCGAGCCGGGCACGACGGGCCTCGCCCACGATGCCGCCACCTTCCGCTATGCGGCGGGTGACGTTGCGTTCCTGCCGACGGGCGCCTGGCAGGCTCCCAACCTGGAGGGCGACGGCGGTGCCACGTTCGACTGGACCTACGTCCCGTTCCCGGGCAGCGACGACGCCGCCGACAACCAGAACCTGTTCGGCAAGTACGACCAGGGCTGGGCGATCGCGGCGAACTCGCCGAACGTCGAGGTGGCGAAGGCCTACGTGGCGGCGTTCTCGGATCCTGACACGTATCAGGAATTCGTGACCACCACCGGGTTCATCCCGACGCAGGCGACGGCCACCCTCGACACGAAGCTCGGACAGGCGCTTGCGCCCTACCTGGAGAACTTCCAGGTCGGCTTCGAGCAGTACTGGGTGCAGCCGGCGGGTGCCGGGCAGTGGGCCAACGGCTCGCAGGCCGCTTCGTGGTTCGTGCCATTCAACGAGTGGGACGATGCCGCGGCGCTGGCCACGCAGGCACAAGCCGACTTGCAGGCAGCGCTCGACGAACTGCAGTAACGCTGCTTCAGCCGAGGTGCAGGCTCCCACGTCTCGATGGGAGCCTGCACCTCCGGCGGGCCCGATCCGATCGGGGGTCCGATGGCCATCTCACTCGTCAAGAAGAACTACCTATTCGGCCAGGGCCGAAAGCGCTGGGTGCCGTGGTTGCTGCTGCTCCCCGGTTTCGGGCTCTATCTGCTGATCGCCGTCGGGCCCTCGCTCGCAACGGCCGTCTACTCATTCACCGACGCTTCGGGTGTGCGAGGTGCGCCCGTCAACTGGATCGGCTTCGAGAACTACGACGAGTTCCTGTTCCGCGGGCTCGCCTCTCGCGACAACCTCGCCGCTCTGCAGCGCACGTTGATCTTCATGGTCGTCGTGACGACGGTGCAGTTTGGCCTCGGGCTGGTGCTCGCGTTGCTGCTCAATCAGAAGCTGAGGGGCCGGACGTTCTTCCGGACGCTCTTCTTCATCCCGGTGATCCTCGGTGTGGTCATCCAGGGACTCATGTGGCAGCTGTTCCTCTATCCCGCAGGCGGACCTGTCGCCGAGGTGTTCGGGTGGTTCGGCATCCAATCGGAGTTCCTCGGGGGAGCACCCACCGAGGCCTTCATCTGGGTGATGGTCGTCCAGATCTGGGCCAACGTCGGGATCACCATGATGATCTTCCTCGCCGGCATGCAGACGATCGACGAGACCCTGTACGAAGCGGCCCGTATCGACGGTGCAGGCGGTTGGAACCTGTTCAAGAACATCACCTGGCCGCAGTTGACGCCCGCCATCAACACCAACTTCCTGCTGAACGTCATCGGTTCCCTCCAGGCGTGGCAGCTCTTCCTGGTGCTCATCGGATACCGGCCCGGCACCCAGGTGCTCGGCTACCTGGTCTTCGCCGAGGGCTTCGGGCAGACGACAGGGTCCGTGAGCGCCGCCTTCCGTCAGGGCTATGCGGCGGCGGCGTCCATCGTGCTGTTCTTCCTGGTCTTGGTTCTCGGCATGTCGGCCAACTGGATCGTCCAGCGGAGAGAGAGGAAGTACCTCGGATGACCATTCCCAGAGACGATGCCCCAGAGATGATCGTTCCGGCCCTGGACGCCGAGCCCCCCGTTGTCGAACGGGTCGGGAAGGGCTTTCCATGGGGCAAGGTCATCTCCTATGTGGTCCTGAGCCTTTTTGCGCTCCTGTATCTCGCCCCGCTGTTCATGCTCGTGAACGCGTCGTTCAAACCGCTCTCGGAGTTCTTCCGGGATCCCATCGGCCTGGCGTCGGGTATCAACTTCGACAATTACACCAAGGCGTGGGAGCTCGCCAACTTCCCCCGCTATCTGCTCAACTCGGCGATCTACACGGCGATCGCAACGGCCGTCTTCGTGTTCACGACGTTGTTCGTTGCATTCCCCATCTCCCGTGGAATCATCAAAGGCGGCGGAGCGATTCTGACGCTGTACGTCGTTGCGCTCTTCCTGCCGCCGGCGCTGATCCCCCAGTTCCAGCTGATCCTGAACCTGGGCCTCTACAACACCCGGGTCGGCTACATCATGCTGTTCCTGGTCAACGCCATCGGCATGATCATCGTGGTCAACTACATCAAGTCGATCCCGAAGGAATTGGACGAGTCGGCGGCGGTGGACGGCTGCGGGTACTTCCGCTTCGTCTGGTCGATCGTCCTACCGCTGATCCGCCCGGCCATCGCCACGGTCACGGTGCTGCATGCCATCGGCATCTGGAACGAGCTGATCCTGCCGACGATCTACCTGACGAACTCCGACCTGTACCCGATCACGCGGGGCCTGATCGTGTTCCAGGGTCAGTACGGCAGTGACTGGCCGGCGCTGGCGAGTGCGGTGCTCATGCTGATGCTCCCGATGCTGGTCCTGTTCATGTTCTTGCAGCGGTACATCATCGGCGGCCTCACGTCCGGCGCGGTGAAGGGATAAGGGTGGCGAGCGGCGGCATGACGGTGGGTGCCTCTGCGCCCGGGCCCGAGCTCGGGCGCAGGTCACCCCTGGGTGGCGCGGATGCCGGCAGTGTGGGACGCACGCCGGTCACGATCGCCGACGTCCGAGTCATCCTCACCCAACCGGGGAGCTCGCGTCTCGTCATCGTCAAGGTGGTCACATCCGAGGACGGGCTCTACGGCCTCGGATGTGCCACCTACACCCAGCGCGTCTACGCCGTGCAGGCGTTCATCGAACGGCACCTGAGACCGTTCCTCATCGGACGGGACGTCGATCGGATCGAGGAGATCTGGCAGATGTCCATGGTCAACGGCTACTGGCGCAACGGCCCGGTCGCCAACAACGCCATTGCCGGCGTCGACATGGCGCTGTGGGACATCAAGGGCAAGCGGGCGGGGATGCCCTGCTTCGACCTCTTCGGCGGCAAGAGTCGGGAGGCCGCCGCCGTCTATGTGCACGCCGACGGCCGTGATCCGAGAGAGGTTGCAGACAACGCCCAGCAGTTCGCGGAGCAGGGCTACCGGCACGTTCGCGTCCAGATGGGCGGCTACGGCGGGCCTGGCGCCGTGCTCCACACACCGCGGGGGGCGCCGGCGGGCAACTACTTCGATCCCCGCCGCTACTCGCACGCGATGCTGGGGATGATCGACCACGTTCGCAATGTCGTGGATGACGAGATCGAGCTTCTCCACGACGTCCACGAGCGTCTCCACCCGATCGATGCGGTGCGCTTTGCCAAGGATCTCGAGCCGTACCGGCTCTTCTTCCTCGAGGACGCCCTCGCTCCCGAGGACGTCCAATGGTTCACCACCATCCGGCAGCAGTCCGCTACGCCGCTGGCGATGGGCGAGCTGTTCAACAACCCCCACGAGTGGCAGGACCTCATCGTCAACCGGCTGATCGACTTCGTGCGGATGCACGTCAGCCAGATCGGCGGCATCACACCGGCGCGGAACATCGCCGCCTTCGCCGGGATGTTCGGGATCCGCACCGCATGGCACGGCCCGGGCGACACGTCGCCGGTCGGGCACGCCGCCAACCTCCACCTCGACGTGTGGGCGCCGAACTTCGGCATCCACGAGTGGCCCCGTCCTACCGAGCTCGAGTACGAGGTGTTCCCCGGGCTGCCCCGAATCGAGGACGGCTACCTCTATCCGAACGACCGTCCCGGATGGGGGATCGACATGGACGAGGATCTGGCCGCTCGCCATCCCTGTGACGAACACGTCGTGGAGTGGACGCAGACGCGGCTTCCGGACGGGAGCCCGGCCCGACCGTGAGCACACCATCGCCGCCCGCCACGTCGCATGAGATCGACCCCTCGCTCGAGCGAATGGACGCCCGCTATCCGGAGCTGCGAGGGCGGGTCGCCGTGGTCACCGGCGCCGCAAAGGGCATCGGGCAGGGCATCGCCCTGCGCATGGCGAGTGAGGGAATGCGGGTGGTGGCCGTCGACATCGACGCAGACTCCCTGACGACGACCGCCAACGCGCTGCGAGCCCTCGGCGTCCCGGTCATGGCGTTTCACGGCGACGTGAGCCTGCCGGGCGACATCGTCCGACTCTTCGAGGAGGCCCTCCAGGCATTCGGGACGGTGGACCTGCTGGTCAACAACGCCGCAAATCTGCGGCGCAGCCGTCTGCTCGACGATCACGAGGGTCTGCTCGAGCTCCAGCTGGCGACGAACGTCGCCGGGCCGTACCTGTGCTCGCAGCGGGCGGCGGCGATCATGCGCGAGGCCGGGGGCGGCAGCATCATCCACATCTCGTCGGTCGGGGCGGCTCGCGCCCACCACCGCGGCCTCCCCTACGACGTGACGAAGGGCGCCATCAACGCCATGACCCAGGCCATGGCCGTCGATCTGGGCGGCTACGGCATCAGGGTCAACGCCATCGGGCCGGGGCTCACCCACACGTGGCGGACCGATGCCTTCCGCGATCCGGCCGCATACCGCGCCGCCGCCGACCGTGTGCCGCTGCACCGCTTCGGCACGGTGGACGACATCGCCGCGATGGTGGCCTTCCTCGCCTCGGACGAGGCGAGCTACGTCACCGGCCAGATCATCTACGTCGACGGCGGCCTGTCAGCGCAGCTCGAACCGCCCTGGGAAGAGCGCCGGTTGGCTGCCGACGCGGACGGGACGGCTGCGGCGGGCTCCGTGACGAAGGGGGCGCATCGTGCGTGACATCCGATTCCCGGCGCTGCTCGTCGTGCTGGCGCTGCTCGCCGCGGCCTGCGGATCCGACAGTCCCGCAGATGAGGGCAGTGCGGCGACCGACACGACCACCACGACGAGCGTTGCACCCTCGACCACGACGACCACCATCGCACCGCCGCCACCGATCCCCCCCGATCCGCCCGAGGGGTATGAGCTGGTGTGGAGCGACGAGTTCGACGGCGACACCATCGACCCGGCCAACTGGACGTACGACATCGGTGGATGGGGCTGGGGGAACGGTGAGTCGCAGTACTACACCGACCGGCCCGAGAACGCCCGTGTCCAGAATGGCCTGCTCGTCATCGAGGGCCGGCAGGAGCGCTTCGAGGAGTCGTACTACACCTCGGCCCGGCTCAAGACCCAGGACCTGCAGGAGTTCCAGTACGGCTACCTCGAGGCCCGCATCAAGGTGCCGGCAGGCCAGGGCATGTGGCCGGCGTTCTGGATGCTCGGGGCGAACTTCGGGCGCGACACGGAGGATCCCAACGACAGCAACTGGCCGTTCGTCGGCGAGATCGACATCATGGAGTTCGTCGGCAAGGAGCCGATTCTCGCCTACGGCAACCTGCACGGTCCCGGGTATTCGGGAGCGGGCAGCCTCGGGGCCACGTACCGGAACGACGCGCCCATCCCCGACGACTTCCACACCTACGCCGTCGAGTGGGACTTCGACGGGATTCGCTGGTTCTTCGATGGCGAGCAATACGGGGAGAAGAGCCGGGACATCGTGGGGGACCGGTGGGTCTTCGACCAGCCGTTCTTCTTCATCCTCAACCTGGCGCTGGGCGGCACCATGCCGGGACCCATCGGCCTCGATGTCGAGTTTCCGAAGTACATGTACGTCGACTACGTCCGCGTCTACCAGCCCATCGAGGGCGGGTAGCCGTGATACCGATCTCGACGGGAGACCACACGTGAAGTTCACCACACCGGCAGATCCGGGAAACAGAGAAAGGGAGGGATCTCCATGATCTCCAGGGGCATGAGAAGGGGTCGCCTCGCCACACTGGCGCTGGCACTCATGGCATCGATGCTGGTGCTGCTACCGGCAGCGCCGCCGGCGGCGCAGGCAGACTCGACGCAGGTCGTGTTCGACGACATGGAACATGGCGACCCGTTCAACAACGGATGGTTCGCATTCGGTGGTGCCGTCGGAGGAGGCGGCATAGCAGCCAACTCCATCGACCTGCCGCCCGGCACGGCCGGGTCGTTCTCGCTGGAGAGCGGGTGGGGCTCCGGCGGGGTGCCGGGCTTCTTCGGTGGATTCGGGCGCACCAACCTCGTCGACCTGTCGGGCACGGCCCACTTCAACTTCTGGATCAACCCCGATGCCGGGCAGGACTACACCCTCGAGATCAACCTCCAGGACGACGACAACGGCGACGACGCGATCACCGATCCCGATGACGACGAGTTCCAGTACAACTGCGTCGTTGCCGCGGCCGGACCGTGCGCGGTGAGCGGCGGCGGCTGGCAGCTCGTGTCGATCCCGCTCGCCGATTTCTTCGACGACAACTCCTTCCTGACGGGCGGCAACGGTGTGCTCGACCCGGTGCCGGCCACCGCAGGCGGCAACGGACAGCTCGTCAACGTCGTGATCGCCGTCATCAGCAACTCCGGGGCGGATGCCACGTTCCGCACCGACGACTGGGTCTTCAGCGACACGCCGCTGGTGGTCCCCACCATCATCGACGACTTCGAATCCGGCCTGCCTTTCGGTGCCGACGGCAACGGCAGCCTGATCGGATTCTTCACGTTCAACGACGGCAACAGCACAGTGGAGATCGACACCACCGATATCCCACCGGCCGCCGTGCCGGGGAGTGAGGCCGGCAACAACGTGCTGCAGATGGACGCAGACGTCGAGGTGTTCGCCGGGTTCCTCCATGCGTTCGAGAACGCGGCGGTGGACACCTGGGTGACACAGGACTGGTCGGCGAGTGAGGGCTTCGCCTTCTGGCTGTACGGCAGCAACAGCGGCACCGATCTCTTCATCGACGTCCTCGATAACCGGAACCCCGGCTCGACAACCGACGACGCCGAACGGTGGACCGTCGCCTTCAAGGACGACTTCTCCGGCTGGCAGTACCTCGAGTTCCCGTTCGCCGACTTCGTCCGCAAGGAGATCGGCAACGGCGCCCCCAACGACGGCTTCGGGCTCACCGAGGTGCACGGGTGGGCTTTCGGCACGCTCAACACGGGCGGGCCGGCCTCGTACTTCCTGGACGACGTCAGCCTGTACGGCGTGGCGGAGCTCCCCGAGCTCGCCGTCGGCTTCTCGACCGCCAGCTTCGACATCGACGAGGGCACGACCGGCGACATCACGGTCAAGCTCAACCGGCCGATGAACGAGGACGATCCGGCGCAGGTGTCGGTGGACTACTCGACGGAGCCCGGCTCGGCGACCCCGGATCGCGACTACGTACCCGTCAGCGGCACGCTCACCTTCGTCAACGGTGGACCATCCGAGTTGGCGTTCTCTCTGGAGACATTCCCCGACGGGAAGTGGGAAGGCACCCAGACGGTCATCCTGCGCCTCTCCAATCCCGTCGACGTCGCCCCCGGGTTCATCATGCAGGCGGGCGCCAACATCATCGACGCGGATGCCTTCGACCCGCTGCTGCTCGACGACTTCGAGCGCGGCATCGGCTTGTGGGACTCCTCGGNNCTTCCGCTTCGAGGACACCGGCCTCCCCTGTGATCCCGAGGTGATCCCCTTGACCGGGCTGACCTTCGACGGTGACCCGATCGTCGGTCAGGTGTGGCGAGACTTCGCCATCGGCCAGGACTGGAGCCCCTTCGATGGGTTGACGTTCTGGTACTACGGGACCGGCTCGGGCGATGAGATCAGCGTCACCCTGAAGGACAACCGGGCACCCGATCCCGGTCCCGCCGGTTGGGATCTGGTCTGGGCCGACGAGTTCGAC
>DKBA01000084.1 GCA_002450985.1 Acidimicrobiia bacterium UBA6912
GTCCAGTCGCTGGTGATGGCGGTCGACTGCGGGGTGCCGATCAACCCGGTGACGGCTTCGGGGCAGGTCGAGGGCGGCATGGTTCAGGCGCTCGGCTACGGGCACTGTGAAGAGATGGCCTACGACCCGGACGGGCGGATGGTNNCGCCACCGTGGTGGCGACTCGCCGATCGGTGCCCCGCCACGCCGGCACCAAGATGCTCGTGTACGGAGACGGCAGGCTCAGCGGAACGATCGGTGGCGGCGAGATGGAGTCTCGGGTCATCGAGGCGGCCGGTGAGGCGCTGCGCACCGGGCGGCCGAGTCTGCTGAGCTATGCCCTGGTCGACCCGCAGCGGGGCGACCCCGGTGTGTGCGGCGGAGAAGTCGAGATCTACCTGGAGCCATCCATGCCCCCACCAACGCTGCTCGTCGCTGGATGCGGCCACGTCGGGAAGGCGGTGATCGAGCTCGCCCACTGGCTGGGGTTCCGCACGGTCGCCACCGACGACAGGCCCGAGCAGGTGACCGAGGCCGCGGTGCCGCTTGCCGACGTCAGGGTCGCCGGGGACATGGCCGATGCGCTGGCGGCGAGCCCGCCCACGGCGGCGACCGCCGTGGTGCTCGTCTCCCGCAGCGTCGACTACGACGTCGCGGCGATACCCGCACTGGTGGCGACACCCGCCCCCTACATCGGTGTGATGGGCAGCGCCAGGCGATGGGCGACCACCCGCAAGCGTCTCGAGGACGCCGGGCTCGACGCTGCCGCCCTCGACGACGTGCGGGCGCCGATAGGGATCGAGATCGGTGCCGAGACGGTGGAGGAGATCGCCGTCTCGATCATGGCGGAGGTGATCGCTGCGATGCGGCGGTCCAGGGAGTAGGAGGGACGATGCTGTTCCCGGATCATCTCGTGGTCGTGCGCGGGGGAGGCGACCTGGCCACCGGTGCGGTGGCGCGGCTTCGGCGGGCCGGATTCCCGGTGATCGTGCTGGAGATCGACCCGCCGCTCGCGGTCCGCCGCACGGTCGCCGTCGCCGCCGCCGTGACCGAGGGCGAGGTGCGGGTGGAGGACGTGCTCGCCCGGCGAGTGACCGAGGCGGGCGAGGCGCCTGCGATCGCCGCCCTGGGAATCGTCCCCATCGTGATCGAAGCCGACATGCCCGAGTTGCCCCGTGAGGTCGAGGTCGTCGTCGATGCCCGGGTGGCGAAGCGCAACATCGACACGACACGGGAAGATGCGCCGCTCGTCATCGGCCTCGGGCCCGGCTTCACCGCAGGCGTCGACTGTCATGCCGTGGTGGAGACGATGCGAGGTCCGCACCTGGGTCGCGTCCTGTGGACCGGGTCGGCCATTCCCAATACCGGCATCCCGGGGCGGATCGGCGGCGAGGACGAGCAACGGGTGCTCCGCGCCGAGGCCGCCGGACCGGTGGAGTGGAAGGTCGAGATCGGCGACCACGTCGTGCGTGATCAGGTCATCGGCATGATCGGCGACACGACGGTGCGGGCGCTCACCGGCGGTGTGGTGCGCGGACTCATCACGCCGGGCTACCCGGCAACGCCCGGGTTCAAGCTCGGCGACATCGATCCGCGCGCCGATCGGGCGGCGTGCTTCGAGATCTCCGACAAGTCGCTCGCCGTGGGCGGTGGGGTGCTCGAGGCGGTCCTCACGCACCTCAACCGCAGCGCGTGAGCGGAGCGCTCGCCGCCCGGCTCGGGCTCGGCGCGCGCGAGCTCGTGGCGTTCGTCGGCGCCGGGGGCAAGTCGACGCTGCTCTTCGCGCTGGGCGAGGAGCTGGCGGCCCAAGGACGCAGGGTCGTTCTGACCACGACCACGAAGCTCGGGACCGAGCAGGCAGCACGCGCACCGACCTCGTGCCGTACGGACGTCCTCGCCACGGTGGCTGCTGCGCTCGACGGTCCCGGACCGGTCATGGTGGTCACGGGCGGCGACGACCACAAGGTGACCGGACCGCCGCCTGAGGGGGTCGACCGCCTCTTCGCCTCCGGGGTCGCAGACTTCGTGCTCGTGGAGGCGGACGGAGCGCGCCGCCGCGCCTTCAAGGCACCGGCGGCCCACGAGCCCGTCATCCCCGCGACGACGACCGTGGTCGTCGTGGTGATGGGCGCCGATGCGGTCGGCGGAGTGATCGCCGAGGTGGCCCACCGCCCCGAGCGGGTGGCCGCGCTCGCCGGACGGTCCACCGATGACGTGCTGGATGCGGAGGCGTGCGTCGCCGTGCTCACTCATCCTCGCGGCGGGCTCGCCGGCGTGCCCGCCGCGGCGCGGGTGGTGGTGGCCGTCACAAAGGTGACGCCCGACCGGGAGGCGGTCGCCCGGGACATCGCACAGAAGCTCGACGCCAGCGATCGCATCGACCGCACGCTCGTGCTCAGCGCACGATGAGCTCGGCGTAGTCGGCGAACCCGACCGGCACGGTCGCCAGGACGCCGTCGGGGAGCGGGATGGCGACCGGGGCGCCCTCCAGCTCGATGGTCACCACGTCGACGAGGTCGGTCGTGAGGGTGAGGACGATCTGCGCCACGGCGAGGATCTCCTCCTGGCCACCGATGGCGGCGAACGGCCGAGAGACATCCACGACGGCGCTCCGGCCGGTGACGACGACGTCGCGCACCATCGCACTCGGGGGGATCGCCGACCGCAGGCCGGACTGCTCCTCGACCGGCGTCGGTCCCGAGAAGAGCAGCGCCATCAACGCGGCGGCGTCGGTGCTGCGCTCCCGATCGACGGTGACGAGACCGCCATCGCCCACGAGGTAGATCGTGCCGCCGGAGCGGTCCACCGTATCGTCGACGGGCGGTGGCGTCACCGGCCGCACGGCGACATCGATGGCGTCGGGAGCGTCCTGGAGCGGTATGCCGCACCCGGCGACGACGACGGCCACGGCCAGGAAGAGAAGGAACCGCCTCATGTGTCAGCCCTCTCCAGCTCGATCACGAAGCGAGCGCCCCCGTCCGGGGCGTCCTCGACCCAGATTCGGCCACCTTGAGCCCGCACGTTCTCGCGGGCCAGGGCCAGCCCGAGCCCGCTTCCGTCACGACTGCCGCGCTGCCCTGCGCTCGCCCCGCGGGCGAAGCGCTCGAACACCACCTCACGATCGTCCGGTGCGATGCCGGGCCCACGGTCGTCGACGACGATGCGCACCGTTGCCGCCGTGGCCTCGACGGCGACTGCAGTCGGGCCTCCGCCGTGGATCCTCGCGTTGTCGAGCACGTTGGCGAGGCTGCGCTCGAGGCGCCGCTCGTCGGCGTGCACGACGGCCCTCTCAGCACCCGGAGCGATGCGGAGGTCGATGGTGGTCTCGCCGAGGCGGCGAAGGGCGCGACGCACGAACGTGGCGGGCTCGAAGGGGCTGCGCTCGATCGTGGCGACGCCGGCGTCGTGCCGCGACATCTCGAGGAGGTCGGTCACGAGGGCCTGGAACCGCTTGAGATCGGCGCTCAGCAGGTCGAGCGCCTCCCGGGCCTCTGCCGACAGCTCGCTGCGCCGCCCCTCGAGGACCGACACCGACGTCGCCAGCGTGGTGAGCGGCGATCGCAGCTCGTGCGACACATCCGACGAGAACTGCGCCTCACGAGCGATCCGCTGTTCGAGCGACTGCGCCATGGCGTTGAATGATGCGGTGAGCCGGGCGAGGTCGCGGTCGGCCGACTCGTCGAGCCTGGTGTCGAGCTGCCCGGCGGCGATCTGGGCGGCGACCTCGCTCACCTCGTAGAGCGGCCGGAGGATCCGGCGAGAGATGCCCCAGCCGGCGGCCGCTCCCAAGGCCGTGGCCGCCACGCCGGCGATGGTGAGCGTGCGCGCCAGGGTGCCCAGGGTGGCGGCGACATCCTGGAGCGAGAACACCTCGAAGTAGCCGGCGTCTCCTCCGGCGATCGGGACGCCGATGGCGAGCGTCGGGTCTCCGTGGAGCGAGAACCGCTGCTTGGCTGCGGTGCCGGCGAACACCAGCTGCTGGAGCGCATCCGGCACGTCGTTCGGTTGGACCTGGAGGGATGCCGTATACCACCGGCCGTCGACGGACAGCAGCGGGCGCGACCGGTTGGGGGGACGAAGGGTGGCGAGCACCGCCGCCTCGTTGATGCCTGCCACGTCGAGTGTCGAGACGACGAGGGTTGCATCGGCGATCACCTGCTCGACGGCGGCCGCCTCCCGTTCCTCCACCACCGTGTTGCGCACGATCAGGTACGTGGCGAACCCGAGACCGCACGACAGGGTCAAGGCGATGCCGGCGACCCGGATGACGATGCGCCACCGCAGGCTCCCTGCGCGACGCCTGCGCTGCCGATTCCGACCGTCACCCGGGGGAGGGGTCATCCGGGGCCGGGCACGAACTTGTAGCCGAGGCCTCGTACCGTGGTCACGTACCGCGGAGACGAGGGGTCGGGCTCGATCTTCTTGCGGAGGCGTCCGATGTGGGCGTCGACGATGCGCCCGTCCCCGTAGTAGTCGTAGCCCCACACACTCGCCAGGAGCTGTTCCCGTGACAGGATGCGACGCGGGTTGTCGATCAGCTCGCACAGCAAGAGGAATTCGGTACGGGTGAGGTCGACGACTTCCTCCCCTCGGGTCACGGTGCCGGCCTCGACGGACACGACCAGGTCGCCGAAGCGGAGGCGTGACGGCTCGGCGGCCGGCGGCCGGGTGCGGCGCAGGAGCGCCCGGATGCGAGCCGCCAGCTCTTTGAACACGAAGGGCTTGGTGACGTAGTCGTCGGCGCCGGCTTCCAGACCGGCGACCACGTCGTGGGAGTCGTCACGGGCGGTGACGATGATGATCGGCACGTCGCTGGTGCGGCGCAGCTGGTGGCAGAGGTCGAGACCGCTCATGCCGGGGAGCATGATGTCGACGAGCACGAGGTCGGGCGGGCTCTCCCGGAGCCGCTCGAGCGCCGTCTCGGCGTCTGCGACGTCGTGCACCGAGTAGCCCTCGTCTCCCAGAGCGAGGCGCAGGGCGGCGCGAATCCTGTCGTCGTCCTCGACGACGAGCACGTTGGCACGTCCCGGCGGCGAACCCTCGGGGCTCACGTCACCTCCCGTCAGGCGTCGCATCGTACTTCCGGTCCCGAGTCCCCACTCAATCACGGCGCCTGATCGCCTTTGTGACGAATCTGCGCGCTTCGTGTGCGCCGCAGCGCGAAACCCGCGCACGGTCGCCATCGTGGTGTCGCGTGCGTAGTGCACGATGGGCGCAGCCCGACCAGCAACCGCTCGGGAGGCCGCATGGAAGTTCACCTGTTGAACCTCGCCCTCGTCCTCGCCGCTGCGGTCGGCGGTGGCGCCGTCGCCCGCCGTCTCGGGTATCCCGCCATCCTCGGCGAGCTGATCGCGGGCATCGTGTTCGGTCCCGCCGCCCTCGGCTGGCTGTCGGCCGACGAGGCCCTCTCCGTCGTCGCTTCGCTCGGGGTCCTCGTGATGATGCTGTACGTCGGGATGCACCTCGACCTCGGCGACCTGCGCAGATCGTCGTGGCCGGCGCTCCTCGCCGCCGTCGGCGGGTTCGTCGTCCCCGCCGGCGCCGGATACTGGCTCGCCATCACCTTCGGACTGCCGTCGCAGGCGGCGTTGTTCGTCGCGCTGGCGATGGGGCTGACGTCGCTCGCCACGAAGTCTCGGGTGCTCGTCGACCTCCGCATCCTCGACACCCGCGTAGCCCACGTGATGATGGCCGGCGCCCTCGTCGCCGACCTCGTCGCGCTCGTCGGGTTCTCCGCGTTGCTGGGCGCCGGCGAGGAGGGAATGGTCTCCGGGGCCGGCATCGTCGTGGTGGCACTGAAGGCCGCGCTGTTCGTCGTG
Organism: Acidimicrobiia bacterium UBA6912; assembly: GCA_002450985.1. Lineage (GTDB taxonomy): Bacteria > Actinomycetota > Acidimicrobiia > Spongiisociales > UBA5794 > UBA6912. Next base: position 5,799 of record DKBA01000084.1, read on the forward strand.
GCCGCCATCGCCGTCGGGATCCGCCTCTTCCCGATCGGGGCGAGGTTCCTCGCCCGGCGAGGCGGCGTCGACCGGGGCACGCTCTTCCTCATCGTCGTCATCGTCGCCTTCGTGTACGGCGCCGCCGCCGAAGCAGCCGGGCTACACGGCATCCTCGGCACGTTCTTCGCAGGGCTGCTGCTGAGGCCTGGTCTGTTCGAGCCGAGGATGTACCGCGACGTCGAGCAGCTGGTCTTCCGCGTGTCGGTGGGATTCCTCGCCCCGGTCTTCTTCGTCAGTGCGGGCTTCCATGTGGATCTCGGCGTCGTGCGCACCGACCTGCCGCTGCTGTTGGGCGTGATCGCGGTGGCAACCGTGGGGAAGATCGTCGGCACCGCCGTCTTCTACCTGCCGGGAGGACGAGGATGGCGCGAGGGCGTGGCCGTCGGGGTGGGGATGAACGGGCGGGGCGCAGTCGAGATCATCGCCGCCGAGCTGGCGCTCGAGCGCGGGCTGATCGATCAGACCACATTCTCCGTGCTCGTGCTCATGGCGCTCGTCACGACGGCGACGGTCCCCTATCTCCTCACGCGAGCGGTGCGCTGGCTGGAGCGGCACGATCAGTTGGTGCGCTCCTCCCGCCGCAGCGGCACGATCGTCGTGGGGGCGGGGCCCGTCGCCCGTGCGGTCGCCCACGTGTTCGGAGAGGGGTCGTGGGTGCGCCTCATCGACACGAACCTCGACCATTGCAGCGATGCTCGGCTCCAGGGGCTCGACGCGATCCACGGCAATGCGCTCGACACGTCGATCCTGCGTCAGGCCGGCGGGGCCGACGCCATGCGAATCGTCTGCATGACCGCCAACCCGTCGGTGAACGTGCTCGTCGCCCAGCGAGCCACCACCGAGTTCGGGATCCCAAAGGCGTCGGTACTACTCACCGGCGACGATGCCTCCTCGCTGCGCGATGCGCTCGACGACGAGTTGGTGCGGCCGCTCGCCGAGATGCACTTCGATCTCGAACTGTGGAATCGCAGGCTGCTGCACAACGCCGCCGCCGTCACCGAGCTTCCTGTTCAGGGCTGTGAGGACCGTTCATCACCGCTGCTGGGCGAGGCGGACGAAGCCGATCTCGTCCCGCTCGTGGTTCGCCGGCGGGGGGAGGTCATTCCCTGCACCGAGGTGGCGGAACCCGAGCCCGGCGACGTGGTCCTCGGTCTCGCCACCCGGAGGCAACTCGCCAGGCGGGTCGTTCCGCAAGTCGTCGAGAGCCCTCGACTCGCCCAGGGAGGCGCAGGCGGATGACTGCTGCCCTCGCCCCATGGCGTGTCGTGTGGTCCGGAGACGATGCGTGCCGGTCCCTCGCCGAGGTCCTTGGCGATCCGCGCCCGGTTCGGGCGGGACCCGACGTCTGGGGCTCACTCGTCGAGGCCCGGGCCACGATCCACGTGGTGCGGCACCTCCCATCTCTCGAGCGGTGCTCGGTGGCCGTTCCCCACCATGTCGTCGTCGACGACATCACCGGGGTCGTCGCCGCCGTGGGCGGTGGCCCCCACTCTCTCCTGGCCGCGGCGACGGCTCGGCGCATCGCCGATCGCCTCGACGCGCCTGCGAGGGTGGTCGCCGGCTACAGGCGGCGCGAGCTGCGGCCGTCGGCGGTCGAGGCGCTCGAAGACATTGCCGCAGCAGGGCTCTCGCTTCCGATGGAGGCCGTCGCCACCGAGCACCCGCTCGAGCTCGTCGCCGAGCTGCCGAAGGGCACGCTGGTCGTGATCGGCGCCCCGGGCGGCTCGTGGTTCCAGCGGCAGTTCTTCGGTCCGGGCGTGCGTCTCCAAGCTGCCGCGCCCGGCGGCGTCGTCGTGGTCCGCCAGGACGTGCGCCGCGTCTACCAGGCGATGAGCCCGCCGTCGGCGGTCGGCAGTCACATGCGGATCCGGGACGTCCTCGAGCTCACCGTGGATCCGGTGGTGCTGGTGGCCGAGCATGGGAGGCTGGTCGGCATCGTGCGGCGCGGGCAGCTCATGGGCGCGCGATCCCACGTCGAGGTCGGGACCGTGACCGAGCCGCCGGTGACCGTGGCGCCCGACGAGCCTGTCGAGCACATCCTCCTCCTGCTCGACGAGCATGCGGGCGGCCCGGTCGGTGTCGTCTCGGCCGACGGCAAGCTCATCGGCGCCATCGGAGCGAAGGAACTCGCCGCAACTCGGTGGGGGAGCGGGGAGCGGGCGTCGTGATCGGTCGATCGCTGCCCGTGCCCGTCGTGCCCCCTGATGACACCGAGCGGCCGGTCGCCATCGTGGTGAGCTTGTTCGCCACGACCCACCGCTGGTGGAAGCTCGCGGTCGATCTCCGCGGCAAGAGACCGGCCCCGGCCGCGCTCGTCGGCATCGCATCGACGGTGGTGTGGCGGGGGAGCGTCGCTGCGGTGCCCTGCCCCGAGCCGGAAAACGGCAACGCCGGGCCGTGTGCGTGCAGCCTGCACGCACCGGCCGCCGCCGTCGATCGGGCTCGCAGCCTGGCCTCGATCGTCGTGGGCGGCTGTGTCCGGGTGTTGTCGGTGGGTCACGACGACCCGAATCGGCCGCACGCCGTCCTGGCGGTGGAAGGGCCGCTCAGCCTCCAGGCGTGGTGTGGCGGCGCACAGGATGGGTTCACCCTGGAGAGGTGCGAACGAGACCCGGTGTGGGCGGTCCACACGGCCCGGTCGAGCGGCGCCTTCTGTCGCCGCCACCTGCGCTCGATTCCGCGCGGCGTCCGCGAGAACCGGCAGCGACTCGACGACTTCGAGGTCGCCGCCGTCGTGGGGCTTGGCCGGCGCTACGGGGTCGAGGTGCGTACCGGGCTGCGGCCCTCGGCGACGGACTCGCCGGCTCCCGAACCGGTCGCCGCGCCGCAGGCTGCCTCGGCGTGGAAGCGGTGGATGCGTATGGTCGAGGACCGGCCGTCGTGAGCCCGCCCGGGTCCGCCCGGGTACGCAGAACGGTTGTCGGCTATGGCGTCGTGACGGTGGTGGCCGCCCTCGCCCTCGGTCTCGCTCTCGTCCGCGGCGCCGGGCTGCAGGCGGCGCCCGAGGTGGCGCGGGTGCTGACGACGGGCGAGCTCGCCTCGTGTCTCGGTGACCGGGTCGTGGTCGTCCAGTCGGGGGTGTTCGTCGACCTCCACGTCCCCGGTGTCGGTGGCGGCGATGCGGTGGCAGGGGAGCTAGGGATGCGCCTCCTGCGGGGACGCCTCGGCGCCGCCTCCGAACCGGGGAGGCTCGAAGGTACGTGTCTCGACGGGCGCCGGCTGGTCCTCGACGTCGTCGTCGCCGAGGGCGGCGGTCTCGCCGGCACCGTCGCCGGATCCGGTGGCGGCCGCGCCGTCGACATGGCACCGGCGTCCTCCGCGAGGCCGGGCGCGACCCCCGTCGACGGACTCGAAGGCGGGGAGCTCGTTGCGAGGATGTTCCTGGCCGTTGCGGTGGTCATCGCCGCAGCACGGCTCGTCGGTGCCCTCTTCACACGCCTCCGCCAGCCTCAGGTGATCGGCGAGATCGTGGCCGGCATCATGCTCGGTCCCTCACTGCTCGGCATGGTGGCCCCCGGCATCACGGATTACTTGTTCTCGCCCCAGGTCGTCGACGTCATGCGGGTCATGGCCCAGTTCGGGCTGATCCTGTTCATGTTCCTCATAGGCCTCGAGCTCGACCTCTCGCTGCTACGCGGCTCCGGGCCCACGACCGTGTTCGTGAGCCACGTGTCGATCCTCGCTCCGCTGGTGCTCGGCGCGGCCCTGGCGCTGCCGCTCTACCCCCTCATCGGGTCGGGCAGGTTCGACGGGTTCGCCCTGTTCCTCGGTGCGGCGATGGCCGTCACCGCGTTTCCGGTGCTCGCCCGCATCCTCACCGACACCCGGCTGCACACGACACGATTGGGCATGCTGGCGATCACGTGCGCCGCGATCGACGACGTGACGGCATGGTGCGTGCTGGCAGTCGTCGTCGGCATCGCCAACGCCGCGGGGCCGGCGAGCGCCGTGGTGACGATCACGCTGGCCGCCGTGTTCATCGCCTTCATGCTGATCGCGGTGCGCCCCCTCCTGCGTCGCCTCGACTGGGTGCACGCCCGCCGGGGACGGCTCGGCGCACACCTCACCGCGGCGCTGCTCGTCGGGGTCCTGCTGAGCGCCTGGACGACCGAGGTGATCGGCATCCATGCGATCTTCGGTGCATTTCTCGCCGGGGCCATCCTCCCTCGCTCGGGCGACCTCGCACGGGAGTTGACCGATCGCCTCGAGGACCTGACGGTGCTCTTTCTCCTCCCGGTCTTCTTCGCCGTGGTCGGGCTGTCGACGAGCATCGGGCTGCTCGATCGGCCGATCCACTGGCTGATCGCCGGCGCAGTCCTTGCGACCGCGGTCGTGGGGAAGTGGGCGGGGGGAACGTTGGCTGCACGATTTGCGGGGGAGCGCTGGCGCGAGGCGCACGCGCTCGGCATCTTGATGAACACGAGAGGCCTGGCCGAGATCGTCATTCTCACCGTCGGTCGCGAGCTCGGGGTCATCTCTCCGACGCTGTTCACGGCCATGGTGCTGATGGCGATCACCACGACGCTCATGACCACCCCGCTGCTGGCGGTCGCATATCCGCGCCGCATCATCGAACGGGAGATTGCCGCAGCAGAGTCCGTGCAGCAGGGCAGGCGCGGCGTCGACTTCACGGTGGTTGTGGCGATCGGCGATCCCGACTCGGGCACGGAGCTCGTTGCGCTGGCGCGCCGGCTGGCCGCACACAGGGGGCGGACGGAGGTCGTGCTCACGAGGATCGTCGAGATGCGAGGCGACGAGCACGCCAGCGCCAGTCTCGCGGCGGTCGACGAAGCGGAGTCGGCGGCGCGTAGCGAGCTGGCGCCTCTCGTGGCGGAGCTGCTCGCAGACGGTCTGCGCGTCAGCGTTCACGTCGAGGTCGGTCTCGATCCGGGCCGGGAGATCGTGCGCGTGACGTCCCGCACCCAGGCAGATGTCGTCGTGGTCGGCATGCACCGGTCCGTGTTCGGGCTACGGGCCTTCGCGGGTGTCGTCGGCGATGTGCTCGAGCGGTCGGGGGTTCGCGTCGCCGTGCTCGTCGGCCATGCGGCGGGCGGCGTCGAGCGCACGGGCGTGCGCGAGGGTCCGATCCTGCTCGTCCGTGGTGGGGTCGACGAGCCTGCCGCCGAGGATGCCGCTCGGTCTGTCGCAGCAGCCACGGGCCGGGAGTTGGTGGCGGTGGCGGCGGCTGCGGCGGCCGAGGCTTCGCACGACGCCAGTCTGATGGTGATGGGCTACGACGGGCGGGCGCGGGAGGTGCAGCGAGACCTGCTCGTCGGCGCCGCCGTCTCGCCGGTTCTCGTCATCCGCAGCGGATTCGAGGACCGGGCGTCGGGTCGGCACGGGAGCGGACGGCGGCCGGTCCCGGTGAGTGCGCCCGGATAGCGCGGCCACTCACCAGGTTCGTGGAGTGGCCCGTCTTCGTCTGGCTGCACCGGGGCACGGGTTCAGCCACACCCATGCGGACGCCTCGTGTCGCAGCAATGGAGACCGGCTCGGTCCGCCGCGGCGCAAACGTCTAGGCCGTGGTGTCCACTGTGCGCCGGCTCCTCACGTACACGGGCGGGAGCAATCCCTGCCCCTGGTAGGCGCGGCCGAGGACGCTGTGCAACTGGTAGATCGTGCTCTCCCACGACGAGAGTGGGCCTTGGCGAAACCCCCGACTCGCCGTTCCCCGCTGCACCCGTTCGCACGCACCCCAGTCCTCGCGGTTGGTGAGGTCCCAGAAGTCCACGGCATATGCCGGATCGAAGTCGTCGAGGTCGAGCGCCTCGGGTGGGAACAGCCAGTCGCACTCCACCTGGGTGTGCTCGGCATCGAGCGGGGTGAGGCGATGGGTCATCACGTAGTCGGGGTGGGCACTGACCAGCAGGTTGGGGAGCAGGTGGACGTACACCACGATGCGTTCGGCGGCGGCGGGCAGCCTGCGGAAGTTGACGCCCTCAGAGGCCCCGCTCAAGGACATCGTCACCGCATGCTCCTTGAGGGTCATCGTCCCACCGCACCAGAGGCCTTCGGGCACGAGGTCGGAGCCGCTGTCCGGCGGCGTCACCTCGCACAGCGCAGGGTGGATGGAGGTGCAGTGGTAGCACTCGTGGTAGTTCTCGGCGATCAGCTTCCAATTGGCGGCGATCACGTACTCGTGTCGCGCCGCCCGTTGCAGTCGCTCGGGCTCGTAGGGCGAGAGCACGGGTGCGAGACCGGCAAACGTCTCGCCGAGCGGCGGCGCCGCTCCCGAGAGGTCGATGAACAGCCAGCCCAGCCACTCATCGCTCCGGATCGGGACGAGCGGCCACTCGGTCGCATCGAAGTCGTCGCTACGGGTCAGGGTGGGGGCGGTGCGCAGCGAGCCGTCGAGCCGATACGCCCATGAGTGATACGGGCACCTGATCTGGCGGACGGCGACAGCTTCCCCGACCTCGACGAGCGGATGGCCACGATGGCGGCACACGTTGGAGAAGACCCCGACGGTTCCCTCAGCATCACGGGCGAGGAGCACTTCCTCTCCCGCCGCCTCGACGGCGCGCACCGTCCCCCGTTGCACCAGCTCGTCGCTCCGACCGAGACACATCCAGGTGCGGGAGAAGATCTCCTCACGCTCCCACGCAAAGAGCGCTGCCGATCGGTACGCCTCGGCGGGCAACGTCCTGCTCGACCCGAACGGGGCGAGGATCTGCGCAACGGCCGATTGGTCGATGGGGGCAGGCGGGCGCATCGCAGTCGACTCCCTCACGGTATGTGCCCGAGCGGGCTTTCCGCCGCGACAGTACCGCAGCGGGAAGTCCCTGGCGTCGCGCCACCCGATGGGGCGACAGGCTCATTCTTCCAGAAGGGGTAGCCGCACTACACCGGGTGATGTACCTTTCACCAACGCCTGGTTTGCCCCGAAGGGAGAGGGGGGAGCGTCGAGGGAGACGAGCCGGCGGTTGTCGAAGGTAGCGGCGCTGTGGTGGGCGTACACGATGCGAATGACGGTCGTGATCGCCAGGGACCCATCTCGGACGCCCCTCACAAGGGGTTCGTAGATGCGTGTGGTTCGCTTTCTCGTGATGTTCGTCGTGCTGTCAGCCGGTACCGCCGGGATCGCTCCGGCCGGAGCGTTGTCGTCGCTCGACGCGGTATCCGATCAGGTCGCGCAGACCGGGGTGACGGCGTCGGCCGTCGTCGCCGAGGCCTCGGAGGCGGCACCTGCCGCGGCCGTGTCGCAACCGAACTTCGTGGTGATCGTCACCGACGATCAGCGGTGGGACTCGATCGGGCGATGCGCTCCGGTGCTCGACCCGTTCGACTTCGATGCGGGCGCCGATGCCTGCATGCCCAATCTGCAAGACCTGCTCATGGATGCCGGCACGACCTTCCTCAAAGGCAACGTCACCCAGTCGCTGTGCTGCCCGAGCCGGGCCAGCATCCTCACCGGGCAGTACTCCACCACGCACGGTGTCACCAACAACTCGGCGGCCGACTTCGACGACTCGTCGACCATCGCCACCTGGCTGCACGACGCCGGCTATCGGACCGGGCTCTTCGG
>DKBA01000136.1 GCA_002450985.1 Acidimicrobiia bacterium UBA6912
GGCGACGGCAAGGTCATCTGCGGCCTCTCGGGCGGCGTCGACTCGTCGGTGGCGGCGGCGTTGGTGCACAAGGCGGTCGGCGACCAGCTCGTCTGCGTGTTCGTCGACCACGGGCTGCTGCGCAAGGGCGAGGCCGAGCAGGTGGAGGAGACGTTCCTCAGGAGCTTCCACGTCAACCTCATCCACGTGAAGGCGGAGGACCGCTTCCTCGACGCCCTCGCCGGTGTCACCGACCCGGAGCGCAAGCGCAAGATCATCGGGGAGACGTTCATCCGGGTGTTCGAGGAGGTGGCCGCCGAGGTCTCGGACGCCAAGTACCTCGTGCAGGGAACGCTCTACCCCGACATCATCGAGTCCGGCACGAAGGACGCCGCCAAGATCAAGAGCCACCACAACGTGGGTGGACTTCCCGACGACATGCAGTTCGAGCTCGTCGAGCCGCTGCGCGACCTGTTCAAGGACGAGGTGCGGGCGGTTGGGGAGGAGCTGGGGCTCCCCGAGGAGATCGTGTGGCGCCAACCGTTCCCCGGCCCGGGGCTCGCGGTGCGCATCATCGGCGAGATCACGAGGGAGCGGCTCGAGATCCTGCGGGAGGCAGACGCCATCGTCGTCGAGGAGATCCGCCGCGCCGGGCTCTACCGGGAGATCTGGCAGAGCTTCGGTGTGCTCCCCGCCATCCGCTCCGTCGGCGTGCAGGGCGACGGTCGGACGTATGCCTACCCGCTCATCGTGCGCGCCGTGATGTCGGAGGATGCGATGACCGCCGACTGGGCCCGGCTGCCGTACGAGGTGCTGGAACGCATCTCGTCACGGGTCATCAACGAGGTGCCCGGCATCAACCGGGTCGCCTACGACGTGAGCTCGAAGCCCCCCGCCACCATCGAGTGGGAGTGACCCCCTCAGCCCGGCTGCGCCGGGCGGCTTCCCCTGAGGGGGANNTCGAGCGTCACCTCGACCTCGTAGTAGCTGTCCTCGTCGCCCACCTCGGTTCCCGTGACCCGGCCTCCGCCCATGTGGGCGAGTGCGGCGGCCGACGCCTTCTCGAGGGCATCCCCCGTGATCGGTGTATCGCTGTCGCCTCCGACGGCGACCGCGGCCCCGGTTCCTGCGGCGATGGCGCCGACGACGGCGGCGCCGGCAATGACGATCCTGGTGCGGCGTTGCATGCTGTGCTCCTCTTGATGTCCTGTTGGACAGGGTACGAGGGCCTTGCTGAACGGACCCTGAAAGCCTGCACTCCAGCCGGGTGACGGGCGATACTCCCATCGAGGAGGCTGGGATGAAGAAGTACCTCGCCTACACCCGCAGGCTGGCCGAGGCGACGCCGGCGAGCCGCAACCGCATCGTGGATCTGTGGCGGGCGGCGGCGATCCTCGTGGTGATGTTCGGCCACTGGCTGGCCGCGTCGATCTGGCTCCAGCCCAACGACGAGATCGCCTTGCTCAACTCGCTCGAGTGGATTCCCTACTCGGCCTGGGTCACCTGGATCGTTCAGGTGATGCCGATCTTCTTCCTGGCCGGCGGGTACGCCAACGCCAGGGGCCTGCGCAAGGTCGAGCAAGGGGAGGAGCTGCGCCGGGCGTGGATCACGTTGCGGGCCAGGCGGCTGTTCACGCCGGTGATCCCGCTGCTCGTGGTGTGGGTGGCGTTGATCGTCGTGATGCGCCCCTTCGTGCCATCTGAGGTCGTGTACGCCGGTGCGATGTCGGCCACGGTGCCGCTGTGGTTCCTCGCCGTCTACCTCACCCTCACGGCAGCGGCTCCGCTGACCCATGCCTGGTGGCGGCGCTCCGGGCCGGCGACCATCGGCGTGCTCGCCGTGGCGGCGATCGCCGTCGACCTCGCCCGATTCGTCTTCGAGGTGCCCGGCATCGGATGGGTCAACTTCGGGTTCGTGTGGGCGGCCGTGCACCAGATCGGCTACTGGTGGGCCGACCGTGATGCGGCGGGAGGTGTGCCGGCGCGCATCGGCTGGGGGATCTCGGTGGGGGCGCTCGCCGTGCTCGTCGCCGTCACCTGGATCGGCTGGTACCCGGTGGCGATGGTCGGCATCCCCGGCTCGGAGTTGACGAACATGACGCCGCCGACGTTCGCCATCGCCTTGCTCGGGGCAGTGCAGTTCGGGATCATCATCGGCACGCAGCCGGTGATGCGTCGCTTCACGGCGAGATTGCGGGCTTGGCACGCGGTGGTGGCGATCTCCGGGGTAGTGATGACGATCTACCTCTGGCACCTGTCGGCGATGTCGCTCGTCGCCGCCGCCGGGTTGTTCGCCTTCGACGGTGCCGCTTTCCGGGTGGAGCCCGGGACCGCGGCGTGGTGGCTCACCCGCCCGCTGTGGCTCGCCGTGCTGCTGGCTGTGACCCTCGTCCTCGTTGCCATCTTCGCCCGGTTCGAATGGCGGATCAGCGATGCGCCGGCGCCGCGTACCCGCCGTGTCGTCACCGTGGGGATGTTGCTCGTCGCCGGGTCCGCGGCAGCCGTCGCCGGGATCGGCATCACCACTCCCGACGCCGTGGTGCACTGGATCATCCCCGCGGCGGCGATCGCCGGTGCGGCATTGCTCGGTGCGCTGCCTGCCAGGAGACGACAGGGCTGACGCAGCTCGCGGGATCAGGCGCAACGAACGGAGTGAGCGGCCTAGCTCGCCTCGGGTTCGGCGCTCATCTCCATCTGGCTCTCGTCGAGGCCGAGCAGGTAGGCCGCATAGAACCGGTGCCATGGCTCACCCGTGCCGACGGATTGGTGGGCGTCGTCTGCGTTGAGCAGGCACTGGACGAGGCGCGACCGCGTCGGCGCCGTGCCGAGGTGCGCGGCGATGCGTGGTTCGAGATACTCGGCATACCACAGCGGCCATTCGGCATCCTCGCCGTTCGTCGCCAGGAACGCCTGATGGTGCGCGCGACCGGTCTCGACGAGGAGATTCGCCAGCGCGGCGATGGGTGCGTCGTCGGGCACGAGTCCCTCCAAGGTGTGCGGTGATTCGTCGACTGTATCGGCTCGGTCCACCTACCCGCCCGATCGGCTTCCCGGACCGTCGGCCGCGAGATCCTCAGCCTTCTTCGGGGGCTCCGTCGCCGTCCTCGTGGGCATCGTCCGTGGCGGCGATGTGCTCCTCCTCGGTGCCCGACGCTCCTCCTGCGGTTCCCGGAGTGAGCTCTTCCAGGCGCCGGGCGGCGCGAACACCCTGCGAGATGCTGTGCCAGATGTGGTCGGGACCGAGTTGGTCCATGAGGCCCGCGCGTCGCAGGACGCCCCGGACGAGGTGCATGACGCGCACCAGGTAGAGATCGACGCCCCTCGCTCGCAGCTCCCGGATCAGGTTGGCGAGGGCGTCGGCGCTCGTGGTGTCGAGTTGGTGCGTGGCCTCGAGATCGAGGATCACGACCCGGGTCAGCGGCGCCGCGTCGACTTCCTGCATCACGAGCTCCTCCGCGATCGCTGCGTTGACCCAGAAGAGCGGGGCGCTGAGCCGGAGGACCAGGATCCCCTCGATCGTCTTGCGGTCGGGATGGCGCCTGACGGAACCCCATGCCGCCTTCTCCCCGTGCACCTTGCCCATGACGTCGACCTCGAGGCGTCCCGAGCGGTACACGAGACCGAGCACCGAGAGGGCGATGGCGGCGAGCAGTCCGTAGAGCGTGCCCAGCACCAGCACGCCGAGGAGCGCGGCGACGGCCGCCACAAAGTCGTTCCTCCGCACGCCGGCGTAGCGCACGATGGCCTTCACGTCCATGAGGCCCCACACCGCGTGGATGACAACCGCCGACAGCACGGCGCGCGGAAGGTTGCTGAGCGAGGACGCGAAGAAGACGAGCACAACGACGACGAAGGCGGCGGAGACGAGTCCGGTCACCTGCGAAACGCCGCCCGAGCGCGCTGCAGCTGCGGTCTTGGAGAGGCTGCCCGCCACGCCGAGGCCGCCGAAGAGGCCTGCCAGGACATTGGATGCACCGGTCGCGATGAACTCCTGGTCTGCGTCGATCCGGTAGTGCCCCTGCGCCGCGAACAGGCGAGCCGCGCTGAGGCTCTCGGCAAGACCGACAAGCGCCAATCCCGCACCGCTGAACACCAACCCGGTGATGTGGGAGAGGGGGATGTCGGGGATGCTCGGTGCAGGCAGGCCGCCCGGCACGTCGCCGACGATCGCCACACCCCGCGCGGCGAGATCGACCCAGCGCGACAGGGCGAGACCGGCCACGACGAGGAGCAGCCCCCACGGCGCAACCTTCAGCCTGGCCCCGCCGACGAACAGGATGGCGAGGGAGGTGGCCCCGATGATCGCCGTCGTGGGGTGGACGCTACCGAGACCCGCAACCGTCTGAGCGAACCGCTCGATGGCGGATCCCGAGACCGGTGGCATTCCGAGCAGCGTCGGGATCTCGCCCATCACGATGACGATGCTGAGGCCGAAGACGAACCCGCTGATGATCGGCTTGGAGAGGAACTCCGCCACCCATCCCACCCTGAGCAGCCCTGCGACGACCAGCAGCAGCCCGGAGATGATCGCCAGGGCCGAGGTGACGGCAACGGCACGTCCCACGTCGCCCCCGGCAGCGAGCGCGACGATCGAACCAGAGACCACCGACACGGTCGACACGGGTCCGACGACCAGCTGCGGCGACGTGCCCAGGAAGCCGTAGGTGACCAGCGCCGCAGGAATGGCGTAGAGACCCACCTGGACGGGGACCCCGGCGATCGAGGCGTACCCGAGCGACTGCGGCACCATGAGCGCAGTCACCACGGCTGCGGCGAGGGCGTCCTTGGCGAGATTCCTCGAGCGGTAGTCCGGCAACCAGTTCAGTGCGGGGATCCTCGAGCTCATGCCGGCCCAACCCTACGCCCACCTGGAGCGGCGCTCCAGTGGCCGCGCCGTCGACCGACGTCATCGGACGCGCAACCCGCACCGAACGTGGTCGGTACCATCGCAGCCATGACCGGCTCGGGCATCGCCGTGACTCTGGACGCCGTGATCGTGGCCGTGAGCGACGATCGTCCTCGCATATTGACGGTCGAAGGTCCCGAGGGTGAGCGCCGCATCCCGTCCGGTCCGCTCGATCCCGATGCCGACAAGACGCTCGAGCGTGCGCTGCGGCGATGGATCGCCGAGCAGGCCGGTATCGAGATCGGATATGCCGAGCAGCTCTACACGTTCGGCGACCGCAACCGGGCGCATCGCGGCCGGGACGATCCGCGCCGCCTCAGTGTCGCCTACCTCGCGCTGGTGAGAGAGGAGGCGACTGCTCCCGGCGCCGGATGGCTCGACTGGTACGACCTCTTCCCCTGGGAGGATCATCGCACCGGATCTCCTGCGATCATCGCCGAGGTGATCCTGCCGGCCCTGCGGCAGTGGGCCGGCGACGATGCGGAGCGCCGCCGGGTGGCGATGATGTTCGGACGCGACCCGTGGGACGGCATCAGGGTGCTCGACCGCTACGAGCTGCTGTACGAGGCGGGCCTCGTCGCGGAGGCGGCCGTCGACCGCGGCGAGGTGCCGCCACCGGATGTGGTGGGGACGGCGATGGCCCTCGACCACCGGCGGATCGCCGCTACCGGCCTCGGCCGGCTGCGGGGCAAGCTCACCTACCGTCCGCTCGTATTCGAGCTGCTCCCCGAGCTGTTCACGTTGAGCGAGCTGCAACGCACCGTCGAGACCCTCGCCGGCGTGCGGCTCCACAAGCAGAACTTCCGCCGTCTGGTCGAGCGCAACGGCCTGGTCGAAGGCACGGGCAAGCGCACGGCATCGACGGGCGGCCGGCCCGCCGAGCTCTTCCGCTTCCGCCGCGCCGTCGTCGACGAGCGTCCCCGTCCCGGGCTCGGGGTGCCGTACCGCTGATCAGTGGTTTGCCGCCGGCCCCTCGCCCGAACCGGCGGCCGGCGCTCAGCTCGGCAGGGAGTCCACGCCGACGATCGGGCCTTCGTCCGTCGACGAGGAGCTCGTGCCGTGAGGCTCACTCCCAGCGGAAGACCCTGACGGCCACGAAACCGACGACCACCGTGTAGGCAAGCATCACGAGCAGGTTGGTGGCGCTCGGTGTGGCGCCGAACCAGGCGTCCTCGATGGCTTGCACCGCCGACCCGAGCGGGGTGAGGTCGCTCACCGTCCGCAGCCCGTCGGGCATGATCGTGCGCGGGATCCACATCCCGGCGAAGAACAGCATCGGGAAGTAGATCGCCATGCCGATGGCCTGCCCCGAGACGGTCGTGCGCGCCCGGGCCCCCACGAGCAACCCGATCGCAAACACGGAGGCTGCGGCGAGAACGAACGCGAGCACGAACCAGACCGGGCGCTCCGGAAACGGCACGTCGAACGCCGTCACGGCGACGATCACGGCGATCGCCGCAGCGATCACCGCCACCGCACCGTGCACCCAGAGCTGGGCGAGGAGGAGCCGGGCGGGGTGTACCGGTGTCGTGCGCAGACGGCGCAGGATCCCGAACTGGCGGTAGGTGCCCAGGATCGGCGGCAACGTCACCAGGCCGAGCGTCGCCAGCCCGAGGGCGAGGGCCATCGGCGAGTACACGTCGATGTAGCGCTTGCCGGCGAGGTCGGCCGTCTGCTCGTCGAAGCCGGGGAAGAACAGGCCGAGGGCGAGCAGCAGGAGCCCGGGAAACACGAGTCCGAAGAAGAGCGCGATCGGATCTCTGAGGAAGAGCCTGCTCTCGGCTCTGGTGAGCTTCATCGTCGCAGCCATCAGCGCTCCTCTCCCTCGTTGGTTGCCTCGGGAGTGTCCGTCAACGCGAGGTAGGCCTCCTCCAGGCTGCGTTGCTCGATGCGCAGGTCCTCCGCGACGACCTCATGCTTGGTCAGCAGGGCCGTCACTGCCTGCACTACGTTGCCGCTCCCCGTGACGACGACCTGTGGCCCACGGTGGTCGACGGCGACGACCTCCGGCAGGCCGAGAAGGTCCGCATCGGCCACGGGGGCCGAGGGGCGGAACCGGAGGCGCTGCTCCGACCCGAGCCGGTCCATCAGCGCCGATGCCGTGTCGATGGCCACGACCCTGCCGTGGTCGACGACCATGATCCGGTCGCAGAGGCGCTCCGCCTCCTCCATGAAGTGGGTGACCAGGACGACGGTGACTCCGTCGTCGCGAATCTGTTCGATCGTGTCCCAGGTCGAGCGGCGAGCCTGCGGATCGAGACCCGTGGTGAGCTCGTCGAGCACCGCGATCTCGGGGGAGCCGACGAGGGCGAGCGCAACGGACAGCCGCTGCTTCTGCCCGCCCGACAGGTCGCCGTACCTGGCGTCCACCTTGCCGCCGAGACCGAGGCGGTCGACGAGGCCCCGCCAGTCGGCGGGGTTGCGGTAGAAGGAGGCGTAGAGGTCGAGCACCTCCCCGACCTCGATCTTGTCCTGGAGGCGGCTCTCCTGAAGCTGTGCGCCCACCCGTTCGGTCAGCTCGTAGCGATCGCGGATCGGGTCGAGACCGAGCACGCGAATCACGCCCTGATCGGGGTGGCGCAGGCCCTCGACCGACTCCACCGTCGTGGTCTTGCCGGCGCCATTGGGGCCGACGATCCCGAAGATCTCCCCCTCTTCGACCGTGAACGAGACGCCGTCGACGGCCCGTACACCGTTGTAGGTCTTGACGAGGTTCTCTACTTCGATCACCGGCATTCGTGCTCCTCTTCAGGCCGACGCGGACAGGGTGCCGGGAGTCCTGCAACGCGGATACCGACCAAACGGCCTTTGCCCCGCCGCCAACCGGCCGGCGCCGCGACCGGGCGGAGTTCTTTTGCTCAGGAATAGCACAAGTGGTAGCGTTGTTGGCTTAGTAATGCTCAACATGAGTAGAACATGTCGAACGGGACGCAAGACGAGGACCTCATGACCCCCACGACCCTGACCATCCTGCCGGTAGAGGAGCGCCTCGACGGCATCGTGCCCGACGTCGAGCGCATCGTCCTCGAGCCGCTGATCGCCGAGGTCGAGCAGCTGAAGGCGGAGCGCAACGCCGTCGTGCTCGCCCACAACTACATGACGCCCGACATCTTTCACGGCGTGGCCGACCTGCGGGGCGACTCGCTCCAGCTCGCCCGTCTCGCCGCCACCACCGATGCCGACGTCATCGTGATGGCCGGCGTCCACTTCATGGCGGAGACCGCCAAGATCGTGAACCCGGACAAGACCGTCCTCATCCCCGACCTGCGGGCGGGGTGCTCGCTCGCCGACTCCATCACGGCCGCCGACATTCGCTTGCTGCGGCAGCGCTACCCGGATGTCCCCGTCGTCACCTACGTCAACACCTCTGCGGAGGTGAAGGCCGAGTCCGACGTCACCTGCACGTCGTCGAACGCCGTGGCCGTGGTCGAGTCGCTCGACAGCGATCGGGTGATCTTCCTCCCCGATCAATACCTGGGGCGTTGGGTGGCGAGCCAGACCGACAAGGAGATCATCCTCTGGCACGGGTCGTGCGAGGTCCACGAGCGGTTCACCGGGGCCGAGCTCCGCGAGTACCGCACCGCCTATCCCGGCATCCAGATCATCGCCCATCCGGAGTGCCCGCCTGATGTGCTCGACGAGGCCGACTTCGTCGGGAGCACCAGCGGCATGATCGACTGGGTGAAGGACGAGTTGCCACGCCAGGTGGTGATGGTGACGGAGTGCTCGATGAGCGACAACGTCGCGGTCGAGTCACCGCAGACCGAGTTCATCCGCCCCTGCAACCTGTGCCCGCACATGAAGCGGATCACGATGGAGGGCATTCGGGACGCCCTACTCCACATGCGCCACGAGGTGCACGTCGATCCCGCGATCGCCGAGCGGGCCCGATCGGCCGTCGACCGCATGCTCGCCGTGGGGGCCCGCCGATGACCGCCCCCCGCGCCATCATCGTCGGCAGCGGCGTCGCCGGTCTCACCACGGCACTCGCCCTCGGCGACTGCATCGTCGTCACCAAGACCGAGCTCGGGGAGGGGTCGAGCACCTGGGCGCAAGGTGGCATCGCCGCCGCCGTGGGCAAGGACGACGACCCCGTCTTGCACGCCGCCGACACGGTCGCCGTCTCGGCGGGGCTCGCCGACCCCGAGGTCGCCGGCTTGGTCACCGGAGAGGCGCCCGACCGCATCGGTTGGCTGCTCGAGCTGGGCGCGCACTTCGACCGCGAGCCGGACGGATCGCTGACGCTCGGGCGCGAGGCCGGCCACGGCAAGCGCCGCATCGTCCATGCGGACGGGGACGCCACCGGCGCCGAGCTGATGCGCACGCTGCGCACCGCGGTGCGCCGCCGCCCCGACATCGAGGTTCGCGAGCACACCTGGGTCGTCGACCTCGTGCGGCAGGGTGAGCACGTCGTCGGTGTGCTCGTCGTCACTCCGGCGGGCGATCGGGAGGCGCTGCTCTCCGATGCCGTGGTGCTGGCCACGGGGGGCATCGGAAGGCTCTACTCCGCCACCACCAACCCGATCGAGGTGACCGGCGACGGGCTGGCGATGGCCATCCGCGCCGGGGCCCGCATCGCCGATCCCGAGTTCGTGCAGTTCCACCCGACGGCGCTGCGTTCCACGCTCGACCCGATGCCGCTCCTCACCGAGGCCCTGCGCGGTGCGGGGGCGGTGTTGCGCGACGAGACCGGGTACCGGTTCATGCGCGACGAGCACGACGACGCCGAGCTGGCGCCGCGTGACATCGTCGCCAGGGCGATCTGGAGGCGGCTCCAGGGCGGCGGCGAGGTGTACCTCGACGCCACCCATCTCGGCGAGTCGTTCCCGCAGCGGTTCCCCACGGTCTTCGCCAGCGCCATCGATGCCGGCATCGATCCTCGCCACGAGTGGCTGCCGGTGTCGCCGGCCGCCCACTATCACATGGGCGGCATCGCAGTGGACGAAGCCGGGCGCGCCTCCCTCCCCGGGCTGTACGCCTGCGGCGAGGTCTCGGTCACCGGGCTCCACGGCGCCAACCGGCTCGCCAGCAACTCGCTGCTCGAGGGTCTCGTGTTCGGCGTCGAGGTGGCGAAGGCGATCGACGATGCGCCGCCCGTGCTCGACGTGAGTGCACCCGTCGAGGTGCCGTACTCGGCGCTTCGGGTCGGGCTGTGGGAGGACGAGGAGGCCGTCGGAAGGCTGCGCCGGGTGATGTGGGACCACGTCGGGGTGATGCGGACCGGAGACGGGCTGCGCAAGGCGCTCGCCGAGATCGCCGGACTCGCCCCGCGGCTGGCGACGAGCCTGGTCGGCCGCAACCTCGCAGCCGTTGCCGGTGTCGTCGCCGAGGCGGCGCTCGCCCGCAAGGAGAGCCGCGGCGGCCACTTCCGCCTCGACCATCCGGAGACCTCACCCGACTGGACCCGCCACACCGTCGTCACCCCGCTCGCCGAGGCCACCACGAAGCTGCACACCGCAGTGCGGGGCGCCGCGTGACGCAACCGCTGCCGCCTCCCGATCTGGAGGTCGATGCGCTGCTGCGGCGGGCGCTCACCGAGGACCTCGGCAGGGCGGGCGACGTCACCTCGAACTCGATCATCCCGGCCGGTCACCGCTCGGTGGGCCACGTCGTGGCGAGGGCGCCGGGACGGATCGCCGGGCTGAGGCAGGGGGCGAGGGCATTCACCCTGTTCGACCCCGAGGTCGAGGTGCGGCTCCTCGTGTCGGACGGCGACGAGGTGGTCGGCGGGGAGCGGCTCGCCGAGATCACAGGGCCGACGCGTTCGCTGCTCGCGGCCGAGCGCACGTGTCTCAACCTGCTCGGCCATCTGTCGGGGATCGCCACCGCGACGGCGGACATGATGCGGCGGATCGACGGCACGCGGGCCCGTATCGTCGACACCCGCAAGACGCTGCCCGGGCTGCGGGCGCTGGAGAAGTACGCGGTGCGCTGCGGTGGTGGTGCGAATCACCGCTTCGGCCTCGACGACGCCGTGCTGATCAAGGACAACCACGTGGCCGCCGTCGGCTCGGTCGCCGGGGCGATCAAGGCGGCGCGCGCCGCCGTCGGCCACATGGTGAAGGTGGAGTGTGAGGTCGACTCCCTCGCCCAGCTCGACGAGGCGCTGGCGGCTGGCGTCGATGCCGTCCTCCTCGACAACATGACGCCTGACGAGCTGCGTGCCGCCGTCGACCGGGTGGCGGGGCGCTGTGTCACCGAGGCGTCGGGCGGCGTGACGGCCGAGACGGTGCGCGCCATCGCCGAGAGCGGCGTCGACCTGATCTCGATGGGCTGGCTCACCCACTCGGCGCCGCAGCTCGACATCGCCTTCGACCTCGTGGTGACCGGGGCTCCCTGACCCTGGCCTGCCGCATCGCGCGCCCGGCACCGGATCCAGTCGGTACGCCCAGCTCGATAGAGCGTGCGCAAAGACCGCACGTCTCCAGAAAGCGGGTGCGAGGCCCGGCCGGCGTCGTCGCGAGCTCAGCCCTCGACGGTGATCGTTGCGGTCATGCTCGGATGGATGGTGCAGTGATAGGCGAAGGTGCCGGCAGTGCCGAAGGTCTCCGAGAACTCGTCTCCTTGGGCGAGCGTGCCGGAGTCGAACTCGCCGTCGTCGGCCGTCACGGTGTGGGAGGCGCTCTGCTCGTTCGTCCAGCTGACCGTCGACCCGACGGACACGGTCAGCTCGGACGGCGCATAGGCGAAGTCGTCGATGGTGATGCTGTTCGCCGAGCCGGTGCCGCCCCCTGCGGTGGTGGTCGTCTCGCTGCCCGACCCGCCACACGCAGTGATGAACAAGACAAGCGCGATGGCGATGACGATGGGGTACCGACCGCTCACTCCCATGACATGTCCTTTCGGCGTTGTCGTGCCCGCCCCTGCACACTACGTGTCGAATCCCGCAATGCGCGCAGGGGCCGAGCAGCAACTCACATTCGTGTAGTTCGCCGTGACCTACGCGGGTAAGATCGTCGTCTGGTATGCCCGATTCCCTGCTGCTCGAAGACCTCAACCCCTCTCAGCGAGAGGCCGTCGCCGCCACCGAAGGGCCCGTGCTCGTCATCGCCGGCGCCGGCTCCGGCAAGACGCGGGTGCTCACGCGGCGGGTCGCCCACCTCATCCGCGACCTCGACGTGCCGCCGCACGCCATCCTCGCCATCACCTTCACCAACAAGGCGGCGGCGGAGATGCAGGAGCGGGTCGCCCGTCTCGTCGGCCCCGTCGCCCGCTCGATGTGGGTCTCGACGTTCCACGCCGCCTGCTCGCGCATCCTGCGGCGCGAGGCCCATCGTCTCGGCTACCGCTCGGCGTTCTCGATCTACGACTCGGCAGATTCGCTGCGGCTCATCACCCTCTGCGTGAAGGATCTCGACCTCGACCCGAAGCGCTTTCCACCCCGCAACATCCGGGCCGCCATCTCCAACGCAAAGAACGAGCTCATCGACTACGAGACGTTCGCCGCCAACGACGCGGGGTACTACCACGAGCGCGTGGCGGACGTGTACCGCCTCTACCAGCAGCGGCTCGTCGAGGCGTCGGCGATGGACTTCGACGATCTGCTCATGGTGACGGTCGAGCTGTTCCAAGCCTTTCCCGACGTGCTGCGCACCTATCAAGAGCGCTTCCGCTACGTGCTCGTCGACGAGTACCAGGACACCAACCGGGCCCAGTACGTGCTGGTCAAGCTGCTCACCGAGCGGCACCAGAACCTGTGCGTCGTCGGCGACGAAGCGCAGTCCATCTACGCCTTCCGCGGCGCCGACATCCGCAACATCATGGAGTTCGAGAAGGACTTCCCCGACGCCCGCATCGTCCTGCTCGAGCAGAACTACCGCTCGACCGAGATGATCCTCGATGCGGCGAACGCGGTGATCGGCAACAACCCCTCGACCAAGCCGAAGCGTTTGTGGACCAGCCTGGGTCGCGGCGAGCCGATCATCACCTACGAGGCGCAGGACGAGCACGACGAGGCTGCATTCGTCGCCGAGAAGGTCGGTGAGCTGCAGCACGACGACTTGCCGCTCAGCGACATCGCCGTCTTCTACCGCACCAACGCACAATCTCGCGTCATCGAGGAGGTGCTGGTCAAGTTCGGGGTGCCGTACCAGGTGATCGGCGGCGTGAAGTACTACGACCGGCGCGAGGTGAAGGACGCNNGTCGACCGGTTCGCCGAGCAGCAGCGGATCTCGTTCTGGGAAGCGCTGCAGCGGGTCGACGAGATCCCACAGTTGTCGGGACGGGCGCAGAAGGCGATCTCAGAGTTCGTTGCGCTCATGGACCATCTCTCCACCGAGATGGCAAGAGGCCCGAGGCCCGCCCTCGAGGCCATCCTCGCCGACACCGGCTACATGGACTGGGTGCGCTCGGAGCGATCCATCGAGGCCATGGGGCGCGAGGAGAACCTTCGCGAGCTCGTGTCGGCTGCCGAGGACTTCGAGGAGGAGGGTCCGATCACCGTGGGCCCGGCCGACTGGGTCGACCTCGACGGGGTGCGCAAGTGCGAGCTGTTCCTCGAGTCGATCAGCCTGGTCACCGACGTCGACAACCTCGAGGACACCGAAACCGTGACGCTGATGACCCTGCACAACGCCAAGGGCCTCGAGTTCCCGGTGGTGTTCATGACGGGGATGGAGGACGGGGTCTTCCCCCACATGCGNNCGGGCGATGCGGCAGCTCTACGTCACCCGGGCGTGGAGCCGCAATCTGTGGGGCACCAACAACTACAACCCGGCGAGTCGCTTCCTCTCCGAGATCCCGAGCGGGCTCACCGTTGCGGCGAAGCGGGGGAGGAGAGTGCCGGCGAAGGAGACGGCCGGCCCTGCCCGGCCCCACGTCACCGACGCCGAGATCGGCACCGGCGATCGGGTCCGCCACACCCACTGGGGCTTCGGCACCGTGCGCGAGGTCGTCGGGGCCGGCGACAAGGCCGAAGCCATCGTCAGCTTCGACGCGCAGGGCACGAAACGTGTCCTGCTCGCCTGGGCCCCCCTGGAGCGCGCGTAGCGGCGCTCGGGAGGGTGGGTTCGCATGGCTCCCCCTTCGGGGGAGCTGGCGGNNGACGAACGATCCGCTGAACGGGAAGCTGAGCACGCCCGTCACGTTGGCGGTGACCGGCTGAACAAGAAGAATGCAGGAGACGGTCGGGGTGGAACGCCCCGGCCGTCTCGCGTCGGGCAGAGGAACCGGGACTAACCTGCGCCTGTCATGCCGCCGCGCATCCTCATCGCCAAGCCCGGTCTCGACGGTCACGACCGTGGCGCCAAAGTGGTGGCGCGGGCACTACGCGATGCCGGCTGTGAGGTGATCTACTCGGGCCTCCACCAGACCCCGGAGCAGATCGTCGAGACCGCCATCCAGGAGGACGTCGACGCGGTGGGTCTCTCGGTGCTGTCCGGGGCCCACATGACGCTGTTCCCCAAGGTCGTCGAGCTGCTGCGGGAGCGGGAGGCGGACGACATCGTCGTGTTCGGCGGCGGCATCATCCCCGACGAGGACATTCCGGTCCTCAAGGAGAAGGGGCTCGCCGAGATCTTCACTCCGGGCGCCTCGCTCACCGAGATCGCCGAGTGGGTGCACGGGCATCTTTGATTTCGCTCGAAGCAGGCTTTCGAGCGAGTTTGTGGTGTGCGGCCTGCGGCCGCCGTCGTGCTCCCCCCAAGAGCGCGCTTCGGTGTCAGCCGGCGATCTGGCCGGCCCAGACCCACAGGATGGGGCTGCCGTTGCGGATCTCGAGGGTGGTGATCCACCAGCTCTCCGTGAGATAGGTGCCGTACGGACCCTGTACGGCATCTGGCCAGCCGAACCAGGGTCGCACCAGTGGCGGTGACGAGTCGAGCAACTCGATGAGCCGGGCGAGCGCACTCCCCGGCCCTTCCAGCGCTCCGAATGAGCCGTCGATGGCTGCGTTGATCGGGCGCACCACTGCTGTGACGTCGGGGTCGGTGAGATCGAGCAGGCGTGTGACTTCGCTCGCAGGGTCGGTCGTGAGCGCATCGCCTGGCCATTCGAAGATGCACTCGTCCGGAAGCTCGTCGCACGTCACCCAACGCCGCACGGACAGGGTGAGAGTTGCCTCCTCCACCTCCTCGACCGCCGCGGAGTAGAAGCCATCCGCCGGCCGGCCATCCGCGGGGATCGGTGTGGCGGGCGACGGCGGACCCGTCGTCGGCTCGGCGCAGCAGCCCGGCTGCACGGCCCACCTCGTCCGGATCGGCTGCCATCCCTCGGTGTGCGGCCCCGCCCAGACGGCCTCGACATCCGAGGCGGCGTAGACCGTCTCGCACGGCACACCGTTGCCGTCGGCGTCCATTCGAGCCGGGCTGCCTTCGTCTATCCAGTACCAGACGGCCGCTTCATACGGGTAATCCATGGCGGCCAGGTCACGGCAGAGGAGACCGCGGTCGAGCGCTTCGATGGGAGCGAGATCGCGTGCCTCGGTGGTGCTGGTTGTCGGCTCGGCGTTGGTCGTGGTCGGAGAGCTGCTCGTCGTGGTCGTCGCTGCCGTTGTCGGTGCGATCGTCGATGTCGTCGTCTCGGGCTCGATCGGCGATGTCGTCGATTCCCCGGTCGCGTCGTCTGCGCCACCGCACGCTGCGGCCAGGACGCAGACAGCGACCAGAGCAAACCGTGGCGAACGCACGGGATACCTCCTCTGCCGACGCCCTCATCATCTGCCCCCACGGCGTCCCCTTCGCTAGCGGCGTACGACCCGACCGAGACGTGATCACGGTCGGGCAATTCGGGCCGTTGACGGGTCTGGTGCCCACGATGCCGGCCTGCTTCGACCAAGCGTCCCCGATCTGGCAGCATGCGGGGCACCGCGGCCCCGAGGAGGCGACCCGTTGAAGATCCACGAGTACCAAGCCAAAGAGCTGATGCAGGCCCGGGGCATCGCGGTTCCCATGGGCCGGCCCGCCACGACCGTCGATGAGGCCGTCGCCGCGGTCCGGCCGCTCATCGAGGCGAGCGGCAATCCGGTTGTAGTCGTGAAGTCGCAGATCCACGCAGGAGGGCGGGGCAAAGGCCGGTTCGTCGAGCACCCGGACGTGGCGGGTGTGAACGTCGTCACCGCCGGGATCGACGGCGGGGTCGAGGCCGCCGAGGCCGCAGTGCGGAGCCTCGCCGAGAAGATGTTGGGCTCGACGCTCGTCACCATCCAGACCGGGCCCGAGGGCAAGACCGTCAACCGGCTCTACATCGAGCAGGGCATCGACATCGCCAGGGAGCTGTACCTCTCGGTGCTCCTCGACCGGGCGATCTCCCGCAACATCGTCATGGCGTCGACGGAGGGCGGCACCGAGATCGAGGTGGTCGCCGCCGAGACCCCGGAGAAGATCCTGCGCGAGGGGATCGATCCGGCGTTCGGGATGCTCGACTTCCAGGCCGCCCGCATCGCCTCCGGGCTCGGCCTCGAGGGCGATGCGCATCGCAACGGGGTGAAGTTCGTGAAGGCGCTGACCCGGGCCGCCGTCGAGCTCGACACCGACCTCGTCGAGATCAACCCCCTCGTCGTCACCACCGAAGGCACGGTCATGGCACTCGACGGGAAGATGAGCTTCGAG
This sequence comes from Acidimicrobiia bacterium UBA6912, assembly GCA_002450985.1. Lineage (GTDB taxonomy): Bacteria > Actinomycetota > Acidimicrobiia > Spongiisociales > UBA5794 > UBA6912. Next base: position 16,433 of record DKBA01000136.1, read on the forward strand.
GCCAACGCCCTCTACCGGCACCCGGACGTGCAGGAGATGCGCGACCTCAGCGAGGAGGACCCGGCCGAGACCGAGGCCTCCGAGCACGACCTGTCGTTCATCAAGCTCGACGGGACCATCGGCTGCATGGTGAACGGGGCCGGGCTGGCCATGGCGACGATGGACATCATCAAGTACGTGGGAGGTGAGCCGGCCAACTTCCTCGACGTGGGTGGCGGAGCGACCGCCGACAAGGTGGCCGCCGCGTTCAAGATCATCACGAAGGATCCCAACGTGAAGGGGATCTTCATCAACATCTTCGGCGGCATCATGCGCTGCGACACCATCGCCGAGGGGGTCGTGTCCGCAGTGAAGGAGGTGGGGCTGGAAGTCCCTCTCGTGGTGCGGCTCGAGGGCACCAACGTCGACCTCGGCAAGCGGATCCTCGACGAGTCCGGCCTCGACCTCGTCAGCGCCGACGACATGAAGGACGGGGCGCAGAAGATCCTGGAGCTGACGCGATGAGCGTGCTCATCGACAAGGACACCGACGTCATCGTCCAGGGCATGGGCAAGACCGGCACCTTCCACACCGACAAGGCGATCGCGTACGGCACCCGGATGGTCGGCGCCGTGCACCCCAGCCGGGCCGGCGAGACGGAGGTCTTCGAGGGCGAGACCGATCACTCCGGGGTCCCGGGTCGCGACGACCGCTACCGGGTCGAGCTGCCGATCTACCGCAGCGTCGCGGAGGCCGTGGCCGAGACCGGGGCCACCGCCTCCGTCGTGTACGTGCCGCCGCCCTTCGCCGCCGACGCCATCATGGAGGCGGCCGATGCCGCACTCGATGTCGTCATCTGCATCACCGAGGGCATCCCCGTGACCGACATGGTGCGAGCCAAGCGGTTCCTCGAGGACAAGGCCACCAGGCTCGTCGGCCCGAACTGCCCCGGGGTCATCACCCCGGCGGAGTGCAAGATCGGCATCATGCCGGGCTACATCCACACGCCGGGACGTATCGGTGTCGTGAGCCGTTCCGGCACGCTGACCTACGAGGCGGTGTTCCAGCTCACCAACAACGGCCTCGGCCAGACCACCGCCATCGGCATCGGCGGCGATCCCGTCAACGGTACGAACTTCATCGACTGTCTGGCGATGTTCAACGACGACCCAGTCACCGAGGGTGTCATCATGATCGGCGAGATCGGCGGCACCGCCGAGGAGGAGGCCGCCGAGTGGATCGCCGCCAACATGAGGAAGCCGGTCGCCGGGTTCATCGCCGGCACCACCGCGCCGGCCGGCAAGCGAATGGGTCACGCCGGGGCGATCATCTCGGGCGGCAAGGGCACCGCGGCCGACAAGATCGCTGCCCTGAAGGCGGCCGGCGTCGTCGTGGCCCCCACCCCAACCGACATGGGTGCGGCGATGCTCCAGGCGATGGAGGCCGCGGGAAGGGCGTGAGGCAGGCGGTTCGAGGACCCCTCACCGGTGTGGTCTCCATGAGTCTCGCGAGGGGGGAGCCATCGAGCGTGGCTCCCTGCGCCTCGTGGAGGGGTGCCGGCGGTGTGAGGTGACCGAGTTCCTCCTCGGTGCGGGGATCGGCTGGGCGGCGGGGTTGACGCCGGGGCCGTTACACACGCTGATCATGGTGACCTCGATCAGGAGGGGCTTTCGCGCCGGGGCCAGCGTCGCCCTGGCACCCCCGATCGCCGACCTCCCCGTGGTTCCGATCGCCCTGTTCCTCGTCGGTTCCATGTCGGACGGCATCGTCCGGATGCTCTCGTTCGGCGGCGGGCTCTTCGTCATCTGGCTCGGAGTGATCACGGTGCGCAGTGCCGGCCGGGGCGAGGACGCCGACACGAGGGCGGGCTCGGATCTGGCCAAGGGGATCGTCACCAACCTGCTCAGCCCGCACCCTTGGTTGTTCTGGCTCACCGTCGGCGGCCCCATCCTCGTCACCGCGTGGACCGCCAATCCCGCCCGAGGGCTCGCCTTCCTGGCCGGGTTCTACGGGTTGCTCGTCGGCACCAAGATCGTCGTGGCCTGGCTCGCCTCCCACGGGCGACGGCTCGCCGGAACGCCGTGGTACGCCCGCCTCGTGGCTGCCAGCGGCATGCTGCTCTTCGGAATGGGGGCGTTCCTCGTCCGCGACGCACTGGTCGGATGACCGGCGCGGGCCGCGCCGCACAGCGACGGGGAGTTGGGATACTGGCCGCCATGCGTTCCGATGGCCCGATCACTCCGCGCTCGCCGGCGGCACTGCTGCCGGTGCTCCTCGCCGTGTGCGTGATGGCCGTCGCATGCGGGGGCATCGAGGCAGCCGCACCGCCGGCCACGACGAGCGTGGCGCCGACGACGACGGCCTCNNCCGCGCCGACCGCCGGCGTCGTGGATCGCTGGGTGCCGGAGGTCGTGGCGACCTCACCGCACGACCCGGCGGCCTTCACTCAGGGCCTGGTCGTGCGGGGCGACACCGTGTACGAGAGCACCGGCCTCTACGGCCAATCGACCGTTCGCATCGTCGATCGTGACGCAGGTGAGGTGCGGCTGCTCGCCTCTCTCGATGCGACGCTCTTCGGTGAGGGGCTCGAGTTGGTGGACGACCGGCTCATTCAGATCACGTGGCGGGAGGGCACGTCGATCGTCTGGGACGCGGCCACGCTCGAGGAACGCGGCCGTTTCGCCTACGAAGGGGAAGGCTGGGGGCTGTGTCACGACGGCGTGCGGCTGGTGATGTCCGACGGAACCGCCACTCTCACCCTCCG
>DKBA01000053.1 GCA_002450985.1 Acidimicrobiia bacterium UBA6912
CTGACGTCTGGCATCTGACGTCTGACGTCTGACGCATCGAAACACTGGTACCTTTGCGCTGGTCGTGCGCCGTCGCCGGCGCTCATCGTGGGGTTCCTCATGGCAGACAGTGACCCGGCATCCGGGCTGATCTCGATCAACGCTCCGCTCGCTACCCGCCAATACCTGGCGGCGATGTGGGATCGGCGGGAGTTCGCCATCGACGTGCCCTTGGAGCAGATGCGGTCCCAACATCGGACCACTTTGCTCGGCAGCCTGTGGCACCTCGTCAACCCTGCCCTGACGATCGGCGTGTACTACCTCGTCTTCGCCGTGCTGCTCAAGGTCGACAAGGGCATCGACCACTACCTGCTGTGGCTGACGATCGGGGTCTTCACCTTCCGGCTGACCCAGAACTCGGTGACGAGCGGTGCCGGGGCGCTCTCGGGCAACATGGGCCTCATCCGCTCCTTCCGGTTCCCACGGGCGTTGCTCCCGATCTCGGCGGTGGTCAGCCAGCTCCTGACCTTCACGATCGAGCTCGGTCTGCTTGCGGCGCTGGCTGCGGTGGCGGGCGGCGGCATCTCCCGGCGGTGGCTGCTGCTGCCTCTCGTCCTCGTGGTCCACACCGCACTCAACTTGGGCGGCGCCTTCATCGCGGCCCGGCTCAACGAGGCGTTCCGCGACATCCAGCAGCTCCTGCCCTACGTCTTCCGAATCCTCCTCTACCTGTCCGGCGTGATGTTCCCCATAGAACGCCTGCTCTCGGAGAACCTCGGCTCGGCAGGGTGGGCGGCCCAGCTCGTCTCGTACAACCCCGTGCTGCGCGTCATCGAGCTCTATCGGTGGATGTTCCTCGGGACGCCCCTCGACGTGGGCGGTGTCGTCCGCACGGCGGGTCTTGCCGCGTTCGTGCTGTGGTTCGGCTTCCGCTACTTCCGAGCTGCCGAGTGGAAGTACGGGCGATCGTGACGACGCCGCTGACGATCCGGGTGACCGACCTCCACCTCGACTACGAGGTCTTCGAGGACCGCCGTGCTGCATTGCGCGACCGAATCGTGAAGCGGGAGGGCACCGGGCGATCCGTCGTGCGCGCCCTTCGCGGCGTCTCGTTCGACGTTGCCGAAGGGGAGGCCGTGGGGGTCATCGGGTCGAACGGCTCGGGGAAGTCGACGCTGCTCGCCGCCATCGCCGGGCTGCTGCCGCCGACGTCCGGCGAGATCCTCGTCTCGGACGAGCCGAAGCTGCTCGGCGTCGGGGCCACGTTGCTGCCAACAGCCGATGGCTACCGCAACATCCGTATCGGATGTCTCGCATTGGGAATGACCGGGGACGAGGTCGAGACCCGCATGGGAGAGATCGCCGAGTTCACGGGACTCGGCGAGGCGCTGGGTCGTCCGCTGCGCACCTATTCGTCGGGGATGCGGGCCCGGCTCCACTTCGCCATTGCGACCGCCGTTCAGCCCCGCATCCTGCTCATCGACGAGGCGCTCGCCGTCGGCGACCAGGCCTTCCGCAAGAAGTCGAAGGCACGGATCGATGCGCTGCTCGGCAACGCCGGCACCGTCATGCTCGTCAGCCACTCGCTGGAGCAGCTCGAGGTCCAGTGCGAACGGGCGCTGTGGATCGAACAGGGGCGCCTTCGTGCCGACGGACCGGTCGGCAGAGTGATCGCGCGGTACGAGCAGTACGTCGGGTAGGCACCACTCGCTGCGCTCGTGGGCATTGCCCGACTGCGTCGGGCTCACCTTTGTTCCCGCAGATCGAGGCCTTCGGCCCGACCCGTCGGGCTGCTCCACGAACCCGCCGGTGCGGATTCGTGTCCCAGGGTTCGGGGCGCCGGCGCCCCCTCGGGCACCCCCACAAGACACCGCAGCGTTCGTAGGCTCAGGAGGCGGGGGTGCGGGCGATGGCGGCTTCGAGCGCATCGGCAACGGTATCGCCCTGGCCGACGAGGCCGTTGGAGACGGCGGTGACGCCGTAGAGCCGCGGCGTCGTGGTGCTGGCTGTACCGCTCACGATGATCGGCCTGATCCACACCAGCGCGCCATCGAGGGGGATCGGTGTCAACGGGCCGAACTGCACGACTGATCCATTGGCGTTGAGAAGGGTGAAGATGGCGGCGAGGTCGCGATCGGTGTCGATGGCGCTCTGGGCGACGAGCGGGCTCGAGATCTGCCGACCGGCGCGGGGGGCGATGCGCACGAGTTGCAGGTGCTCGGGATCGTCGTGGTCGGCGATGGCGAGAGCGGCCAGCTCGTCCCGGGTCGAGGTCGGGTTGTTGGCGGCTCCCGGGCCGAAGGGCCGGATGGCGACCCAGTGACCTCCCAGCGGCTCCGATTCGGGCATGAACAACGACACGGCCGGCGCGGGTCCGGACGACGGGGCGGCCTCGCCGGACCCTCCCCTGGCGACGCCGGCGCCGGCCGCTGCGCTCACCGCCCAGCTGTCCGTTCCGTTGAACAGNNGCCGCCGGCATCTCGGCGATGGGCTCCATGAGGCCCGGATAGACCGACTCCCACGTATCGAGGATCGGGTCGTTGGCTCCCCCCACCTCGGTGCGGTAGAGGTGCACCGCGCCGTCGTACGCGTCGACGGT